>JAXDKU010000001.1:0-31370 GCA_034667005.1 Chloroflexota bacterium
CGCGCTGATGGCCTGAGCCGTGCGTGGGACGCGGCTCGCGCTGCCGGCCCAGGGAGGGAGCGCCGTGCGTCGACTCGGGTTCGCCCGGATTGGTGTCGTCCTCGTCGCTGGCCTGCTTGCCCAGCCCGCTGCAGCGGCGCCACCTCCAGGCCCTGCGTCTCATTCGGCCCGTCCATTCACCCGCGGCAACCTGCTGACGCGTGCCCGGAGCCCCCAGCACGCCGCCGACATCACCGGCAAGGCTCGCGGGCTCGTCGATGCCCTCGGCACCGACATCAGCACCGACCGCGACGTCACGGTCGTCGTGAAGCTCGACGCCGCACCCGTGTCGCTACGTCAGGCGGCTGCGCTCGCTCGCGACCCCGCAGGTTTGACTGCGGCTGAGGCGACGACGGTTCGCGAACGGCTGAGCGTCGACCAGGAGGCCGTGGTCCCGCTGGTCCGAGCGCTGGGCGGCCACGTCATGAGCCGGTTCTCCGATGTCCTCAATGGCTTCAGCGTCCGCATCCGTTCGTCGCGGCTGCCGGATCTCCTGGACCTCCCGGGCGTGGTCAGTGTCTTTCCGGTTGGCACCGTGACGCGCGAAGCGGCGACGCCGCTGTCGTACACCGGCGTCCCCCAGGCGTGGGAGGACACGGGCCAGACCGGAGAGGGCGTCCGGATCGCGATCATCGACTCTGGGATCGACTACTACCACGCGAACTTCGGCGGATCGGGCGACAAGACCGACTACAGCAGCGATGACCCGACGGTCCGCGAGCCGGGAACCTTCCCAACGTCCAAGGTCGTCGACGGACATGACTTCGTTGGCGACGACTACGACTCCGAAGCGGTCGATCCGTCGCTCCGCGATCCGCACCCGGACCGCGATCCACTCGACTGCGGCATCGGCCACGGATCGCACGTCGCCGGGATCGCCGCCGGAACGGGCGTGACGGCCGCGGGCGCCTCGTACGAGGGCCCCTACGACGCGGGCACGCCGTACCGAACGATGCGGATTCCGCCTGGCGTCGCGCCCGAGGCGAGCCTTCTCGCCTACAAGGTTTTCGGCTGCGACGGCTCGACGACCGATGACGTGGTGATGCAGGCGATCGAGCGCGCGGTTCGGCAGGGGGCTGATGTGATCAACCTGTCCCTGGGGTCGTCCTTCGGCACCGGCTCCCAGCTCGACACCGAGGCGGTGGACAACGCCTCGCGGGCCGGCGTGACGGTCGTGGCCTCGGCCGGCAACGACGGGCTCGCGCCCTATGTGACCGGGGGGCCCTCCGTCGCGAACCGCGCGATCTCTGTCGCGGCGATGAATGTCGGCGCGAGGCTGCCGATGGTTGCGATCCACACCACCGATCCCGCAGCGGATCTCCGGGCGCAGGACTCGAACGACGCAAACGCCAACGGGTTGGATGTCGCGCTGCATGCGCGACTGAACTACTTCCTCGACGACCCGACCACCCCGAGCGATCCGGACACCGGTGAGGGCGGCGAGGACCTCGGTTGCGACGCCGGGTCCTACGCGTACAACCGGTTTGTCGCCGGCCAGATCGCGGTGGTCCAGCGCGGTGGGTGTGCACGGGTTCAGAAGCCCGCCGAGGGGCAGGCGCAGGGCGCCGCTGCGGTCCTCATGGTCAACGACTCGTCCGGGTTGCCGCCGTTCGAAGGGAATCTCGCCGGCGTCTCAATCCCCTTCGTCGGCGTTGACGGGAACGACGACGCGACCCTGGCGTTCAACTGGGGGCGGCCCGCGTCGATCGCGGCCGCAGAGCCTGTCCTGGATCCCCAGTACCGGAACCGGACCCTGTCCTACTTCACGTCCAGCGGCTTCCGAGCGGGCGAGGGCCTCCTCAAGCCGGACATTGCGGCTCCGGGAACCCTCATCTCGTCGACCCAGGTTGGTTCGGGCAACGCCAGGGCCCTGGAGAGCGGCACCTCCATGGCCAGCCCACACGTTGCCGGCGTCGCCGCGCTCATCAAGGGCGCCCATCCGGACTGGCGACCGGAGCTCGTCAAGGCGGCGCTGCTGAGCACCGCGTCCGGCACGTCGAAGCTCCGGGACTACGACGTCCGTTTCGCGGGCAGCGGCCTGGTGAACGCGCGGCGCGCCGTCAGGACCGTGGTGACGGCGGCCGCGGACGACGACGCCGGCGGAGGCCTGTCCTTCGGATACCAGGCGATGGCCGGCGCGTTCTCCGGCACGCGCACGATCCTGTTCACCAACACGGGGAACGCGCCCGTGACGTACTCGCTCGCCTCCGACTTGACCGATCACCCACTGGGTGCCGACGTCTCCATCGCGCCAGCCGCCGTGACGGTGCCCGCTCGATCCGGAGCCGTCCCGGGACGGGCTCGGGTTGACGTCACCATCTCGATGAGCGCGGCGGATGTGACGGCCCTCTCGTACACCGATCCCGCGAGCAACCTCAACCACGTGCAGGGCGCCGTGGTCGCCCAGCCCGAGCATCCAGATGTCGCGCACGGGGAGCTACGTGTCGCGTTCGCGCTCATCGCCGCCGGCCTGTCCGATGTCCAGGTGGGCGACCTCAGGCCGTACACCCTGCAATCGGGCATTGCCAGTACCCGCACCCCGTTGCGCAACCGCGGCAACCACGAAAGCTTCGAGGATCTGTTCGCCTGGGGCCTGAGCGACGCCGACGAAGGGCATGACACCTTCGATATCCGGGCCGTCGGAACGAACGGGCTTTCGTTCTTCGGCGAGCGGTTCGTCGCGTTCGGCATCAATCTCTGGCGCCGCGCACCACATGCGGCAATGAACTCCTACCTCGTCCAGCTGGACACCGCCCCGTGCGCGCCGCATGCGCCATCGACCTGCTGGAATCGCGATCCCGAGTTCCACCTGATCACCGCAGACGAGGTGTGGTGGTTCGGACCCGGGCCGTTCCGAGAGCCGGTGTCCTTCCTCTTCGACGCGGATTTCAACATCGTCGATGCCAACTTCGGGAGCATCCCGACCGATTCGTCCACGATGTTCATCTACGCGTCCGCACGCTCGATGGGCCTCACCGCGGATGGCGACACGGACTTCAGGTATTCCGTCTCCAGCGGACCGTACCCGGGCGCGGTCGACAGTCTCACGGACGTGGGAGCCGTCGATGCCGCCGGATCGGGCGCCGAGAGCACGGCCTACTTCGACGCCTTCCACTCGATCGTCTCGACTGGGCGCTTCCGGCCGGCGGAGGGGTACGCGCAGTGGTGGCTCGAGCCGGGCGAACGAGTCACGGCCCGTCTGAGCGTGGACGTCGAACGCTACCGGCAGCACCCGGTGAAGGGCTGGATGTTCATCTCCAGCAACGATCCGGAAGGCCCCGGCCAGGCCGACCTCGTCTACGTGGGAGCGCTCCCGTGAAGCGACGCGGATTGGTCTGGCTGGTGGTCCTGCTGACGCTCCACGTCGTGGCTGGAGCCGTCGTGGCGGCCGCGGCTCCACGCACGGCCATCGTGTTCGCCGCCTTCGAGCCAGCCGGCTACCGCAGCGACCTCTTCACGATCCGCCCGAACGGGACCGGAGTAGCAAACCTGACGAACACACCGAACATGGACGAGCAGTGGCCGAGCTTCTCTCGGGACGGCACGAAGATCGTCTTCCGCAGGGGCAACGTGGACCGGTGGGAAACGACCGAGATCTACACGATCGACCGCGACGGCGGTCACCGAACCCGCGTCACCCACAACGACGCTGCGGACTCCTCGCCGCAATGGACGCCGAACGGCCGCCGGGTCGTCTTCATGAGCAACCGGAACGATGCCGACCCGACGTGCATGGACTGGCCGTGCAACTGGGACATCTTCACGGCCCGCGCCGATGGCTCGCACGTGCGTCAGCTCACGACCAGCACCGCGCAGGACGTCTTCCCGACCGTCTCCCCCGACGGCCAAAAGGTTCTCTTCCAGCGAATGGGCGCGTCCAGCGCGGCCTCCGCGCTCTGGGTGATGGACATCGACGGGAGCAACAGCCATCGCCTCACGGCGCCGGCGCTCAAGGCCGGAGGTGCCGCCTGGTCCCCCGACGGATCGCGAATCGCGTTCCAGGACCAGGCCTGTCGCGCCTGCGGTCAGAGCGACATCTGGCTGATCGATGCCGACGGCTCGGATCCGGTCCGGGTCACCGACACGGTCGCCAACGAGACGAACGTGGGCTGGTCGCCCAACGGCGAATCGCTGGTCGTCCAGGTCGACCTCGGGCAGCACAGCGGTATCGATCGCATGCGCGCCGACGGCTCTCACCGGTCCCACGTGACGCTCCCCGAACACGGCGACGCGTTCGAGCCGAGCTGGGCTCCAGCGGCCGGCTCCTAGGGCTCGACCTCCTCCGAAGCGTTCTCCTCGTCCGGGACGAGGACCTCATCGCCGGGCATCTCGATGCCCACCATGGTCCCGTCGGCGGCGCGAAGGATCTGCTTCTGGTCCCGCTGGATCCGCTGGATCGACGCGGGGTCTCGAAAGATGTCGGCGTCGATGCCGTGCATCACCCCGCCGATGGTTTGGCCGAAGGTCGACGAGCCTGTGGAAGGCGGGCGACGGGCCCTGGGCCGCTGGGCCAGGACCTCGCCGTCCGCCGGGCCCGGGCCCGTGCCGTCGGCGTTGTCGTCTCGGTCGTCCTCGGGGTCCGACCCGCGCGCGTCACCGTTAGCCATCGTCACCCTCCACCCAGGCGGGCCGCCTCCGCTCCATGAACGCGCGGAGGCCCTCCTGCCCTTCCGGGCTCGTCCGCTGTGCCGCGATCCGGCGCGCGGTGTGCCAGCGCGTCGACTCGTGGGGCAGGCCGCGAACCTCGCGGACGATCTGCTTGGCGGCCCGGACGGCCGTCGGACCGGCGGCAAGGACATCGCCGACCGCGACATCCACGGCCGCGTCCAGCCCCTCGAGCCCTTCGGCAAGCTCGTGGACGAGGCCGATCCTCAGGGCCCGGGTCGCATCGAAGCGCCGTCCACCCGGGAACAGCGCGCGGGCGTGGCTCTCGCCGATCTTCGCGATCACGAACGGCGCAATGACGGCCGGCAGGATCCCAAGGCGCGTCTCGGTGAAGCCGAAGCGCGCCCCGGCTTCGGCGACGACAAGATCGCTCACCGCACACAGCCCCATGCCGCCACCGAGTGCCGCGCCCTGCACCCTGGCGATCACCGGGACCGGGCACGTGTCGATCGCATCCAGCATCTGCGCCAGAGCCATGGCGTCCTGCTCGTTGCCCTCGCGGTCGAGCTCCATGCTGGCCCGCATCCAGGCGATGTCGGCGCCGGCACAGAACGACGGCCCGTCGCCCGCCAGGATCACGGCGCGCAGGCGCGACGGCTCCTCGCGAGCCAGGGTGCTGAACGTCCGGCGCAGCTCGTCGATGAGCGTCGCGTCGAACGCGTTGTGCGCCTCCGGGCGCGCGAGCGTCACGCGCGCAATGACGTCCCCAGGTCCCGCGCGCTCGACCCGGAGGCGGTCGCTCACGCGAAGGGGACCTCTGCGGCCGTGGCGGGGTCGTGCGCATGTCGCGTCGAATCGCCGCGCTCCGTCAGCCATGGCACGGGGTCGGCCCTCGGATCGAAGCGATAGGCGCCGCACTCCCAGATCCGGCGGAGGCCCAATCGCTGGAGGTTGCGGTCCGAGATGGAGTCCTTCTGTGCCCGCGCCGCCACGAGATCGCAGCCGAGGTCGGCGGCAAGCCTGGCCCGTGCGCCGATCAGCGCTCGCTGGAGACCGCCGCCGCGCGCAGCCGGCACGACGAGGCCGGTGCGCAGCAGCCCGACCTTCTTGTGCACGTGGAGCATCCCGCAAGCCACGGCCTCCCCGTCGAGGTAGGCGGCCACCGCGTGGACGTCCCGCATGGCCAGGAGCGGCCCGACCAGGGCAGCCCATTCGTCGTCGGCGATCCCGATCCCCGCCGCCACGGCCCGGACGATCTCGCGGACCGCGCCCACGTCGCTGGGGTCGACGTGACGGAGCGTCACCCCTTCGGGAGGGTTTGCGTCGGCAACGTCCTCCGGCGCGGCCGCCGTCACGCTCAGCTCGTGGTCTGGCACCGCGCCCGTCCAGGGCGCCTCCGCCATCGGCAGCCAGCCAGCCCGTCCCGCGGCACGGAATTGGTCGAGGACGCGCGGCAGGAGGTTCGGCAGCGCGCGGAGCCCGTCGGCGTGATTGAACGGCTCATCGGGTGCGGTCGGGCTGGTTGCCACGGCCAGCTCCCCGTCGTCGATGAAATGGATATCGACGCCCGCCTCCCTCGCCGCCCGCCACAGCCGCACGTCGGCGGTCTGCTCCGCCTCGTCGGTCCGGTCCAGAAGCAGCTGGATCGCCACGTCGGAGTCCGCCGCCGGGGGCAGCAGCTCGACGGCGTCGCCCGCACGAACGTCGCCCTCTTCCAGGACCCGCGCGTACATGCGGCTGTCCGAGGGGAACAGCTTGATGGAGATGCGCTTGAACTCGCCGCGGATGAAGTTGGGACGCTGCGTGTCGCACGGCATGGCGGGCTTCACGATCTCCAGCAGCAGCCGCTCGCCGACCCGGACGCGGGTCCCCGCTGGCAAGGTCGACCACTCGATCCCGGTCGTGGTCAGGTTCTCGCCGACGCTGCCGGCGACCAGCGGATGGCCTTCCGACTGGAGGCGCTCGATGATCTCGATCCCGAACAGGCACACCGCGCGCAGCGGCCCGCCGTGGTCGGTGTCGTCGTTGTGCCGGTCGCCCTCGACGCCCATGCGGCCGACCCACGCACGCTCGATGGGCAGCTTCGGCAGCCCGCCGGGGGACACGTTGACGCTGAGGACCCGACCCGTGCTCATGTCCGGATGGTAGCGAGGCCGGGACGCAGGACGCGAACACGGGAATCGGCGGCACATTGACCCGTTCGGTTGGGCGGCGCGGTCTATGTTCGTGAGGATGAGCACGAGGGAGGCGACGACGACCATCGAGGAGCCGGTCGCCCTCGCGTCCGCGGCCGCGGCGGACCTCGATCTCGGCGCCTTCATCGACGCGCACTACGACCGCCTCCTCGGGCTGGCGCGGCTCGTCGGACGCGATGCCACCGACGCGGCGGATGCGGTCCAGGTCGCGCTGGAGCGTGCCTGGAAGGAACGGCGGTCCCTCCGCGATCCGAGCCGCCTGCGCCCGTGGCTGGATCGCATCGTGGTCCGCGAAGCCATCCGGATCGACCGGCGGCGCACGGGCCTGTTCCGCCTCTTGCGGCCCATTCGCCAGATCGACGTCGACCAGCCACGCCAGGCGGCGGCCGACGTCGCACCGGAACTGGCCGCCCTTCGCGTGGCGTTCGCCCAACTGTCGGCCGAGCAGCGCGCGGCCGTCGCGCTGCACCTTCACCTGGGCTACACCGTCGCGGAGACCGCCGTCCTCGTCGGCGCTCCCGAGGAGACCGTCCGATCCCGACTGCGCCTGGCCAGGGAACGGCTGCGCCGCGAGCTGGAGGACCCCCACTGATGGACCACATTCCGCCGAGGCCCGACGCCGACGAGAGGATCGCCGCCTTCCTGGCCTGGGCCGCGCGAGACGTCGGCGCGGCGCCCAGCCGGGAGGAGATGCGGCGGCGAATCGCGGCCCGGATCCGTGGACGAGATCGAGGAGCCGCGCTCCCCGCACGCCGCCTGGCGGCCGCAGCGCACCGGCTTGGGTTGGCTGCCGCGATCGTCCTGGTGGGAGCCGCGCTCGTGGCAGGCGCCGCGTGGATCGGCGGACGGGCGCCGATCGCATTGCCGACGGGAAGCCCGGTTGCGACCGCCGGCGCCACAGCCACCTCAGTCCCGACGCCGTCCAACGGACCCACGCCGTCGGCGACCGCCGTGGTTACGAAGTGCGACGAGTCGGACGTCGCCGCGGCAGGCTGGGCGACCGACTCGCTCGACACGGCTGCGGCGGGTCCAGCGGGCCGGCAGCGCCCAGTCAACGCGCCGATCTACGCGGTCCTGCCGGAGAGCGGATCCGACTGGACGCTGGCGAAGCTTCCGCTGGATGGCAGCCCGCCGGCGACGGTCCTCAGGGTGGCGGCCGGCACGGGTCTCGCGAGCGTCCCGGGCAATTTCGCCTGGTCGCCCGACGGCCGGGAGCTGGCATTCACCGTCACGACCGCCACGTGGACCCCTTCGCTCGATAGCCCGGTGCCGGTGACGTTCGTCTGCGAGGACGTCTTTGTCCTGCGCTCCGATGGCGTCCCGGTGCGAGCCGTCCACCTGGAAGCGGGACGCGGCGCGACGCACCCGGTGTGGTCCATGGATGGCACCCGCCTCGCATACGTGACGTACGAAGCTCCTGAACGGCCCGACACGGCCGGAACCGTCTGGCCACCCGAGGAGTCGCGCGAGATCGAGATCCTCGACCTGCGGGACGGGACGACGACGGCCGTCGCCACCTGCCGGGCCTGCCGCGTCGCCGGCTGGTCCGAAGACGGCGCGACCCTGGTCGCGCTGCACGATTCGCAGTCCGGTCTCGGCCTCGAGGTCTACGACGTGGCGACCGGGACTCCGACGACCGTGCTCGACGAGGCCTACTTCGACAGCCTGTTGTGGGGACCGGGCCCGAGGGAGTTCGACGCGATCGGCGCAAATGACGCCGGCTTCGGCCTGTACCACGTCAGCCTCGATCCACTGCCGCACGCCGGTCCGATGGTCGTGCTGCTGCCGCGCGGCATCTTTCCCTCGTTCGGCACGAACCGGACGGCGCTCTCGCCCGATCACACGATGCTGGCGTTCTCCCGGATCAGCCCCGACGGCGTGGCGGGAGGCCAGCTGTGGGTCGCTCCGGTCGGGGACCCCACAGCGGCGCAGCCCGTCTCCGGCTGGGAGCCGGGGGCGGTCCTCCCGCAATGGGCGCCGGATGGCAGCCAAATCCTGTCTGTCGCCCCGCGCGATTCGGAGGCCTCCGTGCTCGACCTCGTCGGCCCGGACGGGACCGGGCTGCGGCGCGTCACGGCGCGCGGGCCGCTCAACCCCTTGAGCCAGTCCCCGGCATGGCAGCCGCTGTGGCCCTGATCACATCCGGAAGACGCCGAAGCGTGTCTCCTCGATCGGTGCGTTCAGCGACGCCGAGATGGCGACGGCCAGCACGTCCCGAGTCTGGGCCGGGTCGATGACGCCGTCGTCCCAGAGCCGGGCCGTCGAGTAGTAGGGGTTTCCCTCGCGCTCGTACTTGTCCAGGATTGGCTGCTCGAAGGCCGCGCGCTCGTCGTCACTGGGCCACGCGCCCCCTGGCAGCGCAGCGCCGCGGATCGTCGAGAGCACCGTGGCCGCCTGCTGGCCGCCCATCACGCTGATCCGTGCGTTGGGCCACATCCAGACCCCGCGGCTGCCATACGCACGGCCCGCCATGCCGTAGTTCCCGGCTCCGAACGAGCCGCCGATGATCACGGTGAACTTCGGTACCGCGGCGCACGAGACGGCCGTGACCAGCTTCGCGCCGTCCTTGGCGATGCCGCCGGTCTCGTATTCGCGGCCGACCATGAACCCCGTGATGTTCTGGAGGAAGACCAGCGGAACCTTCCGCTGGCAGGCAAGCTCGATGAAGTGGGCGCCTTTGAGCGCGCTCTGGCTGAAGAGCACGCCGTTGTTGGCGAGGATCCCGACCGGGTAGCCGTCGATGTGCGCGAAGCCGCAGATCAGGGTCTCCCCGTAGGCGGGCTTGAACTCGTGGAACTCGGAGCCGTCGACCACGCGGGCGATCACCTCGCGGACGTCGTAGCCCTTGCGGAGGTCCACGGATGCCGCTCCGTAGAGACCGGTCGGGTCGGCGCGCGCGGCGTCCGGATCGTCCGGGTCCGGCGTCGCCACCGCGGGCAGCCGAGGCTCGGCGCGTTCCCAGGGCGCCTCCGGCTTCCGCCACGCCAGGCTCCCCACGATCTCGCGGCCGAGGGCCAGCGCGTGGTCGTCGTCCAGCGCCTCGTAGTCGGCGACGCCGCTGATCCGCGCATGCACGGCCGCCCCGCCGAGCTCTTCCGCGGTCACCTCCTCGCCCGTGGCCGCCTTCACGAGCGGCGGGCCGCCGAGGAAGATCGTGCCGGTCCCACGCACGATGACCGTCTCGTCGCTCATGGCCGGGACGTATGCGCCGCCGGCCGTGCACGAGCCCATGACCAGCGCGACCTGCGGGATGCCGCGCGCCGACATCTGCGCCTGGTTGTAGAAGATCCGCCCGAAGTGGTCGCGGTCCGGAAAGACCTCATCCTGGAGCGGCAGGAACGCGCCACCCGAGTCGACCAGGTAGAGGCACGGCAGGTGATCGGCGAGGGCGATCTCCTGCGCACGGAGGTGCTTCTTCACCGTCATCGGGTAGTAGGTGCCGCCCTTCACGGTCGCGTCATTCGCGACGATCACGCACTCGACGCCGTTGATCGTGCCAATCCCCGTGACGATCCCGGCACCGGGCGCCTCGTCGTCGTACAGGCCGTTTGCCGCGAGGGGGCTCAGCTCCAGGAACGGGGCGCCGGGATCCACCAGCCGGTCGACGCGCTCCCGCACCGGCAGCTTGCCGCGTTCGCGGTGCCGCGCCACGGACCGCTCGTCGCCGGCGGCGCCGCGCTCGCTGAGCTGCCGGGTTCGCGCCCGGAGGTCGGCGACCAGCGCACGCATCGCGCCAGCGTTGGCGCGCACCTCAGCGCTCGTCGGGTCGACTCGGGTTCGCAGGACGGCCATGCGGCCGATGATAGGGCGGCGGCGCGGTCAAGCGACCCCTTGTCCCGGCGTCAGGCTTCGGCGGGAGCCTCGAGCGCCTCACCCGGCCGGTCCGGGCTCGGCGGACGTTTGCGGTAGCGGAAGTACGCCCACGTTCCGACGGACACCAGGCCGAAGGTGACCAGGAAAATGATTCCAACGATGGTCGGCGTGCGGCTGTCGTCCGAGAGGTACCCGTTCGCGGGGTCCACCAGGATCAGCAGGTACGCGAAGATCGACAGCGCGAAGAGCGGGAACCAGAGGCTGATTCGCCACTTGTAGAGCGGGTGGCCCGGCAGGAACCTCATCGGCAGCAGCCCGATCACCATCGCTTCCACGCCCGCCACGACGAACGTGACCAGCGCCGTCTCGATGAAGAGCTCCAGCCAGGCGTCACCGCCCACCTGCCGCACCACCCCGAGCAGCAGCCAGGCGACGAAGCTCAGGACCAGCAGCCAGATCGACGCAAGCCAGACGCCGAAGCCTTCGTCCCTCGTGCTGATCTCCGTCACAAAGACGATCGAGATGATCAGGCCATAGAGGTAGCCCGGCTGGAAGCCCGCGAGCCGGGAGACGAGCACGCAGATGATGGCGATCCCGAGCGTCCACCAGAGGGCGCGCAGGACGCCCATGTCACTGATCCTCCGCCGGTGGTAGGCCCGCAATGGCAGGTCGAAGGCAGCCGTGATGAAGCCGAGGCCCACGAGCAGGCCGAGGAAGAGCGCAAGCGACTCCATGTTGAAGCCGAAGGTCGGACTGAGGAACCCATAGACGACCGCCGTGAGGGTCAGGAACACCCAGACCCCCGCCGCGCCCGTCATGTTCGCGCCAAACCACGCCGACAGCGGTCGCAACGGCCCGACGGCCATCCGCCGGAAGAAGTTGCGCCAGCGCGTCTTGAGGCCGCCCAGCCAGCCCTGGATCTCCGCGTAGTTCGCCTCGACCGTCTTGTTGAAGAGCGTGCCGGGAAACGGAACCAGGAACGCCACCAGGAGGGCCAGGAGGGCGCTGCCGGTCACCGTCCCGATGTTCCCGAGGCCCCCGGAGCTCGGCGTGTGGAGGTGCCGCGGCCACGCGAGGATCGCGGCCGTGCCGGCCGAAGGTTGCGGCTCCACCGTCGGCGCGGGCGTCACGACCGGTGCCGCGGTCACCTCCGGGGTTGCCGTCGGCTCAGCGGTCGGGGCGGGCGTCTCAGGCGCGACTGTGGGCTCGGGCGACGGGGTCGGCAGCTCGGGCGTCGCCGGCACCGGGCTGGGGGTCAGCTCGGGGCTGGGGGTCGGCGCCTCGGTCGGCTCGGGCGTCGCAGGATCCGGGGTGGGCTTCGGCGTCGGATCCGGAAGTCTTGGCGTCGGGCGCGGCGTGGGTCGCGGCGTCGGACGCGCCGTCGGCTCGGGAGTGGGCGTGGGGCGCCGTGTCGGGCGCGGCGTCGGCTCGGGCGACGCAGTCACCCTCGGCGACGGCGTGACCTGCGGCGTCGGCGTGGGCGTGGGCAGCGCGAGGATCTCGAAACGCCGGAACGGGGTGTCGAAGTACGGGTCGTTCTTCGGGTAGTCCTTGTCCTGGCACAGCCCGTTCGGGTTCGACTCCGGGTCCTGGTCTACCGAGCAGGCCGTGATCCGGTAGTTGGTGCCCGGCGGGAGCGCCGGCACCGTGATGTTGAAGGGGCCGAAGTCGCCATTCGGGCTCGTCGACTTGGTCGGCTTGACGTTGAAGAAGTACTCCTGGATCTGGGGGTTCCCGTTGGTGCCGAAGTAGATCCGCAGCGTCCGGTCGGCGAAGTAGCCCTTCCCAGCGACCTGCACCTTCTGCCCCGGCGACGCCTGGGTCCTGTCCACGAAGAGCTGCGGCCTCGTGACCGTGAAGGTGGCGCGATCCTGGTCCTGCGGGTCGCAGCCCTTCGACAGGTCGCACGCGAGGACCGGGTGCTTCCCGAAGGTTGCGTCGAAGGGCACCAGGAACTGCTTGCTGAACTTGCCGGGCGGCGTGGTGTCCTGCTGGAAGAAGTACCCGGGAGGATTGAGCGGCGACCCCTCATTCGCGTCCCAGAAGATGCCGAGCTCCGGCTCGCGGTTCGTTGGCTGGAACCCCTTGCCGTTGGCCTTTCGCAGCTCCCCAGCCCGGCCATGGTTGCGGTTGAAGCTCAGGATCGGCTTCGGGATCGTGTAGGTCGCGTCGGCCTCGAAGTCGCAGAGCACCGTGCCGGCCGGCTCCGTGCCCGCGATGGACGCGACCTGGTTCGAGCATGCATGGACCGTGTAGGTCCCGGGCGAGTAGAACGGGGGGACGTTGAAGTCGTATTCGACATGGCCCGTCAGGTCCGTACCCGGGCGGCCTCCGTCGGGGTTCGTGAGCTCCTGTCCGGGACTGTTCCCGTCCAGCCAGTCCCACCAGATGGAGACCTCGAAGAACTGCGTCCCGCCGCTCGGCCCGAGGTTGTCGCCGTTCAGGTGAACCGGCGTGGTCCGGAATCCATGGTTCGGCGACAGCGTGATCGTGGCGAGCGGCCCCGCGAAGACGCGTGCCAGCCCCAGCCACAGCAGCCCGAAAACGAGCACAGCCGCGACGAGGCTGCGCTGCTTCTGCCGCCGAGCGGCCTGCGTCGCGTGCGAGGACCTCGGCTTCGCCGGTGCAGAGGCAGGGACGGGCGGTCTCCGACGGGCGCGCCGAACAGCGGCAGGGTCTTCCCCCGCCCGACGGTCGATATGCCGGACCCCTCGATCCACCCCAAATCCCCTCGCTCCGGCACGCGGCTCGTCCGGAGGCGCGATGTTGCCATGCGCGAGGGCCGATGGGAAGCCCGGGATGTCTGGTCCGCCGCGGCGGACCCGCGGCAGGGCGGGTATGCGCCTCGGTCAGCGAAGGGGCCGAGCCACCCCTGCGAGAGAGACGCGTCCGCGAGCCAGGAGCGTCCCGATCCCCTCGGGACCGAGCGGCTTGCTGTAGAGGTACCCCTGGGCCAGATCGCAGCCGAGCGCGGCGAGGCGTCGGGCCTGGTCTCGGGTCTCGACTCCCTTGCCCGTCGTGGTCAGGTTTCGAGCCCGCGCGATGGCCAGCAGCGACTCAGCGAACGAGACGTCCTCGGGCGGCCCGGCCGCGAGGCTGACGAACGATGGGTGGAGCTTCAGGGCGTTCACCGGGAGCCGGCGGACGTCCTCCAGCGTGGTGCCGGCGCCGAAGTCCTCGATCGCGAGGTTCACGCCGAGATCGCGGAGCTCGAGTGTGGCGTCGAGGTAGTCCGCGCAGCCCGGAGAGAGCTCGAGCGTGAGGGAGACCGGCGAGATCTCGCACGCGTCGAGGGTCTTGTCCACCAGGTTGGCGAAGTCGGGGCGCGCCAGCTGCGGCGGCGCCACGTTGATGTTCATGCCCAGGCCCTGCATCCGGGCGAAGCCGAGGTGCCAGGTGCGCAGCTGCTTGCAGGCGGTCTCCAGCACGCGCGCGCCGATCGGCACGATCAGGCCGGTCTCCTCGGCGAGCGGAAGGTAGTCGGCGGGCGGGATCGTCCCGAGCAGCGGGTGCCGCCAGCGAAGGAGCGCCTCGACGGCGGCGATCGCACCGGTCTGGAGGTCGATGATCGGCTGGTATTCCAGTCCGAACTCGTTCCGTTCGACTGCGCGCTCGAGATCCTTTCCGAGGTCGACTGGATCGCGAGGCGGGCGGGTACGGACTTGCATGTCCCGGACCGTAGCAGCCGGTTCAGTCATGCGGTACCGGTACTCACGGCCCATAGGCTGCGGCAAACTCCGGGCCGGTCGTCCTGCCGTGCTCGGGGTGGTGAGAACCCCGTGCGATAATCGGGCCCCACCCACACCAGCGCCTGCACGCGACCATCGAGAGGCCGCGGGGCGGCCACCTCTGAGGCAGCACCGACGTGAGCGTCGAGACATCCACCTGGGCCACCAAGACGGGCCTCGCCCAGATGCTCAAGGGCGGCGTCATCATGGACGTCGTCACCCCCGAGCAGGCCCGCATCGCCGAGGACGCCGGAGCCGTGGCCGTCATGGCACTCGAGCGCGTGCCCGCGGACATCCGCGCGGCGGGCGGCGTGGCGCGCATGAGCGATCCCTCGATGATCGTCGGGATCATGCAGGCCGTGACCATCCCGGTCATGGCCAAGGCGCGCATCGGCCACTTCGTGGAGGCGCAGATCCTCGAGGCCCTCGGCGTCGACTACGTGGACGAGTCGGAGGTCCTGACGCCGGCCGACGAGGTCAACCATATCGACAAGCACGCCTTCCGCGTGCCCTTCGTGTGCGGTTGCCGCGACCTGGGCGAGGCCCTTCGCCGGATCAACGAAGGCGCGGCGATGATCCGCACCAAGGGCGAGGCGGGCACCGGCAACATCGTCGAGGCCGTCCGTCACATCCGCGCCCTCCAGTCGGGCATCCGCTCGCTCCAGGCCATGCGCGGCGACGAGCTCTTCGTCGCGGCCAAGGAGATGCAGGCTCCCTACGAGCTGGTGCGGGACGTCGCCGCAAACGGCAAGCTCCCCGTCGTCAACTTCGTGGCGGGCGGGATCGCGATCCCGGCCGATGCCGCCCTGGCGATGCAACTGGGCGCTGAGGGCGTGTTCGTCGGCTCGGGCATCTTCAAGTCGGAGGATCCGGCGCGGACCGCCCGCGCGATCGTCCAGGCGACCACGCATTTCGACGATCCGAAGATCGTCGCCGAGGTCTCCAAGAACCTCGGGACGCCGATGCGGGGGATCGCGCTCGAGGCCATTCCGAGCGGAGAGCGGCTGGCCGTCCGAGGCTGGTAGCGACGCCCGGAACGCTGGGCCCACTCGAGATTGGGCAGTGAACGAATGAAGATCGGTGTGCTGGCCGTGCAGGGTGCCTTTGCCGAGCACCTCGCCATGCTCCGGCAGGTGGGTGCCCAGGGCGTCGCCGTGCGACTGCCCGAGCATTTGGAAGGCGTGAGCGGCCTGATCCTGCCCGGCGGCGAGAGCACCGCGATCCGCAAGCTGGTCGAGCGCTGGGGCCTGCGTGCGCCCATCCAGGAGATGGCCGATCGCGGGGCGCCCATCTTCGGCACGTGTGCGGGGATGATCCTGCTCTCGCGCGACATCCTGGACGGCGACGAGCCCGTCTGGCCGCTGCTCGACGTCTCCGTCCGGCGCAACGCGTTCGGGCGCCAGCTGGACAGCTTCGAGGCGGACCTCATGGTCCCGGTCCTCGGAGACCAGCCCGTACACGGCGTGTTCATTCGAGCGCCGGTGATCGACCGCGTCGGCCCGGACGTGGACGTGCTGGCGACGCTCGACGATGGGCGAGTGGTGGCCGTGCGGCAGCGAAACGTGGTCGCCACGGCGTTCCACCCGGAGCTTGCCGGCGAAACACGCTTCCACCGCCTGATCACCACCATGGCGGGGGCGTTCGAGGAGCCCGACGAAGGATCCGGGCGGCGACATCATCCGACGCGGCGGGCCGCGACCCGCGCGGCGGGCCCCGTCGAGGGCGGCGCCACGCCATGACGGCTCGAAGCGGGCGCGTCCGTGCGGCGCGCATCACCGATCTGGCGGCGCTCGGTGAGCTGTCGCGTTTGTCGCATTCGCCCGAGGGCGAAGACGACGGAGATGCCCGCCCGGTTCGCTCGCTGGGCCTGCCCATCACGGCGAGCCAGGTCAGCGTGTTCAGCCTGTTCCGCATGCCGCTCGGCGCGTTCCAACCGCACGACCCCCTGTACGTCTACGAGGACGACGGCCATCTGGCCGGGCTTGCCCGCGTGGAGCGGGACGGCCACCGCGACGAGTGGACGATCGTGGAGCTCGATGCCGTCGACCACGGGGAGGCCGGCGACATCCGCTTCCGGCTGGTCCAGCAGATCCTCCGGGACGCCGGCAAGCGTGCCGTGGAGCGGATCCACGTCGCCTGCTCGGACGAGGGCGGCAACGTGGAGCTGTTCATGCAGGCCGGCTTCGCGCGCTACGGCGAGGAGGTGATTCTCCACCGCGGCAGCGGCCAGCAATGGCCGGCGCTTCCTTCGGATGCGGACGCAGCCCGCATGCGCATCCGGCCCACCACGGGCCTGGACGCGCTCAAGCTCCACCGGCTCTACCAATCGGCCACGCCGCGGCCGGTCTTCCGCTTCGAGGGGTATCGCATCCCGGACTGGGAACGGCAGGGGAACCAGTGGCGGATCCCGCGTTCGTCGCTGACGCCGATCCTGCGCTTCGCAGACGTGGAGGCGTTCGTGCAGGAGTGCCCGCCCGGGACGCCGGAGCTGGCGGCCTTCATCCAGATCGGCGTGGCGAAATCGGACCAGCCGCACTACCTGCGCGTGGTCGCGACTCCCGAGACGGATCCGAGCGAGCTGATCGCATACGGCCTATCTGTTATCGGCCGGCGCTCCAGTGATGCGCGCAGCGTGCTGACCGCCGTGCGAACCTACGAGTCACCGCTGGACCGGCGCCTCGAGGAGGCCGGCTTCGAGCCGATCTCCAACGTGTCGCTGCTGTTGAAGGAGAACCTGGTGCGCGTCGCCGAGCCGATGCTCGTGCCGGCCGTCCGCTGACCCAGGAGGAAACGTGGCCACCCAACGAGATGAGCAGACCGATCCAGCGCCCGCGGCGGCCGAGCCGACGCGACGCAGCATGCGCGGAGCGGAGACGGTGCGCCGGGAGCTGACGGACGACATCGACGTCCTGCTCGAGGCGCTGCCCCCCGAGATCCAGACGCGCCTGCGCGCACTCCCGAATGCCTCGTCCGTGATCGAGGTGATCCTGGACCTTGGCCGCCTCCCCGAGGCGCGCTTCGGCGGTGGTGGCGAGGTGGAGCTGCTCGACCGCGAGATCGACGAGGAAGACATCCAGTACGTCGTCGACCACATCGGGTCGTTCGGCGACGACAACCGCGCCGGAATCGAGCGGACGCTCCACCGGATCAGCGCCCTGCGCAACCGGAACGGCAAGATCGTCGGCCTGACGTGCCGCATCGGGCGCGCCGTGTTCGGCACGATCGAGATCATCGACGACCTGGTGGAGTCCGGGAACTCGATCCTGATCATGGGCCGGCCCGGCATCGGCAAGACGACCATGCTGCGGGAGGCGGCCCGCGTCCTGGCGGACGACCTGGACAAGCGCGTCGTGGTCGTGGACACGTCCAACGAGATCGCCGGCGACGGCGACATTCCCCATCCGGGAATCGGCCGCGCCCGCCGGATGCAGGTCCGCACGCCGCCGCTCCAGCACGCCGTGATGATCGAGGCGGTGGAGAACCACATGCCGGAGGTCATCGTCATCGACGAGATCGGCACGGAGCTGGAGGCGTCGGCGGCCCGCACGATCGCCGAGCGCGGCGTCCAGCTCATCGGCACGGCCCACGGGAACAGCCTGGACAACCTCATGCTCAACCCCACGCTGTCCGATCTCATCGGCGGCATCCAGACCGTCACGCTGGGCGACGAAGAGGCTCGCCGGCGACGGACCCAGAAGAGCGTCCTGGAGCGCAAGGCGCCTCCGACGTTCGACGTGATCGTGGAGATCCAGGACCGGGACCGCGTGACGGTCCACACGGACGTGGCGGAGACCGTCGACGCGCTGCTGCGCGGCGATCCGCTGGCGCCCGAGATCCGCTGGCGCGACGACGGCGGGGTCCACCGGTCGCAGGCGCGGCCGCGCCCGGGGCCGAGCAGCCAGCTGCCGGGCGAGCGCTTCGGCGGGCTGGTGGGCACGGGCCAGATGGGCTGGCGCGTGGAACCTGGCTGGCGTCCGGACGCCCGGCGCGGAGAACCCTCGCGGGAGACCGGCTATCGAGGCAGCGAACGCGGTGCGCGGCCGGGCTATCGACCCGGGGCCAGCGGCGGGTGGCGCGGCTCGCGGACGCGCGGCGGCGTGCGCTCCTCTGGCAACGACACACCTCCAGCGGGTTGGCCCCAGCCTGACCGCGCGCCTGCGCCGCCCCCGATCGCGGCGTCGGGCATGCCGCTGCCGTTCCAGGCGGGCGAGATCGCGGATCGAGGCCCGCTCGAGCGGGGCACGCCGCCGCCGGCGCCCGAGCCGCGCGCCCGAGACGCGCGCGAGTTCGACCGCCAGAAGACGTGGCGGGACTCGGCCGTGCGTGCGATGCGGGAGATGCGCGCGGAATCCAGCCTCGCCGAGCTCGACGCCGAGGGCAATGCCGAAGCTGGCGTGGACGCCGAATCCGCCGCGGACCGCACCGCAGCGTCCGAGCTGGCGACGTGGCCGCCGCAGGACGCCTGGCTCGATCCGGCGCTGGACGTCGCGGAGGATCCCGACGATGGCGACGGCTACGACGTCATCCGGCTCTCCGACGGGCGCCAGGAGGCAGCGCTCCCGCTCGAGACGCTCAACGTGCTCGGCTTCGGCGTCAGCCGGAAGCGTCTGGAGCAGGCCATCCGGCAGCTCCAGTTGCCGGTCGTCGTCGTGCGCGAGGCCGAGGAGGCGGACGTCGTCGTGACGCTCCGCAACTTCTACAAGCAGAAGGCACCCGCGCTGCGCGAGGCCGAAGACCGCGGGCTCCCGATCTACGTGCTGAAGTCGAACACCATCGTGCAGATGGAGGCCTGCCTCACGGCGCTGTTCTCGCTCGAGGCGGATCCCGACGAGGCGGCGCTGCGCGAGGTCGAAGAGGCCATTGGGCTGGTCCGGCAGGAGTCGAAGCCGGTCGAGCTGTCGCCGCAGAACGCCTACATCCGCAAGCTGCAGCACCAGGTCGCGGAGCGGGCGAACCTGGTGTCACGCTCGCGCGGCCGCGAACCGTTCCGACGGGTGCGGGTCTATCCGGAGCGTGCCCGGACCTGGCGCTAGCCGCGTCCGACGCTAGCGGAACGCGAGGACGGCCTGGCTGGTCATCAGGAGCCCGGCGACCAGCACGACGACGGCCGTCAGGGCGGGTAGCAGCCGGCTGAAGGCGCGGCCCGCAGAGCGTCCGGGTATCCGCTCGAGGAATCCCCTGGCGTAGACGAGAGCCAGCCCGATCCCCACGAGCACGACAGCCATGCCGACGCCGAACGCCACGGTCAGCACGATTCCGTAGGCAGGACGGCCCACCGCCACGGACCCCAGAAGCAGGATCAGCGCCGATACCGAGGGCACCATGCCTCCGGCGAGCCCCAGCGCGATCAGGCCCCTGCGGCTGACCTGGGTTCCTGGCGGGGGAAGGTGGGTATGCCGCATCCCTCCGTGGCTGTGCCAGCCGGCGTTTTCGGCAACCGTGGCCGGCGCATCCGGGCGCCCGTGCTCGTGCTCGCGCCCGGGATCGGGCATCTGCTGGCCGCCGTGCCCGTCCGAGTGGTCGTGCCCGTCCGAGTGGTCATGCCCGGCGTCGTGGCTGTGCCCGGCGTCGTGGGACTGGTGGTGTTGGTGGTCGTGCCCCTGGTCGTGGGCGGCGGCGTGCGCCCGTTCCGCTCGGGCGAGGGCGCGTCCGCGCCGGACGTCGCGGACGCGGACGAGGATCAGCCACGCCCCGATGGCGATCACGATCGTGCCCGACACGAGGCCGAGGATCGGGTAGAGCCGGTCCGGGGGAATCACCGCCGCGAACGAGAGGCTCACCACGCCGAGGACCAGCACCCCAACGGTGTGCGACAGGGTCACGACCATGCCCAGGCCGAGCGCCTGACGCGCGGAGCCGCGGGTGCCGACGAGGTACGCGGCCATGACCGTCTTGCCGTGCCCCGGGGAGAGGGCATGCAGCGCGCCGAGGCCCGCCGCAACCAACAGGGAGAGCAGCAGCACCCCGGGCGTGAGGTCGGCCGCCTGGAAGAGGGCCGTGACCTCGCTGCCGAGCTCCGTGATCCCGGTCGGGATCGCGGCCGTTGCGGTGTCCCCGTTGCCGGCAGCAGGCGCCGCCGGAACCGCGCTCCCTGGTTCGGGGGCCGGACCGCCCGGCAGCGCCGGCGCAACGATCGGCTGCGCATCGGGAACCTGGAGTTCGGGCAGCCGCTGGCCACCGGGCGACGCGCTCCAGTGCGCCTCAGACTGCCCGCTCGGAATCGACAGCAGGTCGCTGGGGTAGCTTGTGAGGCGCGCGCTGGTCGTGGTTGCCGGCGCATCGGATCCCGCGATCGTGGTGCCGTCGCCCTCCACGACGATCTCGCGCCAGCCACGGCGGTCGGCGTGCGAGGTGTCGGAGAACGCGAACGGCGTCCCGGCCTCCACCGCCCCGTCCAGGCTCGCGCGGTACGTGCAGACGAGTCGCAGCGTGAGGGCACCCTGCCCCTGGGGGAAGGTCAGCCCGCGCGCCACGGCCTCCAGCTGGAGCGGCTTGCCGCCGGCCTCGAGGAGGAGAGCGGCACGAGTCGACTCGCAGCCGGAAACCACGTACGCGGCGGCCTCTGCGTCCGAGACCGTGCCGTCGGCATCCGTGTCCATGGCGGCGCGCTCGGAGAACGTCGGGATCTCGGCCATATCCGTGACGTGGTCGATCGTCACGGTATCCACGGCGACGCGGACGCGGTCGAACCGGTTGATCGTGAAGTTGCCCAGCGGATGCGCCGCAACGGCACTCGGCGCGAGGAGCGCCGCCAGCGCAGCGACGGTCGCGACCAGCAGCCGGGCGCGGCGGCCCGTCGCGCTCCACCAGATGGAAGACGTCATGGCATTGCCACCGGGCTCTGCCCGAGGCCGGCGAGCGCCGCGACAGCACGCGGAGCGTGGAGGGGAGACCAATGCGGGTTGGCGGCCACGCTCTGCTGCAACCAGGTCCGCGCCTGCGCCTCCTGGCCGGCGGCGGCCGCGATCACGCCTCCGTGGTAGGCGTACGACGGGTCCCGCGTCCCGAGCCGGAGCGCCTCGCGAGCATGAGTGAGCGCCTCGTGCATGCGGCCGTTCTGGTAGAGCGCCCACCCGAGCGCGTCCGCGGCCTTGATGTTGGGCGTCTCCGCGTAAGCGGCCTGGGCCAGCGCGAGGGCGGCCGCGGCGTCGCCGTGGTCGGCCTCGAACAGCGCCAGGTCCAGGTCCGTGTTCACGCCGTTCGCGCTGAAGAGCGCCTCGATCTGCCGGACCAGCGCGTATGTGGCCTCTGCGGCAGCCACCTGGCCCGCGGCCTCCTGCGCCTCTCCGAGCGCGATCAGGAACTCGGGGAAGGGGACGCGGTCCGAGGCCGCGCGGTAGCACGCGATCGCATGGTCGAGATCGCCGCGTGCCGCCGAGACCCGGGCCTCGCCCGCAAGTGCGAAGACGTAGCCGGGAGAGCCCTCGAGCGCGCCGGCGTAGGCGCCGTGTGCCTTCTCGAGGTCGCCCTCGAGGAACCAGAGGTTGCCCAGAACCACGCGGAGGTAGGCGGTGTTCTCGGTGGCCGGCCCGCCAGCGCGAACGGCGGTCTCCATGGCCTCGATCGCGCCGTCCAGGTCCCCGTGCAGCTCGCGGACGTATGAGACGCGGCTGTACGAGCTCAGGTCCGGCCGCGTGTTGACCATCGTTTCGACGGAACGGACGGCCTCGTCGTACATGCCGAGCTCGTTCTGCGCGTCCCCGATCACCCCGTAGATCCGGGAGACGCGGGTGTCGAGCGCCAGGGCCCGCTGCCCGATGGCAAGCGCGTCGCGAAACTGGTGGCGCGCCAGCGTGATCGTGCCGCGCCCGATGAGCGCCTCGACGTCGTCCGGAGCCTGGTCGAGCAGCTCCTGGAACGCCTCGTCGGCCCTCGCGTAGTCCGTGGGATCCGCCGTCTCCCGCGCTCGCTGGTAGTAGGCGAGGCCCAGGAGCAGGAGGCTGTCGTGATCACCCGGCGCCGCCTTCAGCGCCGCCGTGTACTGCGCGATCTGCGCATCGGTCTCGGAAGCGGCCGGGGTGCCGGAGTCAGCCTGGCAAACCGCGGCCGGCGCTGCCGACTGAGCCGGCCGCGGGCTCGGGACGACGGGTGCGCTGGGTGCCGCGGGTGTTGCCACAACCGCGCTCGAGGCTCCCGGCTGTGCGGTGTTTCCGGCCGGCACTGTGGGAGCCGCCGGTGCGGAGGCGCAGGCCGCCAGCAGCGCGGCACCGGCGAGCGCGCAGGCCCAAATGGTCGGACCAAGCTTGATCGGCGCGAGGCGGCGGCACGAGCCGGCCGTTCGGAGAAGCGTCATCGGGTGCGTCCCTGTCTCCAGTGAGGTGCTCTGTCTCGAGATCGTGTGATCGAGTTGCTGTGTGAACGGTCGAGGCGGGGCTCGGACCCAGCCCGGGGATCCGGGTGAGTCCGAGCCCGCTCGCTCAGTCCAGCGGGGCTGGGCTGGTTACAGGGCGATCCGGCTTGCGCCGTTCACGCGAGCCACGAAGCCGACCTGCGAGCGCATGGCCGAGGCGGCGTTCGCCGAACCGGTCTGCGCGGCGCTCGACACCGCGGGTGCCTGGTTGTCCGTGGAGCACGGGGTGTGGCGGTAGTCGCCACCCGGGTAGCCACGCCAGGCGTTGCTCACGTAGGGGAACTTGGACTGGAAGGCGCGGTCGTTCGAGTTGCAGCCGTCGCCGATCGTGTTGTTCGGTGACTCGTTCGGCAGCCCGAAGTTGTCCTCGAGGAAGGTGCCGTATCCATCGGCAACCGCTCGAAGGGCAATGTCGACCACGTCGTCGGTCAGTCGGCGGCCGTTCGGCCAGCCGGCCAGGTCACCGGCCATGACGCCCATCCGGCTCGGATGCGCGGTCGGCGCGATGCCCATGTTCAGCCGGAGCATGTCGTACAGGTCCGAGCTGTTGGTCTGGTTGAGTCCCGGAACGCCCTGGCCCAGAAGGAGCACGAGGTCGCTGCGGCCCGAGGTGCGGGCATCCGGGAGCGAGGGATAGATGGTGTTGATGATCGCGGCGAGCTCGGGGTCGGTGTAGCGGCTCATGTAGTTGCCGTCATCCGCGGGGTTCGCAGCGTTCCATTCGTCCTTCTCCCCGATGGGGATGAGGACCTCGTTGATCAGGGGATTGCCCAGCCGAGAGACCTGGACCCAGTCGACGGCGGCAGGAGTTGCCGAGGTCGTGACCGGGAGCGTCGGTCGGCTCGCGCCGGCCCAGATGCCGATCACCGCGTTCGACGCGTCGGGTGCCGTCACGGCCATCCCGTCGTTCGTCAGCTGGCTCTTGGGGATCTGGATCGCGATGCTGTTGACGTTGAAGGCGGCGAGGGCATCCTGGCCCGGCTTCGTCGGAAGCGGGAGGAGGTGCGCACCGTTGAAGGGGCGCAGGCCGCCCAGGTCGAAGATGGCGCCGAGGTCGGCGAAGAACGGGTCATCGGCCTGGCCGGCAAAGACCTTGCCGTTGGAGCCGAGCGCGTGGGTGCCGTCCTTCGCGAGGGTGTGGTAGTTCGGCGTCGTGCGGGGGCCGATGTTGGGCGGAGGGACTTCCAGGCCGGACTCGACCGTGACGCCGTTCCGCTGGACCTCGTAGGTCTGGGTGACGTTCGACGGGACTCCGGGGATCGGTCCGTAGCCGCTGTACAGGAAGCTGTTGGGGTTGGCGACGTTGGTGGTGAACCTGAACGTGTAGGTGATGTCCTCGACGCCGTCGCCGGTGTTGTCGACCTTGATCCAGTAGAGGACGTCCGGATCGAAGCTGTAGAAGTTCGGACCGCCGGCCGGCTCCTGGAAGCCGGTGTAGTTGGCCACGATCGAGACCGTGTACATCTTGTCCGGGCTCACGAACGCGTAGAGGTCCGTGTTGTCCGCGGACGGGTCACGCGAGATGAGCGGCGCTTCTCGGTGGCTCGACGCAAGGGTCGGCACCGACATGGTGGTCGCGAGGAGCCCGACGGCTCCGGTGATCGCGAATGCTCGCTTGAGAGACATGAACGAAGAGATCCTCCCTGATGGGTTTTGCGTCCCCATGTCGTCACTCGGTCCTCTGAGGCCGCCTCCTTCTCCACGTTCGTGGGCTCCGC
This sequence comes from Chloroflexota bacterium, assembly GCA_034667005.1. GTDB lineage: Bacteria > Chloroflexota > Limnocylindria > Limnocylindrales > CSP1-4 > JAFMJV01. The sequence goes on from JAXDKU010000001.1 coordinate 24,449, forward strand.
CGGGTCGCTCCCTCTGGGCACTCCGGTACGCACCACGTCGTTCGCAGGCGTTTGCTCCAGGGATCAATCCGGGTTGGAAATGGGCTTCGCTAGACTTCGAACGGCCATGGAAGCGAAGGCGGGGCGATTCATCGTGCTGGAGGGTGTGGACGGCGCGGGCAAGTCGCGCGCCATCGCCCGGCTGGCCGACCACGTGCGCGCCGCGGGCCGGCCGCTGACCGTCACGCGCGAGCCCGGCGGCACCCACCTCGGCGAGCAGATCCGCGGGCTGCTGCTGGACAGCGATGGCGCGACGCGAGCGCCGGAGACGGATGCGCTGCTGTTCAACGCCGCACGCAGCCAGCTCGTACGCGAGGTGATCCGGCCGGCCCTGGAACGCGGGGACGTCGTGCTCTGCGACCGGTTCGGCGGCTCGACACTGGCCTACCAGGGCCACGGAAGCGGCGTGGACGTGTCCGCGCTCCGCGTGCTCGAGTCGTTCGCCACGCACGGCACCGAGCCCGGCCTGGTGTTGCTGCTGGATCTGCCGGCCGCGGACGGCCTCGCTCGGCGGGGTCGCGGCGATCCCGCCGAGCTCAATCGCTTCGAGGACGAGTCGCGCCACGACACGGCATTCCACCAGCGCGTGCGGTCCGGTTACCTTGCCCTTGCGGACGCGGATCCGGCGCGCTGGCGCGTGATCGACGCGAGTCGCGAACCCGATGCGATCGACGCGGAGCTCGCCGCGGTCGTCGACGTGTTTCTCGCTTCGAGTGAACCGGAGCGCGTGCCGGCGCGCATGAGAGGGTGAGCGCCTCGCCCGACGCAACGGGCCGGGGTTCGGGCACGCTGTCCGAGCCAACCGATGAGGCGCTGCTTGAAGATGCGGCGCACGGCGACCAGGGGGCGATCGCGGTGCTCTATGACCGCTACAAGGGAGTGATGTACGGACTGGCCAGCAGGATCACGGGTGACCCGGCTCTCGCGCAGGACGCGGTGCAGGAAGCGTTCGTGGGGATCTGGCGCAACGCGTCGCGGTTCTCGAGCGCCAAGGCGAGCGCGCGAACCTGGATGCTCTCGATCGCCCATCACCGCGCGGTCGACATGGTCCGCCGGCGCCGGCCGACGATCGACCTGCCCGATCCCGAGCTCCCGCCGCCCGCCCAGCTGGTCTCGGTCGACATCTGGCCGGAGATCTCGCAGCGCCTGGACGCCGACTCCGTGCGGGCCGCGATGCTGACGCTGTCCGGCGTGCAGCGGGAGGCCATCGAGCTGGCCTACTTCGGGGGCCTCACGCAGCAGGAGATCGCGGCCCGTACCGGCGCGCCACTCGGCACGGTGAAGAGCCGCGTCCGCCTCGGCCTGCTCCAGCTGCGTGCCTCCCTCGAGGCCGGTGGCGCCGGCCGCGAAGGCAGCGCCGACCGTCGGATGGACACCGCATGAACGGCGAACACGTCGAGATGGCCTGCGCGGAGGTCGACGAGCTCAGCGGGCTCTATGTGCTCGACGCGCTCGACGCCGCCGAGGCGGCCGCGGTGCGGCGCCACCTCGCCACGTGCAGCGAGGCCCATGCCGCCTTCGCCGATGTCGCTGCCGTGATGCCCGCGCTCAACGGCCTGATCGATCCGGTTCGGCCGCCGGCCGAGCTCCGCGACCGGGTCCTTGCGGCGGTCGCCGCCACGCCGCAGGCCGCCGCCCCCCAGGCAGCGATGTCGCAGGAGGCGTGGTCGCCTGTGCCGGTGACGGGGCGCGCGCCGTCGGCCATGCCGGCTCCCTCGGCCGTGCCGTCGTCTCCCTCCGCCCTGCCGTCTCCCTCGGCCCGGCCGTCACCGTCGCCCGTGCCGATCTCCCTCGCCGTGGCCCGGGAACGTCGTGCGAGCCGCGTCGCTTCCTGGTGGAGGCCCGCGATGGCCGCGGCAGCCGTGCTCCTCATCGTCGTGCTCGGCGGCCTGAACCTCGTTCTCGAACGGCGTGCCAGCGATGCCGAGGCCAGGGCCTCGGTCCTGCGATCCGCCATCGCGGTCAGCCTTGATCCGAACAGCCAGGTTGCCGGCCTGCATGGAAGCGGCGTCGCGGCCGGCGCAACCGGCTTCGCGGCCTTCCCCAAGACGGGGACGGGCTACATCGTCGTCAACGGCCTGCCCCAGGTGACGTCCGACAAGACGTACCAGGCCTGGTTCGTCACCGGGGGGACGGCCCACTCGGCCGGACTCCTCACGCCGGACTCCGACGGCCTTTCCGTGCTCCAGGGCGTGGCCATGACCCCTGGCGCGGAGCTGGTCGCACTCACGATCGAGCCTGCGGGCGGGATGCCCGCGCCAACCACGGATCCGATCGTCGTCGGCGAGATGCAGCCTGGGCCGGTGGCCGTCGCGTTCCCGAAGCTCGGATCGCTCTCCGGCGGCTAGCTGAGGGGCTGCGGGTCGCCCGACGGAGATCCCGCGGCAGCTTGGACGGCCGACACCAGGCTCCCCGGTCCCTTGGTTCGGGCCTCGTTCAGGGCTCCCTGGGCCGCGGCGAGCAGCTCGGACCCTGAGGCGCCGTTCTCCGGGCCGCGTGCCACGCCGATCGAGACGCTGATCGCCGACACCGCTGCCGGATCGAGTGACGCCACAGCGGCGCGGATCCGCTCGCCCAGGATCTGTCCGCCCTCGCCGGGCGCGAGCACGCCGAACTGGCCGCCGGCGATCCGCGCCACCGTGTCGACCAGGCGCACTTCTGCGGCAAGCGTCGCGGCGACGCCGCGCAGCACGTCGTCGGCCGCGCCCGCGCCGTGCTCCTCGGAAAGCCGCTCGAGCCCGTCGACCTCGAACAGGCAGACGCTGAGCGGGATGCCGGTACGGGTGGAGCGCGCGAGCTCGAGCTCGAGCATCTGCTCGAACGTCGGCCGGTTCGCGAGGCCCGTCAAGGCGTCGGTGTGGGCGAGGCGCTCGTGGTACGACGACTGCTCGAGCAGCGCGTTCTGGAGCCTGGCCTGCCGGATGGCGACACCGGCCAGGTCCGCCAGGGCAGCGACAGCGTCCATGCCCGATGGGTCCACGTCCGGGCTCACGAGGCCCAGCACCAGGACGCCCTCGATCTCTGGCCCGCTCTCCTCTTCGACCACCAAGGGGACGAAGGCGTGGTTCTCCGACGGCAGAAGCGATTGGATCTCCGGCCGCACCCCGGTCTGGTCCGCGCGCACCGGCTGGCGGTCGCGGATCGCGGCGGCGAGAGCGTCGTCGCGGGCGTGCGGATCGATCGTGTGGAGCCCGTCCGGGGTCACGAGGTGGCCCGCCTCGGGGTCGTACAGGAGCACGGCGCTCGACTCGGCACCGGCCATGGACCGGGCGTGGTCGGCGAGCGCGGCGAGCTTCGAATCCAGATCTCCCCCGTGCGCGAGCACGCGGGCCGCTTCGAACAGGCTCAGCGGAGCTTTCGGGTCGGTGGACACGCGCCGATCATAACGGCGCGCCTCGGCCACAAGCGCGAACGCCGCGGCCACGGATGCGACGCGGACGTGTCAGCCGCCTGCCGCCTCGCCGCGGGCCATCAGGTCGGCGAACGTGTCCGGGTCCACATTGCCGCCGCTCAGCACCGAGACGACAGGCCCATCCACCGGCAGCTCGCCGGCGTGGAAGAGCCACGCGGCGAAGGACACCGCGCCGGACGGCTCCACGATCAGGCGGGCGTCGCGTGCCAGGCGGGCCATTGCGCGGGCGATCTCGATCTCGGACACGGTGAGGATCCCGTCGAGGTACGCCTGGAGGTGCGGGAACGTCACCCGGCCGACCGACGTCGTGCGCACGCCGTCCGCGACCGTCCGCGCGGTGAGCTCCGGCGACCATCGGACGATGCGGCCCTCCTGTAGCGACTGCTGGGCGTCGGCCGCCAGCTCCGGCTCCACGCCGAAGACGCGGGCATCCGGTCGCAGCGACTTGATGGCGGTCGCGATGCCGGCCGCGAGCCCGCCGCCGCCGATCGGCACGAGCACGGTGAAGGGCATCCCCGGCGGTGCGATCGGCGTGTCCCCTCGGCCGATCTCCTGCGCGATCTCGAGCCCCACGGTTCCCTGCCCCGCGACGATGCGGCGGTCGTCGTACGAGGGGATCAGCACCATGGCCTGCTCGCCGGCGATCGCCTGAGCCCTTTCCGCGCGCTCGTCCGCACTCGCTCCGACGAACACGATCTCGGCGCCGTCGGCTCGGACGCGCTCCACCTTGATGCGGGGAGCGTCGCTGGGCATCACGACGATCGCGCGGATCCCGAGCAGGCGGGCGGCGCGCGCAACGCCCTGCGCGTGGTTGCCGCTCGAATGCGTCACCACGCCCCTCTGGCGCTCCTCGCCGGAGAGGTTCCAGAGCGCGTTGTAGGCGCCCCGCAGCTTGAACGCGCCGATCGGCTGGAGTGTCTCGGGCTTCAGCCAGGCCCGCGGCCGGCCATGTTCGTCCAGTGGCTCCACCGCGCCGAACGGCAGCAGGGGTGTCCGAATCGTGATCGCGCGAAGGACTTCGGCCGCGGCCTGAATGTCGTCGAGCGTGACCAGGTCCAGGGGTGCTTCGTCCAGCTCCACGCCGGTATACTGCCGGTGAGGCTCGCGGGCCGCTCTGAGCCCGCGCTCGCACAGGGAGGAGCCGCCGAACGTGACGCTCGGGACCGGCATCCAGGCGCCCGAGCAGGAGCTCGGCGTCCCGGCACCACGGCCCCGCCGCGCCTCCAAGGTCGACTCGATCCGCCCAACCTACGGCTTCGACGACGTCTCCCTCGCGCCCGGGGTCGAGACGGTCGAGCCCTCCGAGGTCGACACCTCGGTCGAGCTGGCAGGCCTCTCGCTGCGGATTCCGATCCTGGCGGCGGCGATGGATGCGGTCGTCGACGTTCGGCTGGCCGGCGTCCTCGCCGCGCTCGGCGGCGCGGCAGTCCTCAACCTCGAGGGCGTCCAGACGCGCTACGAGGACCCCGCCCCGATCCTGACGCGGCTGGCCGAGAGTCCCGACGACCAGGTGCAGGAGCTGCTCGCCGAGGCCTATTCGGCTCCGATCCGCGAGGACCTGGTGGCACGGCGCATCGACGAGCTCCACGCCGCGGGATCCATGGCCGTGGTCGCCGCGACACCGGCCGCCGCCCAACGCCTGGGCCCGCTCTGCGCGGAGCGCGGCGCGGACCTCTTCCTGGTCCAGTCACAGGTGTCGTCGGCGCGCCATCTCGCGTCCGGCTACAACCCGCTGGAGCTCGCCGAGTTCACCCGTTCGATGGGGATCCCGGTCGCGGTCGGCAACACGACCTCCTACGACGCCGCGTACCAGCTCATGGGCCAAGGGATCGCCGCGATCTTCGTCGGCGTCGGGCCTGGAGCCGCATGCACGACGCGGGAGGTGCTCGGCATCGGGGTGCCGCAGGTGACGGCCATCTCGGACGTGGCTGCGGCGCGCGATGCATTCTTCGACGACACGGGGCGGTACGTGCCCGTGGTCGCGGACGGCGGCATGCGGCGCGGCGGCGAGCTCGCCAAGGCCATCGCCGCCGGCGCAGACGCACTGATGCTCGGCTCCCCGCTGGCTCGCGCGTCCGAGGCCCCCGGGCTGGGCACGAACTGGGGCATGGCCGCTCCCTCACCGACACTGCCGCGCGGCACGCGCATCCGAGTCGGGACGGTGGGCACCCTGGAGCACATCCTCTTCGGCCCCTCACGGGTCACCGACGGGTCGCAGAACCTGGTCGGCGCGCTGCGCCAGTCGATGGCGGCGCTCGGCGCTCGCGATCTCCGCGCGATGCAGCAGGTCGAGATGGTCTACGCGCCTTCAGTCGCAGCCGAAGGCAAGTCCTGGCAGCAGCGAGGCCGCTGACCGAGCAGCTGGGCCTCTGACCCGGCCGGTCTGGGTCTGGGCCCGGGCCAAACCGCGTCCCGCGAGCCGCCTCGCCCATCTTCGACAGCAGATGAGCAGGAATTCAGGTTCCGTGAACAGCACCGCTCGACGGGGGCCCTCAGGCCGACGTCGAGATGCGTTTCGCTCCGATCTCCATTCGGCATCGCCAGGTTCCACGCTCAGGCCAGGCCTGATTCACGCGGCGTCAGCCCGATCAGGCGCCCACCAACGCTCCGGCTCGCTCGCGCCGTCCGAATAAGTCGGAGGCAAGAGCGTCCGTGTTCACTGAACGTGAAGTGTCGTCACTCCGCGACCGGGCCAGCCAGCGGACAGAACAGCTGCTCGTCGTGGCGGGCGCGGGCATTCGGGCCGAACGTGTGCGGCGCGGCTGGACTCTGCGCGATCTGGGGCGTATCGCCGGCGTATCGCCCCCTGCGGTTCACGGGGCGGAGAACGGCCACGGCTCGCTTGAGATGATCGTGGGCCTTGGCGCGGCTCTGGGGCTGAGCCTGGAAATGGAGCTTGTGGACAGGCGTCGCCGCGAACGGGTGCAGGCGGTGCGACAGGAGGATCCCGTCCACGCTGCCATGGGTGAGCTGGAGGCGGGACACCTTCGGAGGCTCGGCTTTTCCGTGGCGATCGACGAGCCGTATCAGCACTATCAGTTCGCGGGCCGAGCGGACCTGCTCGCCTGGTCCGTCGAGGACGCGGCGCTGCTCCATCTCGAGAACCGGACTGCCTTTCCCAACATCCAGGACGCGATGGGATCGTTCGGCGCCAAGCGGGCGTACCTCGCGCACGCGATCGCGGTGCGCCTCGGGGTTCGGCACTTCCGATCCGAGACGCACGTCATGGTCTGCCTCTGGTCCAGCGACGTGCTCCATGCGCTGCGCCTTCGACACGAGACGTTCAGGTCGGCCTGTCCTGATCCCGCGGTCGGCTTCGCGTCGTGGTGGGGCGGCACACCGCCGCCGAGCGGCCGCAGCTCGAGCCTCGTCGTCCTGGACCCCTTCGCTGCCGGCCGGCAGCGCCAGTGGATCGACCTCGAGACAGCGCTCGCCGGGGCTCGGCCGCGGATGGCGGGCTACGCGGAGGCC
>JAXDKU010000002.1:0-36841 GCA_034667005.1 Chloroflexota bacterium
CGTCGCCTCCTCGGCGCACTCGGCGACCGGCTTCACATTCGTCAAGACGGCTGACCAGGTCATCTGCCAGACCATCTACACGGGCGGGTTCCTGGCCAACTTCTACACCCGTGGCGACTGCATCCGTGTCGACTTCACGGTCACGAACACACCTGCGTCCGCGGCCACCACGGCTGTCAAGGGCGATTTCATCGGCCCGGATGGCGGCGCGCCCTTCCTCACGGTCGACGCTGTTCGACGCACCGGCGATGACGCCTGGCGCATCGTCACGGACACCGATTCCACGGCGTCGCTGACCTGGCCCGCGGGCCTGATCACGCTGCGCATCAAGGTCGTCGGTGACACCGGCGATGCGGGCGAGGGCACCTTCTATCTGAACGGCCTTGGCGCCACCATCACTCCGACCCCTCCGCCCGGCGCTGCCTATGCCCCGGGTGACGCGATCGGGGTTACCGGCCAGATCGACGAGCTGAATGACGTCGGTGGCAACACGATCCACACGGGCGTGCCCGCCCAATTCAAGATCCGCGTGACGGATACCAACGGCACCAACCTGTACACGAGTCCGTTCCAGACGGCAGCGTCAAACGGCTCGTTCTCGGCCACCATCCCCGGCTCGGCCACGAACGCCCTGGCGGCGGACGCTTCCACGAATTTCGAGCTGACGATCGGCCTCGAGGTCATCAAGGCCACCTACACGGATCCGGTCTCGGCGGCCTGGGGAGCCGACCCGGCCGGCACCGGTGCAGTGACGCTCGTCTCGCCGCCCGGCACGCTCCTGCTGGACAACAACTTCACCACGTCAACGGGCTGGGTCAAGCCGGGCGACGACTATCCCTTCACAGTCTCTGTTCGCAACTACACCGGCACCGCGCGCAACAACATCGACGTGGTCATTCCGGCCCCTGACGGCACCACCTTCACGGGCGTGAAGACACTGGACGCGGGGAGCACGGCGACCATCACCGGTGCCGGGGCGGTCCATTGGACCCGCGCCAGCCTGGACGCGGCCACCGCTGCAGGGCCGGGCGTGTCCAGGATCGTCGTGGAGGCCAAGGCCGACACTCGTAACCAGGACGCCGAGATCGTCTGGAAGGACCTCTCCAGCACGGCCACACTCACGTATACCGGCGGACCGGGCGGTGGCATCACATCACAGAGCCGCGGGCCGAAGGTGATCCCGCCGACGGGCGACTTCGAGTCGGCGCGCTACGGCAACAAGCCGTTCCCCATCGTGCCGATGGACTTCACCGATCGCAAGCACAGCACGGCGCACAGCGGCGAAGAGCTCAACCGCGTGGTCAACTCGACCTCGTTCGCGGGCTCGACCGTGAACCTCTATCACGAGATGTCGTACGGGCAGCTCCACCCTGTCGGGACGGTGCCATCCGCCGGCATCGGCAGCGCGGGCTGGGATTACGCCCCCGGGTTCAACTTCACCCAGCGTGACCTGGCCAGCGATTGCCGCGGCACGACCTTCGGCGACACGCCCGATCTGATCGGCTCGCCGCTCTATGGCACCCGGATCGAAGGGGGCTGGTACCAGGCCCCTGGCGACACCGAGTACTACGGCGGCGACTTCCCCGCATTCACTGCCGGGCCCGGCAGCAGCCACGACGAGGCCTGCGGTCCCGTCGCCAAGGCCGTCTACGACGCCGCCCAGATCGCCGACCCGGAGATCAACTACGACGACTTCGACTCGGACAAGGACGGCCTGGTCGACTTCTTCATGATGGTCTTCGTCGGCCTCGGCGGGAACGGCGACTCGCAGCTCAACGGGACGCCGCCGTACGACAACATCTGGCCGCACTCCTACAGCCTGACCGAGCAGTACCACGATGCGGTCACCGGCCTGACCGGGTACATCACGGACGACCAACTGACCGATCTCGAGGGCACGCCGCAGTGCTGGGTCGGGTCCGGCTACGACAACCACGACGCCTGCCAGGCCGATGGCGGGACGGGCAACGACAGCAAGCCCGTCTACGTGCGCGTCGGTCGCTACAACGTCAACCCGGAGTCCGCGATGGACCACGCGAGCGTCATCGCCCACGAGTTCGGCCACTACCAGGGCCTGCCGGACTACTACTCGAACGACTACAGCGCCTACAACGACCTGAACCTCATGGCCGGCGACTACTCGCAGCACATGACGGTGTTCAGCAAGCAGGACCTGGGCTGGGTCGTGCCGCAGTTCCTCCAGCCCAACCAGACCGTCAACGTCAGCGGCTGGAACGAGATCAAGAACGACACCGGCCGGATCCGCTGGCAGCGGCCTGACGGCACCTTCTACACCCTGTCTGCCGCAAACGGCAACCAGAACATCCACAACGGGCAGGTCTATGGCGTGAAGCTGCCGCCTCGCCTGCTGATCGACCCGGCCGTGGTGGCCGCCGGCGCCTCGGCGCCCGACCTCCTCTTCAGCGGCCGCGGCGACAACTTCGGCTGCCCGCCCAGCGGCGGGCACAACTTCGACCTCAAGCTTCCCGAGCTCGCAGGCCTCGCGGCCGGTGCGCCCGCCACGCTCACCTTCAAGTCGAGCTTCGACGAGGAGTGGGATTTCGACTACGGCTTCGTGATGATCACGACCGACGGCAAGAACTACACGTCGCTGCCGTCCGAGAATGGGACCACCACCGCCACCGACAACCCCAACGGCACCTCCTGCCAGGCCAAGTACGGCAATGGCATCACCGGTCAGAGTGGCGCCTACGCGGGCGGTCCGGCCGTGGTTGCCGCGGCGCGAGCGCCCGATTCGCCGACGGCCTATGGCAACGGCGCTCCGTTCATCGCGGATCAGTTCGATCTGTCGGACTACTCGGGCCAGAGCAACGTCGTGCTCCGCTTCAGCGTCTCCACCGACCCGGGCGTCGATCGTCCCGGCTGGTTCATCGACGACGTGAAGGTCGCCTCCGGCGCCACCACGCTCTTCCAGACCAACTTCAGCAACGAGAACGCGCTGCGGGAGTTCTCGGGCGGCTGCAGCGCACAGGGCCAGACGGCAGTCACCTGCACGGCCGGCTGGGACCGCATCAAGGCCGACTCGCCGTCGGCCAAGGACCACGCCTACTACATCGAGCTGCGTGACCGGTCCGGCTTCGACTTCAACAGCCGCGGCCAGAGCGACCGCGGCAACATCGGCTGGAGCCCGGGCGTTTTCATCGAGACCACCGACGAGGTGCGGGGCTACGGCAACGTCGGCGGCGGCCAGCCGCCGCGCCAGCACTACATCGACTCCCAGCCTCAACCCGGCTTCGACTGCGGGGACAACCTCTACGAGGAGAACCCGCCCGACGTCCTGACGAATCCGCGCTGCCAGGACGCGGCCTTCACGGCAGACGCCGGCGACAGCCACTTCGACGACAACCCGGCGGGTGGCGACTGGATCGACAACTTCAGCGACGCGTCCAGCGCCGACGGCTTCTGGCACTTCAACTACAACTGCCTCACGCTGGACGTGACGTCCATGTCGGGCGCCGCCGGGAACTCGGTGGCCCTGCCGTCGGACCTGACCGCGAACGCGACCATCCAGGCAGGCCCCGGTTGTGCGCCGTTCGTCTACTCGGGCGCGACGCCGAACCTGCCGCCGGTGGCGGTGGCCCAGGCCCGGCCGACGATCGCCGCCCCGAACCAGGTGGTCCGCTTCGACGGCAGCCAGTCGACCGACGACCGGCAGGCCCCCTCCGAGCTGACCTACCAGTGGGACTTCACCAACAACGGCTCGTTCGACGCCACGGGGCAGACGACGCAGCACGCCTACCCGACCGCGGGCACGTACACCGCGAGGCTGCGGGTGACCGACGCGAACAACGCGTCGACCGACACCACCATCGTCATCAAGGTCAGGCAGCTCCCTGATCTCAGGATCACGAAGATCCGGACGCAGAACGTCACGGTCAACGGCAAGCACATGGTCAAGGTCATCGCGACCGTCAAGAACGTCGGCCTCGTCCGCGCACGGGCATCCAAGACCGCGTTCCGGATCACCGATCCGAGCGTCCCGGATCTCGGCCTCGTGGACACCAGGGCGCTGAACCCGGGGGAGAGCGTGGTGCTCTCGAAGCTCTGGAACGCCAAGCCGTACCCGGGCCGGCAGATCATCAAGATCTACGCGGACAACACGCAGAAGATCTTCGAGCTCGACGAAGCCAACCAGCGCCGCCTGACGGTCACGATCCAGAACGGCTGGGTCACGTCGTGATCGGGCGGGGGGCATGACCGCCATCGAGAGCCGCCCGGCAACCCGGGTCAGGCGGCTCCCGATCGTTCGCATCGACACCACAACATGTGGTTCACTACGCGGTACGCGGGGGGCGTGCCGCACCGGGGGTAGCGACGAAACCGTGGCAGACCATCCCGAGCTGATCGGTCAGCTGACACGCCTGGGCCTCACCACCTACGAGGCGAAGGCGTACATCGCCCTGATCCGGCGCGACTCGTACACGGCCGCCCAGGTCTCGCGCCAGGCCGGCCTGCCACGGCAGCGCATCTACGACGTCCTCGGCAGCCTCGTCGAGAAGGGCCTCGCCAGCGCGCGGCCGGGCGAGGTCGTGAAGTACGCGGCAACCCCGCCGCAGCTCGCGATCGCGCGGCTGATCGAGAGCCATCGCCAGGGCCTCGCCGCCCTCGAGCGCGACGCGCTCGACATGGTGGCGAACATGACCCCGGCCTTCGAGGCCGGTCGCAGCCAGACGGACCCCCTCGAGTACATCGAGGTGCTGCGCGACGACCGCGCCATCAATGAGCGCTTCGCCCAGCTCCAGGCAAACGTGAAGCGCGAGATCCTCGTGTTCACGAAGCCCCCGTACGCGAAGCCGCCGCAGGAGAACGTGGAGGGTCTGGAGGTCTCCCGCGAGCACACCGCCCGCGCGATGTACGAGTTCTCCGCCTTCGACGACCCCGGCTTCATCCGCGGGATCCAGCAGTTCATCGAGGCCGGCGAGGAGGCACGCTTCGTGCCGGACCTGCCGCTCAAGCTCGTGATCATCGACGAGACGATCGTGATGTTCGGCATGCAGGATCCCGTCGAGGGGAGCTCCGACCTCACGATCGTGGTGGTCGAGCACCCGTCGCTCGCCAGGACGCTCAAGCTCGCGTTCGACGCAACATGGTCGACCGGGCTCACCTTCGACCAGGCGTACGACCTGCTGGTCACCCGAGCCGCCAGGCCCGCATGATCGGCCGCGGCCACGGCCGCCCGTTGCTCCGGCCGGGGCTGGTCCTGGCCCTCGCTGCGCTGCTCGCGGTCCCCGGCTCCGTCGCCTCCGCCGGTGCCCGCACCCCGCTGTCCATGCGAGCGGCTGCCGGAGCGGACACGAAGCTCAGGAGCGGTCTCGAGCGCCTCGTCGACCACGTCGGCCTCCTCGACGCACGCATCCCGGACCTCGTGCCGGGCTATCGCGCGCGCGAGATCCCGGCCTTCGCGCTGCTCAGGGGCGGTGCGACTCCGTCACATCGTGCCGCGCTCAGGGACGGGGGCGCGCGAATCCTGCGCGTCTACCGGAGCCTGCCCATGGTTGCGGTGGCGGCCCGGCCGCAGGCGATCCGGTCGATCGCGCAGCTGTCGTGGGTCCGCTGGATGGCGCCGGCAGAGGTGGTCGTGGCTTTGGGCGCTCCTGAGGAGCCGATGGTCGACCAGTCGGACCCGCCGACCGGGACGCCGATCGACGTCGGCGTGCCGCGCCTCTGGGACCGGGGCATCACCGGAAAGGGCGTCACGATCGCGATCCTAGACACCGGGATGGACCTGACGCACCAGGACCTCGACGACCTGGATTTCCGCCACTGGGGCGACCCGCCGAACGGCCCGTCGGTCCCTGCCAACGCGCCCAAGGTCGTGGATGCGCGCAACTTCAACGGCGGCGGCTGCGCCGCCCCGGGCGGCGGCGGCTTCGACCTGCACGGCCACGGCACCCACGTTGCGGGGATCGCGGCCGGGACCGGCGAGGGCGATCCGTCGACGTCCGCCGACGACGGGCGCATCACCGGCATGGCGCCGGACGCGAAGCTGGCGCCGGCCAAGGTGCTGACGGACGCCGGCGTGGGCATCAACACCGACCTGCTGGCGGCCATGGAATGGGCGGCCATGCCGGCCGGGACCGGGCCGATCGCGTGCCCGAGCGTCGGCGCCCAGGTCGTCAACGTGAGCCTTGGCTCCGAGTCACGGCCGACCCGCCTCAACACCGGCCACGACGTCGACGCCGTGAGCCTGATGGTGGACCACCTGGCCGCGGTATTCGGCACGCTGTTCGTCGCCGCCGAGGGGAACAGCGGGCCATACATCGGCTCCGCCCTGGAAGCCCCGGGAGCGGCCTCGCAGGCCATGACGGTGGGCGCCACGGCCAAGGATTGGGACCTCAACCATGACGCGACGGCGTCCGGCGACACGTGCTCCGGATACCTCCATTCGGAGGACACATGCCCCGAAGGCGCGCCCGGCACCCAGGGCCGGTCGCTGGCCCCGCTGTCGTCGCGCGGCCCCATCGAGGGACGCTTCATGAAGCCCGACCTCGTCGCGCCGGGCCTCAACATCGTCTCGACGCAGGCGGTCTCGGGCGCGCTGATCGCCCAGAACGATCTCAACATCGGCACGCGGGACGATCCCTTCTACGCCACCGCGTCGGGTACCTCCATGGCGTCGCCCGCGGCGGCCGGTGTGGCGGCGCTGCTGCTCCAGACGTATCACGACGCGAACGGCGCGTTTCCTTCCGGGCCATCGGGGAAGGCCGGCATCACGGCCCGCAGCTACGCGCTCGTCCGGGCCGCCCTGATGAACACGGCGGCGACCGGCCTCGCGTCGTCGCGCTGGATGCTGACCACGGACGACGGCACGCTCGGCGACGCGGCGGCCTGCCCGGAGCCCGGCGATCCGATCTCGCCGATTCTCTGCGACTTCGCGGACATCATCACGGGCGGGCTGCTCGGCAGCCTCGTGCTCCAGGGCCCCAGGGACAACGCATCCGACCCCAAGGTCGGCCCGTTCGGTGAGGGCAGCGGGAAGATCCGCGCCTTCCAGGCCATGAAGGCGCTGCGCGATGGGCTGGTCCTCTACGGCGCGGCGAACAGCCCGGCGGCTCCGGGCTACCCCGCGCACCAGGACTTCCAGGGGTCGTGGCAGGTCGGCCAGCTGACGCCGGGCGTTGTCGAGGGCGACCGGTTCGTGCTGCACGCGGCACCTGGCGCGCCCGCGATGACCGCAACCTTCTCCTTCCAGCAGGGCTTCGCCTCGGACCAGTCGTCGGTGATCCCAACCAGCGGGCCGAAGGCGTGGAGCATCGGGCTCCCCGGCGCCACGAGCGTGCCCGCGGGCGGCGACCGCGTGGTCCGCTTCACGGTGCGAGCGCCGCGCGGCACGCCCGCAGGGTTCTACAGCGGCGCGGTCATCGTCCAGGTGTCCAACGGACAGGTGTTGCACCTGCCGGTCATCGCGAGCGTGCCGCTGCACGATCCGAAGCCGGCGTCGGGCAACCCGCCCGGGCCCACCGGGCGCTACGACTCGGCCATGGACGTCTATGCCAAGGGTGACACCGTCTGGCCGTCCGTTGTCGGTCAGGCGAACGGCGCCGTGGCCGACTGGCTTGGACTGGGCGTGGAGCTGGGCACGGGGCTGGCGTCGGCCACGTTCTCGGTGTGGGACACGGCCGCGGGCGATGAGACCTACGACCTCTACCTCTACCGGAATGCTGTGCTGGTCGCGTCCACGCACCCCTTCACGACCCCCAACAGCGGCACGACGGACGTGGTGGCCAACAACGGGCGCGGCCCGACCACCTCCGCGAGCCCCGGCACCCTCGTCATCCCCAACCCGCCGGCGGGCCGCTACGTCATCGTCGTGAACCGCGCCCGCGTCGGCACCGTCGACGCCATCAATGGCGACTTCGGGTCCTTCACCCTCACCCTGGACGAGGTCGCCGCTCCGTAGGTTCGGCGCGGCCTCGCGCCCCACGGCTCTGGCCCGCGGCTCCCCGGCTTGGCTCGCGCCATGGCCACGCATCGCGCCCCAAGGCGCTGCCGGCGCCTCCCCGGCTTGGCTCGCGCCCTACGGCCTGGCCCGCGCCCCACGGCCCTGGCCCGCGCCACCCACTTGGCCCTCTTCGCGGTCGTCGCCGTCCGGGGCGGGCGTCATGCATCCAGCGACTGAGTCGATCGACGTCATGGTCGCGCCATGCATCCAGCGACTCGCCTGACGGCTGCGTCGCCCCGTCAGCCGTCTGGTGCATCAGTTGCGAACCGGCCTGTCTGCCTTATGCCACCCGTGCATCGATTGGGCCCTCAACAGGCGCCTCGTAGCGCATGGTCGGTCAAGTCAACCGCTGGCTGCATAAGCCGGAGCCAACTGCCGGGAGATCGCCAGTCGAGCGGTCCGGTCGATCATCGACGCATGGCACCGAATGACCGGCCCGTGGATCGAGGCCGGCGGCAGGCCGGTCGGCTCCGCGCCGAACTCGGCGACGAGATTCGTGCGGCGCGGCTTGCGGCCGGATTGGGTCAGGCGAGAGTCGCGTCGTCGGCGGGCATATCGCAACCGGAGCTGAGTCGGATCGAGCGCGCTCTGATCCAGTCGGTTTCGCTGGAAGTCCTGTGCCGGATCCTTGCCGTGCTGGGGCATAGGCTTTCGGCGAAGGCCTACCCGGAAGGGCCACCGCTGCGGGACGCAGGACAGGCCGCGCTGTTGCAGCGGATGCGGGCACGCACATCCTCGGTGCTTCGCTGGCGCTACGAGGTTCGCGTGGTGTCCACTCCGGGTGACCTTCGAGCCTGGGACGCTGAGATTCAGGGTCTGGAGCTACCTATGCGAATCGACGCAGTGACCCGGATCAGTGACGTTCAACAGTTGCTGCGCTCGCTGCATCTGAAGGCCAGGGACTCCAGCGAAGGCAGAGTCGCCCTCCTGGTCGCGGCATCACGCCGGAATCGGCGGATCCTGGCCGAATACGGTGACCTGCTATCCGCCGACCTGCCGCTGACCACCGGGCCGATCCTGGCCGCGCTCAGGCAAGACCGGGACCCGGGGGCAAACGGGATCGTGGTGCTGTGAAGTCGAGTGGCCGCTCCACCCGAAGCCTGGCCGCTCCACCCCGCGGGACCGGCCGCTCTGCCCCTCGGAGCGGCCGCCGAACGCGGCCGTCAAGCCGCGGGCGTGCCGCAGTTGGGGCAGAACTTGGCGCCGGCGGCCAGCTCTGTGCCGCAGCTCGCGCATGCCTTCGGCTGTGCCACGGGCGTGCCGCAATTGGCGCAGAACTTCGTGCCGGGCGCCAGGGGCGTGCCGCACTTCACGCAAGCGGTTGTGAATCCACCCGCCGCAGGGGCGCCACCGGCCTGGCCGGCCTGGGCGTTGGCCATGCTCCGCTGGATCGCGCCGCCGATGCCGAACACGTCCGCGACGCCCTTCAACGCGGCCGCCGCCTGCTGGGCCTTGGCTGCCTCGACCTCCGCGGCTCGCGGCGAGTCCTCGTCGCAGAAGCCGGTGACCTCATCGAAGTCGGGGATGCAGACGATCTGATGACAGGTGGGACATTCTCGGAAGTACTGCGCCACCTGGCCCCAGGCGGAGTTGAGCTCGTCCGGCGTCATGTCGGAGCGGTACCGGTCGTTCTCGAGCTGGTTGGCAGCGGAGTCCCCGATGATCGGCACGTTCCGGAGGAATCCGCCCAGCGCGCCACGCGTGACGTTCTCCTTGATCGTCGTGCTGATGGCGGGGTTGGAGCGGTACTCGCGGCCGTCCCGATCGCAGTAGAAGATCGCGTACGGGCCCATGCCGTCGTTGGAGAAGTTGTACCGCGGCATTCGCGTGGGTGCGGTCATATGGACGTCCCCTCCAGTGCATCCGGATCGTCGACAGCGCCGTGCCACTCCGCGGGGGCGCTGCCCGCATCATACGGTGAGATGAGCGAGCAACGACGCGCGGAACGGGTCTCGACACGCCCGCTGGTGGACAAGCTCGGCATCGCGCCGGGCGCTCGTGTGGCCATCGTCGGGGTGCCCGACCGCGAGCTGCGGCGCATGCTCATGGAGCGGATGGCCGACTTCACCGAGGGAGACCCGGCGCCCGCCACCGACCTGATCTTCCTCGCGGCCGAGTCCACCGCGGACCTCGAGCGGCTGCCCGCGCTGCGCGCGAGCCTGAAGCCCGACGGAGCGATCTGGGTGGTCTCCCGCAAGGGCAAGGCGGCGACGCTGCGCGACGTGGAGGTGATCCATGCCGCGATCGCGAACGGGCTGGTCGACAACAAGGTCGTCAGCTTCTCCGACACGCACACGAGCCTCCGCCTCGTGATCCCGAGGGCCCTGCGCGCGGCCCACGCCGCCGCGACGGCAACGAGTCCGGTGGAGGG
Source organism: Chloroflexota bacterium (assembly GCA_034667005.1). Classification (GTDB taxonomy): domain Bacteria; phylum Chloroflexota; class Limnocylindria; order Limnocylindrales; family CSP1-4; genus JAFMJV01. The sequence continues at coordinate 10,335 of JAXDKU010000002.1, forward strand.
CTGAGGACGTGCGGTTCGCGGCGTTGGTCCTGGCGGCCGGGGAGGGCTCGCGGTTCGGCGGCCACAAGCTGCTTGCGCAGCTGGACGGCCTGCCGATCCTCCAGCACGTGCTCGACGCGGTGGCAGCCGCGGGTCCATCCGTGACGATCGTCGTGCTGGGAGCCGATGCCCCCGAGCTCGAACGCCGGATCCAATGGCGCGATGAGGCACGCGTCGTCAACCCCGCACCGGCGCGCGGCCTCTCCAGCTCGCTCTCGCTCGGCGTCTCCACCGTGCTCGCGGCAGCCGGCGCCGAGTCGCTGGACTCGATCCTGGTCGTGCTCGGCGATCAGCCGAGGACGCGGACAGCCGTCATCCACGCGCTGATCGAGGCAGAGACCGACCGGCCGATGGTGGTGCCGCGCTTCGGGGATGGGGCCCGCAACCCAGTGCTGCTGCTCCCCGACGCGTGGCCTCTCGCCGCCAGGGCCACGGGCGACCGCGGCCTCGGCGCGTTCATCGACGCGCATCCGGATCTGGTCCTGGAGCTTCCCATGAGCGGCACCAACCCGGACGTCGACACGCCGGCCGACCTGAGGGAGCTGGAGGCGGAGCCGCCCGACGCTACTCCCGCCGGAGCGTGAGGCCGATGCGGCCGTACGGCGGCCGCGGGTCCGTGTAGACGCGGACCCGGTCGACCTCCTCGGACACCTCGGCCGTGTCCCAGAGCCGGTTCTGCGCCTCGAACGAGACCTCGTCCAGCTGTGGCCAGCGATCCAGCATGCGCGTCCCGATCTCGTGCACCAGGTGCTGGATCGAGAGGCTCACGAACTGGTGGAAGACCGCAGCCGCCAGGTCCGCGACCTGCTCGGCCGCCACGTATCGGGCGACGACCGGCTCGACGGCGACCATCGGGTCCACGTAGCGCCACGCGATGTCCAGGTAGATGAAGAGCGGGCGGTCCTTCCGCTCCGGAAGGGTGGTGAACTCGTCGCGCGGGAACGAGAGGAACGCGCTGCCGGTCACCTTGATCAGCTGGAGGCCCGTCCGGCCGCAGCGCAGCTCGGTGAGGATGACCTGACCGTCCGCGGTCCGATCCAGCTCGACCGTGGCGATCGAGCGATCGTCCTTCCGCCTGTGGAACAGCACGGTGCTGTCCTCGAAGCCAACCGCCTCGGTGTCTCCGGTCCCGTCTCCGCTGGGCACGCGCGCCGGCTCGAACGAGAGCTCCTGGCCCGAGACCCGCAAGCGCTCCATCTGCGGGTATGTCTCGAGGAACTTCTCGCCGAGGAAGAAGAGCCAGCCCTCGAGCGTGGCGCCGGTGAACGCCAGCGACTGCCGGTGGATGAAGTTCTTCATCGTGTCCGTGGCGACGACGTTCGAGTTGTCGCCCTCGGTATACGCGGCGAGGAACGAGTCGCCCATGACCTGGACGTCGATCTCCGCGGCCAGCAGCACGTTCGGCCGGCCGGTGAAGCTCGACTCGGGGATCGGCGTCAAGCCGGCCAGCGGCGTCGCGTATGTCCGATAGGTCGAGACCTGCGCCTTGCCGTAGTGGAACTCCGCTTTCACGCGCCATTCCTCCAGCGATCCCTCGCGATGGCGACCACGGACGTCAGGGCCGTCCGTTTCTCGGACTCCCGCTCTCCCTTCAGCCGCGCGTGCAGGACCGGCACGATCTCGGCCCGCGAGCGTCCGGCGACGAATACGACAAACCGGAAGCCGAAGCGGTCCTCGTATGCGTCGTTGAGATCCTCGAGCGCTGACGCGAGGGCGTCGCGTTCGACCGCGTCCGCCCGTTCGACCGCGTCGGCGCGCTCGACGTCGTAGCCCTGTTCCCGGAAGGACGCGGCCGACACCGACGCCGGCGGCGCGCCGATCCGCGCGTGGGCATCGATCAGCTCCAGTTGTGCGGATTCGGGCATCTCCAGCGCGATCATCTCCGCGTGCGCGAACAGCTCGAGCTCGTCGAGGAAGGGACGCGCCGCGGCCAGCCGCTCCAGGAACTGCGGGGCGCCCTCGAACAGCGGGGCCATGGCGGCGATGAAGTCCGCCACGGGCAGCCGGTTCAGCGACTCGACCGACGGGGCAGCGGCGGTTCCGGACACACCCACTAGCTGCCCCGGTACGTCGTGATCGCGAATGGCGAGACGAGCAGTGGGACGTGGTAGCTGCGGGTGGCGTCCTCGACGTGCACTTCGAGGGTGATGGTGCGGAAGAAGCCTTCGCTGTAGGCGTGCAGGTCGAACGTGAGCCGGTACGCACCAGGCACCAGGCGCGCCGTGGGCAGCCTGCGGATGCGGCCGTCCACATCGGTGATGCCCGACCCGGCATCCACGGCGGCCCCGTCGGCGAGGATGTGCTGGAGCCGGACGCGTACGCCTGGGGCGGGCGCACCCATTTGTGTGTCCAGGACGTGTGTCGAGATCGTGGGCTCTTCGCTCATCGCCACCTCCCACGCGGATACTGACAGGCGCGCGCCGAAGGGGCCGGGCGCCGACCCGGCTTGACGAAGCCCCTACCCTCATGCGCATCGGCTGAAGTCGTCCTGGCCCTGGTGGGCAAGCGAGGGGGAGAACATGACCCGATCCTGGTTCCGTTTGTCGCGGTCACTGCGCAGGACGGCGCTCGCCGCGACCGCCATCGTGGCGCTGGTCGCTCCCACGGCCGTGAGCGCGGCCCCTCCCGGGAACGACGACTTCGCGAACGCCACCGTCATCAACTACGCGGCGCTTCCGTACTCGACGTCGCTGAACCCCAGCGGCGCGACGGACGAAGGGGCGGAGCATGAGCAGTACTGCGGTGAGTCCCATGACTCCCTCTGGTGGCGCTTCGCGCCGACGCAGACGGGCGTCTTCCGCGCCGACACCATCGGCAGCGACTTCAGCACGCAGCTCGACGTCTTCAGGGGGACGACGCTTGCCGGCCTGGCCGATGTCGACTGCAACTACGACATCAACACGGACGATCCGGATCAGTACACGTCGCGATTGACGTTCAAGGCCAATGCCGGCAGTCGCTACTACATCCGCGCGACCACGGAGGGGGTCAACGAGAACCCCAACGTGCTGGTGCTCCACCTGCGCAAGACGAAGGCGCTCGCCAACGACGACTATGCCAACGCGAAGACGATCCCATCGTTGCCGTTCGAGACCGATGCGGTGAACATCAACGCCACGAGCCAGTCGAACGAGCCCCGCGTCAATCAGTGCGACTCGATCGGCCTCACACGCTGGTATGCCTACACGCCGCAGAACGACCAGACCCTCCGGGCCACGACGATCGGGAGCGAGTTCGACACGATCCTCGCGGCGTACACCGGAGCAAGCATCGGGACAGCGACCCAGGTGGCCTGCAACGACGACACCTGGTACTCGACCGTGAACGTGCACGCCTCGAGCATCACGTTCAAGGCCAAGGCCGGTGTCAAGTACCGCTTCCAGGTTGGCGGGTACTACGGCAACAACGGCCGGCTGCCCTTCCGCGTTGAGAAGGTCGCAGCCGAGCCCAACGACGACTTCGCCAACGCGATGACGGCCTCGCCTCTGCCGTTCCTCGACCACGCGAACACGCAAAAGGCCACGCGCCAGAGCGGCGAGGTCTCCAACTGCGAGCCTGCGCAGAACACAGTCTGGTACAAGCACACGGCCGCGGACACGGATCCGCTGCACGTGTTCGCCACCAGCGGCGGCGTTCTGGAACCGGTCGTCGCGGTCTGGACGGGAACGTCTGTGAGCAGCCTGACCATCGTGGATTGCGGCTCGTCCGTGACGTTCACGCCCACGGCGGGCCAGGTGTACCGCTTCCAGATGACGGCGGACGCCGGCCGAACGGGGCCGATCACGTTCCACCTGGAGGACGCGCCCTGACGCGGATGTCGTAGGGCACGTCGGCGCGTACGGCTATCCTCCTGCGGATGGGAGAGCTCACGATCCGGGTCGGCGATGACCTGGCCTTCCGCGCGAGCTGGGTCTCGGAGGCGCCACAGAGCGTGGACGCCATCCGCGCACTGCTGCCGCTGGACGGCAGCCTGATCCACTGCCGGTGGAGCGGCGAGGGCTGCTGGATCCCGTTCGGCGAGTCGTTCCTGGACCTCGGGCCCGAGAACGCCACCAGCCACCCGGCGCCGGGCGAGATCATCGTCTACCCGGGAGGCGTGTCGGAGTGCGAGATCCTCATCGCCTACGGCAGCGTCGACTTCTCGAGCAAGGTCGGGCAACTGTGGGGCAACCACTTCGCCACGATCGACGTCGGGGCCGAGCAGTTGCGCGAGATGGGCAGCCGGGTCCTCTGGCAGGGGGCGCAGAAGATCACGATCGAGGAGCGGTGACCTTCGATCTGCTCGTGCGCGGCGGGACGGCGGTCCTGCCGACGGGGCCGCGCCCGGTGGACATCGCGGTGGCCGGGGGCCGCATCGCCGCGATCGAGGACCCAGGTGTCGTGCGGGGAGACACCGCTCAGCGTGTCGCGGACGCGGACGGGTTGCTGGTCCTGCCCGGTGTCATCGACGTGCACACGCACACGCGGATCCCGTCCGAAGAGGAACCGACCCGGTTCTTCCAGGACTCCGTCGCGGCCGCGTTCGGTGGCACCACCACGTTCCTGAGCTTCAACAACCCTGGAACGGGCATCTCCGCGGAGGCGCAGCGCACGCTGCGCGGCGGGATCGACGAGTGGCTGGCGCGGACGGCGGGCGAGTCCGTCATCGACTACGGGCTCAGTGCGGTGATCACCGCGCAGCAGGACGACCCGCTCGGGCATCTGCAACACGCGATCGGACGTGGGGTGCCCACCTTCAAGGCGTTCATGGTGTACGAGTTCGGCATCGACCCCGCGCGCCTCGCGCCGATGCTGGGGCAGGTCGCTCGCGCTGGAGGCATGCTCGAGCTTCACTGCGAGGACCGGTCGTCGCTCGACCGGGGAATCGCGGCGCTCGTCGCCAATGGGCGGACGCGACCCGGCGACCATGCGGCGTCGAGGCCGACCGGCGTCGAGGCCGACGGCACGGCGCAGGCCGTCGGCTGGGCGGTGACAGAGAACGCGCCGCTCTACGTGGTGCATCTCTCGTGCGCGGACGCGCTCGCGCCCGCCGCGGCCGCAAAGAAGGCCGGGGCCAGCGTCTACGTGGAAACGTGCCCGCACTTCCTGACACAGGATGCTTCGCAGTACGAAGCATCTGACGAGGAGGCCATTCGCTTCGTCGTGTCGCCGCCCTTCCGACGTGTGCGCGACCGGGATGCGTTGTGGGCCGGCCTTGCCGACGGCACGGTCGACGTCGTCGCCACGGACCACGTGCCCGACCGGCTCACCGTGGAGAAGCGCTACACAGGCCAGCCCTTCACCGAGATCAGCAACGGAGCGCCGGGCATCGAGACGCTCCTGACCGTGGTCTACTCCGAAGGCGTGGCGACGGGGCGGATCACGCTCCAGCGGATGTCCGAGATCCTCTCCGCGACCCCGGCCCGGCTGTTCGGGATGCCGGACAAGGGAGCCATCGAGATCGGCCGCGACGCCGACCTGGTGCTCTTCGATCCGTTCGCACGGCGAACGATTCGAGCCGAGGACCTTCACCACACCAGCGACTACACGCCCTACGAGGGCATGTCCGTGCAGGGCGCGGTCCGCGCAGTGCTGCTGCGGGGCGAGGAGGTGATCCGCGACGGGGAGCTCGTCGCCGGCCGTGGCGTCGGTCGCTACCTGGAGCGCCGCCTCACGGCCGGTACTTGATGCGGATCTCCACGGGGATCGACCAGTTGCCGGCCACGTCACGCCAGGCGACGCTCACCCAGCGGCGTCCGGCCGGACCGCCGGCCAGCCGCCACGCCAGTGTCGCTACGACCGGGTAGACCTCCCAGCGAAGCTGGCGACCGGAAGAGGCCCGGCCGTTGGCGACGCGCACGAGGGCGAGCCCCGAACCGGAGCCGGCGTCGGTCGCCGACAGTGCGAGCGCGACGTTGACGCCGCGCACGCGGCCGTTTCCAAGAGAGATCGTGACGCGGCCTGCCGGTGGCGCGGCGTCCGCCGCCCCGTCCACGAGGTGCAGGCGCAGCGCAGCCCAGAGCTCTCGCCGCTTCCCGTCGTAGCCGAGGGCCCAGATGCCGATGCCGCGCAGGCCCAGCTCGCGTGCCAGGTCGATCTTCACGCCGAGGCTGTCGGGGTCGTCGTAGTAGACCTGCCGGGTCGTCGGCTGGCAGCTCGCGCAGGCGCGCGTCCCGAACGACGTCCACGCGGCCTGCTCCAGCTCGTCGTACCGGCGTCCGTGCTTGCCGGCGATGGCGACGGCATGGTCGTACAGGAGCGCCGTTGAGTAGCCATAGAGGGAGCGGTCGCCCTGGGTGATCGCGCGAAGGGATGCGTCGACGGTCGACCACGCTCGCCCGTACCAGGGGACCCCGAGGATCACCTTGTCCGGGCTCGTCTGTGCGAGATAGGCGCCGAGCGTCGAACGCAGGTCGTCCGTCCGGTCCGGCGGTTGCGGTGTCGGCGCGGGTGTGGGCTCGGTCGGCGGGGAGGCCGTCGGCTCGGCGGTCGTGTCGGGTTGGGCCGTCGGTTCCGGTTCGGCGCTCGCCCCCGGGTCGGCGCTCGCCCCCGGGTCGGGCGTGGGCGCGCCGTCGCCGCCTGCAGCGGTGGGAGTCGGGGTGTCCTCCGGCGCCGCGGTTTCCGGCGCGACGGTCGGCTCGGGGGTGGGCGCGGGCGACGGCGTCGGTTCGACCGCTCGGGTGACCGGCGCGCTCGCGCCCGCGACGTACGAGCCCCCACTTCGATACTCGTAGCCCATCAGGAACACGGCATCGGCGGCACCGGGCGCGGTGAGCGCGCCCAGGTCGTAGCTGCCCAGCCACTTCTGGCGCGTCGCGGCGAACGTCAGCTGCGACCCCAGCACGCGAGCGTCCAGGGCGCTGCGCACGTCGCGGACCAGCGCGGTGAAGTTGTCCCGCTGACCGTCGGGGATGGGCTCGAAGTCGAGCGTGGCACCGTCTGCGCCGCGCTCGGCGACCGCGCCGGCGATCGCCGATGCCAGCCGCGTCCGGGCTTCCGGATTCGAGAGCAGCTGCACGCTGAGGCGCTGCGCGCGCTTCCCCCACGCGAACCGCTGGACCGTCAGCACGACCCTCGTCCCGGCCGCGTGCGCGCGGTCGATCAGCGATGTCATCGCGGCGCTGCGCCACGCCCGCCAGCGCGAGTTCGGCGTGGCGGTGCCGCCCGTGATGAGCGTGCCGTCGGGGGCCGCTTCGATTCCGAAGTAGGCGATGGTCGTGAGGAGGTGAAGATCGAGGTGCAGCGCAGGATCGCCGAGGAACCAGTACGGCAGGTACCCGAAGCTCTCCTGCAGCGCAAGCGTCGACGAGCCGCGGATCGACGCGACCGCGCTGCGGCGGGGCTGGAGCGGTACGCGCACCTCGCGGCCGGCGGGCAGCGCGACCGGATCCGCGCGGTGCCGCCGCCACTCCTCGAGGTGTATGGATGCGGCGGACGGTGCGCGCGCAGGGCGCTGCGATGACGAAACCTGGCGCTGCCACGCGACCGACCCGGAGGTAGCGAGCAGCGCAGCCGCGACCAGCGTGGCGCCGACGAGATCTCGAATGCGACGCGGCGGGTGACCGTGCACGCACAGCCCTCGGTCAAGCCCCGGGTGGGCTCTCCAGCAGCAGGGTCGCCGACATCGGCGGCAGGACAAGTCTGCCATTCGTCAGGGATACGGCGTCCGAGGATCCCGCCTCGATCTTCCAGCCGGTGTCCGACCCGATCTCGACGGCGACCTCCCGGTCTCCAAGGTTCGCCGCGAGCAGCGTCCCGGAGCGGCGCACCGTGACCCAGCCTGCGTCCACGTCACAGTCAACGTCCGGGGCCGGTCCGGCTGCGAGCCCCGGCAGCTCGCGACGCAACCCGATCAGGCGGCGGTGCCACGCAAGGATCTCCGCATGGACATCCCCGTCGCGCTCGTCCCACACCAGCTTCGACCGCTGGAAGGTCTCCGGCGCCTGCGGATCGGGCACCTCGTCCTCCGGCCAACCGTGCGCCTCGAACTCCTTCCGGCGGCCTTCGCGGACGGCCTGTCCCAGCTCCTCGTGATGGTCCGTGAAGTAGAGGAACGGAGTGGACGCTGCCCACTCCTCGCCGTTGAACAGGAGCGGTACCTGCGGCCCCAGCACGACGAGCGCGGCCGCGACCTTGAGCGCGTCCGGGCCAAGCAGATGCGAGCTGCGCTCGCCCTTGGCGCGGTTGCCGACCTGGTCGTGGTTCTGGAGGAAGCCGACGAAGCGCGAGCGCGGAAGGTCGCCCGCATCGCGCCCGTGGTGCCGGCGGCGGTAGGTCGAGCGGCGGCCGGCATAGACGAACACATCGCGCAGCGCCGTACAGAGATCCTCCAGGCCGGAGAAGTCGCCGTGGATCCCGTCCTGCTCTCCGGTCAGCGAGACGTGGAGCGCATGCCGGAAGTCGTCGCTCCACTGCGCGTCCATGCCGTACCCGTGCTCGTCGCGCGGCCGCACGACCCGCGGGTCGTTCAGATCGCTCTCGGCCACGAGCACGAGGCTGCGGCCGAGGTCCGCCTCGAGCTGGTCCACCTCCGTGGAGAGCTGCTCCAGGAAGTGCACCGCCGAGCGATCGATCAGCGCATGGATCGCGTCGAGTCGGAGGCCGTCGAAGTGGTAGTCGCGCAGCCACAGCAGCGCGTTGTCGATCAGGAAGCGGCGCACCTCGTCGCTGCCCGGGCCGTCGAGGTTGACCGCGTCGCCCCAGAGCGTGTGGTAGCGATCGGTGAGGTACGGCCCGAACTGCATCAGGTAGTTGCCGTCCGGGCCGAAGTGGTTGTAGACCACGTCCAGCAGGACGGCCAAGCCGCGCTCGTGGGCCGCGTCGATGAAGCGCTTCAAGCCGTCGGGCGAGCCGTAGGCATGCTCGGGTGCGTAGAGGTCGACGCCGTCGTAGCCCCAGCCGCGGGTGCCGGGGAACTCGGCAACCGGCATCAGCTCGATGTGGCTGATCCCCAGCGAGGCGAGGTCGTCGAGCCGCTCGATCGCGGAGTCGAACGTCCCCTTCGGCGTGAATGTCCCGACGTGCAGCTCGTACACGACGGCTGACGGCCAGGCCGGCGGATGCCAGCCCTGGTCGTGCCACTCGAAGCGGGCGTGATCCACCCAGCGCGACCGGCCGTGGGGGCCGTCAGGCTGCCAGGGGGAGCGCGGGTCGGGCCGTGCGTCGCCCCCGTCGAGCGAGAACGCGTAGTCGGTCCCGTGTTCGAGGACGCCATCCGCGCCGGCCCACCAGCCACCGTCCGTGGTGGCAAGCGGAATCCTCCGGTCCCCGACGACCAGCTCCACGCTTCGCTCGGCGTTGGGTGCCCAGACGCGCGCCTCCGTCATCCTGCCGCGGCCTCGCGCTCCAGCATCGCGACCGGGAAACGGCCGAGCAGACGCGAGACGAGGACCGGTTCGCCCGCGTCCCACGGCTGACCGGTGAACGCGTCGCACCAGCGTCCATCAGGGAGCTCAATGGCGGTGTCGCCCCAGTCCTCGCCCAGGGTGAGGCACAAGCGCGGCACGACCGTCAGCACCTGTTCGCCGCGCAGGAACGACACGAGATGCGCCGCTTTCTCACCGCCGGCCTCGAGGGGCCGATAGCCCCCGTCCGGGCCGAACGCATCGACGTGCCTGCGCCGCACCTCCAGCGCCCGCCGCAACAGGTAGAGCTTCGGCAGCCCCTCGGTTGACCGACTGAGCACCTCGTCGACCGTCAGGCCGTCGACCTCCGCCAAAAGCCTGCGCCGGCGCTCGTAGTCGACCGGTCGGCGGTTGTCGGGGTCGACCAGGCGCTCGTCCCACAGCTCCGCGCCCTGGTAGACGTCCGGCACGCCCGGCGATGTCAGCCGCAGGAGCACCGTCGCCAGCGAGCTCTGCCGCGCGGCCGGGATGAGCCGCTGCAGGAACGCCTCAAGGTCCGCCCGGAACTCGGCGCTTCCGTGGACACGCTCGACGAAGGTGGTCAGCGCCGCCTCGTAGGCGTCGTCCGGTCGCGTCCACGCGGTGCGCTCCTTCTGCTCGCGCACCGACTTCTGCATCACGGCCTGGAGGCGCTCGAGGTCGATCGGCCATGCGCCGACGAGGGTCTGGTAGAGGAGGTACTCGGTGTTGCGGTCGGGGGCGTCCCCGCTCCGGTGGGCCTCGTTCATGAAGGCCCAGCGGTGGACCGCGCTCTCCCAGTCGGTCGGCATCTCGGAAAGCACCGAGATCCGGGCTCGCGCGTCCTCGCTGCGCTTGGTGTCGTGGGTCGACCCCGCGAGCATCGCCGTCGGCCAGGCCCTGAGGACCGCGGCGTTCTCGGCGTGGAAGCTGTCGGGCGTCCCGCCGAAGATGCCGGGGTCGCCGCCGACCTCGTTCAGGGAGATGAGGCGGGCGTAGCGGTAGAACGCGGTGTCCTCGACGCCCTTGGCCATGACGGCGCCGGTCAGCTGCTGGAAGCGCATCACCAGCTCCGACTCCAGGTCGCCGGTCACCCGCAGCGCCATCAAGTCGCCGAGGAACTCGAACAGGTCGGGGGCCAGGTCCGGCCGGCGGTCGCGCGCGTCGTTCACGGCGGTCTCCAGGGCAGTCACGTCCTCCGGCGCGATCTCCCCGGCTTCGGCGCGGACGTACGTTCGGTAGATCGGGAACGAAGCCGCAGTCTCGCGGAGCGCCTCGTGCAGGTCGTGGCGCGTGTGATCGCGATGGCGGCGATGGCGCTCACAGACGCGCAGCGCGAGAGCGGTCACGCGGTTCAGCTCGCTGCCCAGGATGTCCTGCATCACCAGCACCTTGCCTTCACGGGCGACCTCGGCGAACGCCGCCTGGCGACCGGTGAACGTGGTGTAGGCGCGCGTCATGGCGTCCTCGGCCTGCGTCGCCACCTGGAGCGAGTCGGCCCTGCGGATGAAGTCGTAGCCGGTGGTCCCGGCAACCGGCCACGGGCGCAGCTGCTCCCCGGCCTCCAGGATCTTCTCCACCACGAGCCACGCCTCAGGCGCAGCCTCCCGCAGCCGCCGCAGATACTCGGCGGGATCTCGGAGTCCATCCGGATGGTCGATCCGGAGCCCAGAGGCCGCGCCCTCGCGGATGAGACCGAGCACGAGACGGTGCCCCTCCCAGAAGACCTGCTCGTCCTCGGTGCGCAGGCCGATGAGGGTGGTCACGTCGAAGAACCGCCGGTAGCCGAGGTCGCGGCCGGCCGCTCGCCAGTAGGCCAGCCGGTAGTTCTGGCGCTCCAGCAGGGCGTCGAGCCGGTCCGAATCCGCGTTCATCTCGGCGACCACGGCATCCACGGCGTCCGCCACCTCGGGCCACTCCGCCAGGTGCCGGGCCAGCAGCGCACGCAGGACCTCCTTGTCCCGGTGCCGGCGGCGGATGCTCGTCCGGTCGTCCGCGGATGACGGCGGCAGCGCCGCGAAGGCATCGGCGAGCGTGGCGAGCTCGTCCGAGTGGCCCCGGCGGGCGGCCTCATTGAGGAGGTCGTCGAGCGACCGCGGAGCGATGGGCAGGCGGTGCTCCGCGTAGTGGATCTCGAACGAGCCGGCGTCCCGCGCGAGCTTGAGCTCACCGGCTTCCAGGACGCGGCCGTAGTGGTCCCCGAGGATGGGCATGAGCACGCGGTCCACGAGGGCAGGCTCCGGTGGCTGCCACTCCACGTCGAAGAACCGCGCGTAGCGGCTGGACCGCCCGTTCTCCAGCACGTCCCACCACCACGGGTTCTCCGGCGTGATAGCCATGTGGTTGGGCACGATGTCCAGGACGATTCCAAGGCCCGCGGCGCGGCTCGTCTCGACGAGGTGGGCCCAGCCCTCCTCGCCACCCAGCTCGGGGTTGAGCCGGTCCGGGCGGACCACGTCGTAGCCGTGGCTGCTGCCGGCCGCTGCCTGGAGGACCGGGGAGAGGTAGAGATGGCTGATGCCGAGGTCGGCCAGGTACGGCACCACCGCGGCCGCCTGCCGGAAGTCGAATCCCTTGTGGAGCTGGAGGCGATAGGTTGCGAGCGGCACGTCCCGGCCGAACGCTGCCGGCGCGACGGTCGCGTCGTCCTCGCGGCTGCCTCCGGACACCTCCTCAGCCACCCGGCGGCCCCTCGACCTGGCGCAGGACCATGACCGACAGCCCTTCCACCGGGAGCCGTGCGCCCGCCCGATGACGCTTGCCCGTCTGTGCCCACGGGTCCTCGATCTGCGCCGTGTTCATGACGACCTCCCAGCGCGCCGCGACCTCCTTCGGAGGAAGCTTGTACGTGGAGGTTGCGTCGCGGACGCTGAAGAGGACGAGGAAGCTGTCATCGGGGTCCGGATCCCCCTCGTTGTTGAGGATCGCGGCACCGCTGATGTAGACCTCCACGGCGTTGATCACGCTGGCCTCCCAGTCCTGATCGGTCATCGGCGTACCTTCCGGCGTGAACCAGGCCAGGTCTCCGACGCCTTCGCCGTGGATCGCCCTGCCCTGGAACCAGCGTCGCCGCTGAAGCACCGCGTGGCTGCGGCGGAAGGCGATGACCTGGCGCGCGAACTCGAAGAGCGGCTGGTCGACGTTGTCCCAGTCATACCAGGAGATCTCGTTGTCCTGGCAGTAGGCGTTGTTGTTGCCCTGCTGGGTGCGGCCGATCTCGTCACCACCGAGGAGCATGGGCACGCCCTGGGAGAGGAGCAGCGTCGAGAGGAAGTTGCGCTGCTGCCGTGAGCGCAGCGCATTGACGGCCGGATCGTCCGTTGGGCCCTCCACGCCGCAGTTCCAGGCGCGGTTGTCGTCCGTGCCGTCCCGGTTGTCCTCCAGGTTGGCCTCGTTGTGCTTCTCGTTGTACGAGACCAGGTCCCTGAGCGTGAAGCCGTCGTGGGCCGTGATGAAGTTGATGCTCGCGTAGGGCGCGCGGCCCGTCGTCTGGTAGAGGTCGGACGAGCCGGTGAAGCGGTACCCGAAATCGGCCAGGGTCTCCGGCTGCCGCCGCCAGAAGTCGCGCACGGTGTCGCGGTACTTGCCGTTCCACTCCGACCAGTTGACCGGGAAGTTGCCCACCTGGTAACCGCCCTCGCCGACGTCCCAGGGCTCGGCGATGAGCTTCACCTGGCTCACGATCGGGTCCTGGTGGATCAGGTCGAAGAAGGCCGACAGCCGGTCCACCTCATGGAGGCCCCGCGCCAGCGACGACGCGAGATCGAAGCGGAAGCCGTCCACGTGCATCTCCGTGACCCAGTATCGGAGGCTGTCCATGATCAGCTGGAGGGTGTGCGGGTGGCGCACGTTGAGCGTGTTGCCGGTGCCCGTGTAATCCATGTAGTAGCGCTGGTCGTCGGTCAGCCGGTAGTAGGCCTTGTTGTCGATGCCCTTGAACGACAGCATGGGGCCGAGGTGGTTGCCCTCGGCGGTGTGGTTGTAGACCACGTCCATGATCACCTCGATGCCGGCGTTGTGAAGCGCCCGCACCATGCCCTTGAACTCGGAGACCTGCTCGCCACGCTGGCCGGCGCTGGCATATTCGTTGTGCGGCGCAAGGAACCCGATCGAGTCGTAGCCCCAGTAGTTGCGCAGGCCCTTCTCGACCAGGTGCTGCGAGTGGATGAACTGATGCACCGGTAGCAGCTCAACCGCGTTGACGCCAAGGTGCTCCAAGTGGCGTACCACCGCCGGGTGTGCCAGCCCGGCATAGGTGCCCTGCACCTCGGGCGGCACGTCGGGGTGGCGCTTGGTCAGGCCCTTGACGTGGGTCTCATAGATGATCGTGCGGTGAGGCGCGTGCCGCGGCGCGCGGTCGTCCGCCCAGTCGAAATAGGGGTTGGCGACGATTGAGCGGGGCACGTACGGAGCGCTGTCCGACTCTTCGGGCCCGCCGTCCTGATTGTCGAAGGGGTAGGGGAACACGGCCGGATTCCAGTCGACCTGGCCTTCCACGGCTTTGGCGTACGGGTCCAGCAGGAGCTTCGACGGGTTGAAGCGAAGCCCATCCGCGGGGTTCCATGGCCCGTGGACACGATAGCCGTAGCGCTGTCCGGGGGTGGTCGACGGCACGTAGCCATGCCACACGTAGCCGGTGACCAGCGGCATGTCGACGCGCGTCTCCGTGCCATCGTCGTCGAACAGGCACAGCTCGACGCGCTCCGCCGCCTCGGAGAACAGTGAGAAGTTCGTGCCGAGGCCGTCGTAGGTGGCCCCAAGCGGATACGGCTGTCCGACCCAGATCTTGACCAAGCGTTCGACCTTCCCTCATGTCCGGCGATGGCCGGCGGAGCGCAGCGCGCACTCGATTCGGTGACTTGATGGCTAGTAGAGCAGTCCACCGGCGCTATCCGGGCCACATCGATCCCGGGCGCCACTTGCACGAACCTAACAGCGCCGCGGCATGTCCGGGGTTGTTATGCGCGCGCAAGATTTGTAGGGCGTTGTGAAATGCCCACGCATGGCGTCGTGCAGGATTCATAAAGGTCCACTTGCGCTCTGCGTGCCGAGTCCACACGGGTGAGGAATATCGACTGATGCCGCGGATCGAAGCAGTGCTCGACATCGTCCAGGCACTGGCCGACGCGCTCGAGCGGGGCGACGACGGCGACATGGACAGTCCCGCCTGGGAGACGGAGCGCCGGCTTGCCCGGCTCCAGGCGCAACTGGTACAGCTCGTCCGAACGATGCGGCAGGAGCAGCTCGACGAGACGCTGCGTCTCGCGCCGTTCGAGCCCGAGTTCCCCCTCGCCGGCGCCTGAAGCCTCAGCCGGGCAACGTCTCGCTGGGCCTGCCGGACCCGCCGGACTCGCCAGACTTTCCCGACGGGCTGTTCTCGCCGGAGTCCCGAACCCCCGCTGAGTGCGCCCGCAGCGCGGACCCGATGCGCTCATCCAGCGCCGCCACGAACGCCGGGTCCGAGAACAGCTCCGAGACGCGTGGCAGACGTTCGGCCGGAGCCGGTGCGGGGGCCCGCGTGTCTCCAGGAGTAGCGGTGCTGCCGGTGGCGGTGCCTCCCCCGGCAGTGCCTTCCGCCGCTGTGCCGGTGGGCTTCGCACCCCGCGCCGGGTCGCGCGACCATGTCTTGACCAGCTTCTCCAGGCGGTCCTTGATCGGCGTGAAGGTGGTGGCGAGGATCAGCGTCGTGATCACCAGGGCCGCGTCGGAGTCTTGGCCCGTGACCGTCACGAAGACGGTCTGGAAGAGGCGCAGCGAGGCTGCGTAGACGCCGGCCAGGATCGCCGTCAGCGCTCCATAGACGAACGTCTTGCCGACGAGCTGGTCGATCTCCCACAGGCGATACCTGGCGATCGCCAGGGCCAGCGCGAGCGGGCCGAAGGTCGCGATGACGAGGTTGAACACCACGATGGCGTCCCGGATCCGTGGATCCACGTCGGGCACCAGGAACGTGCCGACGAACAGCACGAACGCGAGCGTGCCGGCGGCCGTGAGGCCAGCGAAGACGCGCAGCTGCGCCCGCTCCACCGGATTGCCACGGACATAGCGCTGGACCACCGACACGCCCGCGAGCACGGCCGCGACTCCGAGCGCGACGTAGCCGGACAGCTGGAGCAGTGCCGGGAGGCTGCCGAGGCCGTCCGTGCCCACCGGGTTGTCGTAGTCGCCCACGAACGTGAGCTGGCCGCGCCGCAGGAACCTGCCCAGTCCGGCAAGGATCACGCCTGCCACCGCGACCCAGGGAACGTGACGCCAGCTGGGGGAGAGCAACCGGTCCGTCGGGAACAGCAGAACGAGACCGATCGCCAGCGCGGCGACGGTCGGGGTCACGAGGATCGCTGCCGCGAGGGCGACGTACGGCGCGAGCGACGCCGCATCACCCGACTCGCGCGAGACCAGCGCCAGGTAGGCCCAGGCCATCGCGAGCCCGCCGATGAGCACGCCAAGCCACGCCTCGATCGCTCCGATGCGCACCTCGGGCCGCCGGATGGCCAGCAGCAGCCCGACGCCGGCATAGGCCAGCGCGCCGACCATGGCCAGCATCAGCGGCAGGGGACCGGCGGCGATGGTCTTCGGCGGGATGGCGAACCCTGCGCGCGTCCAGAAGACGAGCCCGGCAAGGACGAGGCCAACGGCCAGCCAGAAGCGGGCCTGCGCCCACAGCCGTGTCCGCCCGGTCGCGCCCGTCGCGGCGGTGGCGCCTGCGTCCCCCGTGGTCCCGATGGCCCCCGTGGCGTCCGTGGCGTCGCTGACGCCGGTCGCGAGGTCGGCGTCTCCGGCGGCCGCTGCTTCCGGCGCCGTCACGTCAGTCGGCCGCTGGGCTGGCCGCGTGCAGCGAGGATTCGTGTGGCGTGGCGGCCGGGGAGGCGGCGAACGCCCGCGGCGCGGAGAGCGGCCCGGCGTCCAGGCGACGGACGATGGTCGCCGCGCCGAGGCGCCGGCTGATCTCGCGAATCTCCGCCTCGATCGCGGCCGCCTCAGGATGGTCGGAGCCGACGATCCGCAACAGGTCGGTGAGCGCGACCGCGATCTCCGGAGGCAGGTCCAGCCTGCGGAAGATCGCCAGCGCCTCCCGAGTGTTCGACTCGGCCGTCGCCGTGTCTCCGTCGAGTGTCGCCCGCAGGCCGCGCAGGTGACGGCGGGCCGCCGTCATCCAAGAGCCGGTGTCTCCCCGGGCGTCGAGCGTCCGAGCGGCCGCCGAGGCGGCGTCGGGCTGGCCAAGCCAGTGGGACGCGCGACACGCGAAGACCGCGGCGATCAGGCCCTCTCCCGAGTTCCCGAACCCTGTCGGGCCGGTGGCCAGCCGGACGGCTCGCTCGTAGTCGCCCTCCGCACTCGCGACCATGATCGCGAACGCGACGAACGCCGCGCGATCCTGTTGGCTGGTCGAAGCCTCGGCCGACGTCCGGATGGCTTCGAAACGCTCTCGCCAGGCCCTGCCGTGGCCCAGCATGGCCTCGACGGTCGCTGCGCCACCAGCGAGGCCGACCGTTGTCGCGACATCGAGCCGACCGTTGTCCAGCTCCCGGTAGACATCCAGCAGCTCGGTCAGCTGCCCGCACAGCAGCGCGCAGGTGCCCCAGTTGCCGCCGATCCGCGCTGCCCACAGGTTGAGCCCGGAACGACGAGCGATCTCGATGCCGACGCCCGCGGTTTCCAGCCCGGCGCGGGGATCGTCGGTCATCTGCCAGTTGGAGAGGTTCATCCTCGCCCGCACCTGCGTCGTGGAGCTGCCGACGCGCGTCGCGAAGTGGAGCCCGCCCTGGGAGAGGACCGACGCCTCGCGCGCACGGCCGAGCAGATCGGCGACCCAGCTCTTCGTGATGAAGAGGTCGGCGATCTCGGCCTCCAGGCCGAGCCGCTCGGCGATCGCCAGGCCGCGCTCGGCGGCCTCGAACGCGGGCTGTGCCTGGTCGCGGAAGCAGTACGCCCGTGCCAGCTCGTTGCAGAGCTGCGCGTCCAGGCGGTCCGTCATCTGCGGGAGCCGGCCGACGATGTCCGTCAGCACGGCGATCGCGTCGTCCACTCGCGAGGAAGGCAGGAGGACCTGCGACAGCCGCACCGTGACGTGCTTGAGCCCGTCGATGTCGCCTTGTTCCTCGTAGAAGTCGAAGGCCCTGCGCAGGTATTCCTCCGCCGCCCGGTTGCCCACCGCGGCATCGGCCGGCTCGGAGGCACGAACCCAGAGCGCGGCACGCTCGGCGGGGTCGGTCGTGACGCTCAAGGCCTCCTCGATGAAGCCCAGCGCCGTGGCATGCGCGTGGAGCGAGAGCGCCCGATCCACGGCCGCGCGGAGCGCGATGCGCGCCTGGCCGGCCACGGCCTCGCCTTCCGGCCCCTCCGGCGCCGCACGGTAGGCATCCAGGTAGTGGCTCGCCAGGACCCCGGTCAGCTCCTCGTCGCCGAGTGCCTCGAAATGGCGGGCCGCGGCCAGGTGCCTGGCGCGGCGGTCACGGTGGGAGAGCGTGCCGTAGGCGATCTCGCGGAAGAGGCCGTGGACGAAGCGGTACTGGCCGCGCTCCGGCGACCGCGGGTCCGTGTCCAGCTCCACGAGCTCCTTGCGGCCAAGGCTGCGGAGCCGCACCTCCGTCGCGCCCGGGTCCGCTCCGCTGACGGCCGCCACGGCCTCAACGGTGAAGCTCTTGCCCAGCACGGCCGCGTCCTGGATGAGGGCCCGGTCGTCCGGATCGAGCGCGTCCAGGCGCGCGGCGATCAGCGCGTGGAGCGACGGCGGAACGGCAAAGGGAGCGTCGGCGTCGACCAGGCGGAACCGTTCGCCCTCGCGGACGAGGCGCCCTTCGTCCAGAAGCATCCGCACCGTCTCGACGGCGAAGAGCGGCACGCCCTCGGAACGCTCCGCGATCTGGGCGATCGCATCCTGCGGCAGGCCCGGCGCGAGACCGGCGAGCATGTCGGCCATCCGATCCGAGGCCACCGGCTCGAGATGCAGGGCGACCGACGCGCGGCCACCGACACCCCATGACGGCCGCCGCTCGACCAGCTCCGGCCGCGCCAGTCCGATCACCAGGATGGGCTTCGAGCGGCTCCACTCCAGCATCGACTCGATGAAGTCGAGCAGGGCGTGATCCGCCCAGTGGAGGTCGTCGAACAGCAGGACCGTCGTGCCCTCGGCCGCGATCCCCTCGAAGTAGCGGCGCCACGCCCCGAAGAGCTCCTCGCGGTCCCCCGTGGGCGCGTCCGCGAGGCCCAGGAGCGCGGCTAGCCGCTGCTCGATCCAGGGGCGCTCGCTCTCGTCCTGGACCCAGCGCGCCACCGATTCGCTGAGCTTCGGCAACGCGCTCGCGACCGGTTCGGACTCGTTGATGCCGGCCCGGCGCCGCACCATCTCGCCGAGCGCCCAGTAGGCGATGCCCTCGCCATAGGAAGGCGATCGGCCTTCGTGCCAGTAGATCGTCTCCATGACGCCGTCGACGTACTTCTGGAACTCCCAGACGAGCCGGCTCTTGCCCATGCCCGGCTGACCGAAGATGGTCACGAGTCGCGCCCGGCCCTCGCGGCCGGTGGCGTGGAGCTGCTCCTTCAGCAGGCGCAGCTCCTCGTCGCGGCCGACGAACGGCGCCTCCAGGCCCTCCGTGCGCCCGACGCCGCCGCGCTCAGCCACGACGCGCAGCGCCCGCCAGGCCGGCAGCGGCAGGGCCTTGCCGCGCAGGTTGTGCTCGCCGGCCGGCTCGAACGTGACGGCACCGCGTGCGCCGCGGAGCGTCTGCTCGTCGACCAGCACCGTTCCGGGATCCGCCGCTCCCTGGAGGCGCGAGCAGGAGTTGACGAGGTCGCCGGCGACCATGCCCTGGCCGGTTGAGCCGACGGTGACCGCCGCCTCCCCGGTCATGACCGCGGCGCGCACCTCGACGTCGCCCAGATCGCCGGCGTGCCCGATCGGCCCCAGCTCGGCGACCGCCTCGACCAGGTCGAGCGCCGCACGGACGGCGCGCTCCGCGTCGTCCTCGAAGGCGACCGGCGTGCCCCACACGGCCATGACGGCATCGCCGATGAACTTCTCGACCGTGCCCCCATAGCGGTCGATCACCTGCGAGGCGGCTTCGAAGTAGCGCGTCAGGAACTCGCGCACCTCCTCCGGATCGCTGCGCTCCGAATGCGTGGTGAAACCCACGAGGTCGGCGAAGAGGACGGAGACGAGGCGTCGTTCGATCTGTCCCGTCCCGGACGGGCGACTGGCCGATGCCGCTCCGGACTGGGCGGGGGGTCCCGCGGCGCCGGCGCGCTCGGCGGGCGCGGCTGCGTCCGTATCGGAGAACGGCGTCCCGCAACTGCCGCAGAAGCGCGCGCCCGCCACGCGCGGCGTTCCGCACGACGGGCAGCGTTGCGCGAGGGCCGTGCCGCAGTTCAGGCAGAAGCGCAGCTCGGGCGTGGTGAGCGCACCGCAGTTGGCGCACGCCGCCATCGCTACCAGCCGCCCTCGTCCCGAAGCATGCGGTGCAGTATCCGCGAGGCCACCTGCCGGCGGTAGTCGGCCGTCGAACGGACGTCGTCGATGGGACGCAGCTCGGACGCCAGCATCGCGGCGGCATGGTCCGCAACCGTCTCCCGTGGCGCCGCTCCCTCCAGGACATCCTCCGTCTGCGCCGCGCGGATCGGCGTTGCCGCAACGGACCCGAGCGCCAGGCGAACCTGCCGCCACACGCCGCCGTCCTCCCGGTAGGCGAGCGCCATGACCACCTTGGAGATGGCCTGTGCGCGCCGCGTGCCGACCTTGCGGAAGCGGACGCGGCGTCCCGCGGGCAGCGGGAACCGGATGCGCAGCAGCAGCTCGTCGGGGCGGCGCGCCGTGGTGCGGTAGGCAGGCCAGAACGCCGAGGCGGGGACGCTGCGCTCTCCCTGCGCACTCCCGAGCACCAGCTCCGCGTCCGTGGCCAGCAGGATCGGCAGCGTGTCGCCCGCGGGCGACCCGTTCACCGCGTTCCCGCCGAGCGTGCCGCGGTTCTGGATCTGTGCCGCCCCGATGGTTGCGGCCGCCTCGACCAGCGCAGGCAGCCGGGCCCGGACCAGCGGAGACTGCCGGATCTGTGTGTAGGTGGTCAACGCCCCGAGCACGAGCGCGCCGCCTTCGTCCAGGCGGATGCCGCGCAGCTCGTCCAGTCCCCAGAGGTCGATGACGCGCTCGACCGGTTCGCCCGTCTCCGCTGCCAGCTGCACCATCAGGTCCGTTCCACCGGCGATCGGGCGGTACGGGGCTCCGTTGCCGTCGGCCAGCAGCCCGAATGCCTCGGGAAGCGTCCGCGGGGACGCGACCGGCGGCTCGAGGGTCACGGATCGAGGCTCACGGCTGGAGGTCGTGCTTGAGGGCCAGGATCCGGTTGTAGGAGGCCTCGAGGGTCTGTCTCGAGACCTGCCCGTCCCTGGCCTCGCTCAGCAGGCTCTCGTAGATCGTCGCCGACGTGCTCTCCGCGGCCTTGATGAGGAGCAGGTCGGTACCCGCCTTCGCCACGCGGAGCGCGAGCTTCCTCTGCGTCGTCCCGCGAGATTGCGCGGCGCCGTCCAGCGCGTCGGTGATGGTGACACCCCTGAAGCCGAGGTCATGGCGCAAGAGCGCAGTGCCGATTGCCGCGGACCAGCCGGCCGCGTTGTTCGGGTCATACGCCGTGTAGGTCGCGTTGGACAGCATGATCATGGGGATGTCGTTGCCGATCGCCCGACGGTAGGGCCGGAGATCCGTGGCAAGCGTGGCTCTGGAGGCGCGGATCGTGACGGCAACGTCGTCGGTGTTCTGCTCCGCCAGCCCCAGGCCCGGGAAGTGCTTCATGGCCGAGGCGACGCCCTCATTGCCGAGCCCTGTGGCGAAGGCGTCCGCGAGCCTGGTCGTCACCGTCGCATCGAACGAGAACGCGCGGCCCTGCTGGTAGATGAACGATCTCGTGGAGCGAGGTACGTCGGCGACCGGCGCCAGGTCCACGTTGATGCCGAGGCCGGCCAGTGCCGCACCCGTCCGTGCGCCCTGGTTCTGGGCGACCGACTTGCTGCCGGTCCTGCCCATCTCGGGAACCGTCTTCGTCGGCGGGGCCCAGGGGACCCGCTTGATCGAGCCGCCTTCCTGGTCGACCGCGATCAGCAGCCGCGGCTGGCCGCCCGCTGCCGCGGCCTGCTGGAGCCGGCGCGTCAGATCCGTCAGCTGGGAGGGCGACTCGACGTTGGCCCCGAGCAGGACGACGCCGCCGATCTCCCCGCGCCTGACACGGCCCAGGAGCGCCGCGGACGGTGCTGCGCCGGACATCGTGATCATGAGCTTCTGGCCGATGAGCTGGGCCAGGGTGGGCTGCCCGCCGGCCGGCCGGGTGCTTGACGCGACCGGCGATGCGATGACCGAGACCGCCGCGACCAGCATCAGGGCGACCAGGAGCTTCCGGCGCAGCGCCGTCATGGCCGCTGGGCCGTCGCCGGCCGTTCGGCCGCCATGGCGATGGCCTCGATGATCTTCGTGTACCCGGTGCAGCGGCAGAGGTTGCCGGCGATGGCCTCGCGGATGCCTTCGTCGGTCGGCTCGCCGCCCGCATTCAGGAAGGCCTGCGCGGCCATCAGCATCCCCGGCGTGCAGATCCCGCACTGCGCTCCGCCGGCCTCCAGAAAGGCCTGCTGGAGCGGGCTGAGGGGTCCGGGGAACGCCGGGTCCGCAGCCGTTTCATCGCCGCTCGGAGCGAGCCCTTCCACGGTGCGCACGTCCGAGCCTTCGACCTGGCAGACAGGTACGAGGCAGGCATCCACGACGGCACCGTCGACGATCACCGAGCACGCCCCGCACTCGCCCTCGCCGCAACCTTCCTTGGTCCCGGTGAGCGCCAGGTCCTCGCGGAGGACGTCGAGCAGCCGGCGCATTCCGGGCACGTCCACCTGGACTGGAGCGCCGTTGACCTGGAACTGGTAGCCCGCGTCCGCGCTCACGGGCGTCCAAGCGCGGCCAGGATCCGCTCGGGCGTGGCGGGAAGCTCGTGGATCCAGACACCGGTTGCGTCGTGGATCGCGGCCACCACGGCCGGCGCCACCACGTCCATCGGCAGCTCCCCGACGCCCTTGGCGCCGTGCGGCACGCCGCTGTACGGCTTCTCCACCAGGATGGCCGTGATGCGAGGCGCGTCGAGCGCCGTCGGGATGAGGTAGGTCGCGAGGCGGTCGTTCATGTACCGGCCGTTGTCGAGCTTGATCTCCTCGATCGTCGCGTAGCCGACCGCCTGGAGCGTGCCACCCTCCACCTGCCCCTCCGCCATCACCGGGTGGATGACCTTGCCGACGTCGTCTGCCGAGACCACGGAGCGCACCGTCACCTCGGCCGTGTCCAGGTCCACGTCGAGCTCCACCACCGCGCAGGCCCAGCCGAAGCACGGATACGCGTCGCCGCGATAGGTGTCGTCGTCGAAGTTGATGCCCGCGTAGGGCTCGAAGCGCTGATCCACGCGGAGGGCCCCGTTCTGCGCGGCGTACTCCCGGTACGACTCCGCGAACGTCCGGCCGGTACGTTCCTCGACGCTCTTGCGGAGCCCGCGAGACGCGCCGATGACCAGGCCGCCGACGACCATCGCGGTCCGCGACGCCACGGTCGGGCCGCTGTTGGGGACGACCGAGGTGTCGACGCGTGCCATCTCCACCGCCTCGATCGGCACTCCCAGCTCCTCGGAGACCAGCTGCGGAAAGATGGTGTTCGTGCCCTGGCCGATCTCGGTCGAGGCGATCAGGACGCGCACGATGGCGTCGGCGCCGAGCTCGACTCCCGCCACGCTCGCGAGGTGGACCTCACCGCTCCCCGTGAACCCGGCGCCGTGCCAGGCCAGGGCGAGCCCGATGCCGGACGCGCTCCGACTCGATGGCCCCCGCCCTTCCCGAGCCTTGCGCGTCTGCGCCCGGACGCGCTCGAACTCGGAGGCCTCGACCGCTCGCTCGAGGACCTCCTCCGCGGCCACGCTCTCGCGCAGCACCTGGCCGGTCGGGGTCGAGTCGCCCTCGCGGTAGGCCCAGCGCCGGCGCAGCTCCGCGGGCGACATCTCGAGCCGCTCTGCCACGCGGTTGACCTGCATCTCGGCGGCGAACTGCGTCTGGGGCGCACCGAACCCGCGGAACGCGCCGTTCGGGGGCGTGTTGGTGGCCACCGCCCGGCTTCGGACGCGCACCGCCTCGCAGGCATACGGCCCGCCCGCGTGGAGCGAGCCGCGCGACAGCACGACGGGCGAGAGCGTGCAGTACGCGCCGCCGTCCATGACCACCTCGACGTCCTGCGCGACGAGGCGGCCGTCCGCGGACACGCCGGTGCGGTAGCGGACGATCGCGGGGTGGCGCTTCGTCGTCGCGGCCAGGTCCTCGTGGCGGTCGTAGATCATCCGGACGGGCCTGCCGACGCGCTGGGCCAGCAGCGCCGCGTGCACGGCGATGATGGAGGGGTACTCCTCCTTGCCGCCGAAGCCGCCGCCGGTCTCCTCCTGCACCACGACCGCGGCCTCGTCCGTCAGCCCGAGCGCCCGCTTGAGCGCCGTGTGCACGTAGTACGGGCACTGCATGGACCCGTGGATCGTCACGCCGCCGTCGGCGCGCGGCACCGCGATCATCGCGTTGTTCTCGATGTAGAGCTGCTCCTGGTGGCCGACGCGGTACTCGCCCTCGACCACGAGGTGGGCCGACGCCATCGCTGCCTCGACATCCCCCGAGCCGATCTCGTACGAGGCGAACACCTGCTCGGACTGGAGCGGATCGAAGACCGGCGGCAGCGGCTCCGTCCTGAGCCGAACTCGCCGTTTGGCCTCGCGCAGCGTCGCTCGGTCCGGGGCCGCGACGAGCGCAACGGGCTCCGCGTGGTGGCGGATCACGTCGTCGGCAAGGGCCGGCTGATCGTCGTGCAGCGCGCTGACGATGTTGTCGCCGGGGATGTCCCTGGCCGTGAGCACCACGACCTTCGACCAGTCGAAGCCCGGCTCCAGGTCGATGCCGAGCAGGCGTGCGTGCGGCTCGGTGGATCGGATCGTCGCGCCGTACCAGGCGCCGGGGAAGACGAGGTCGTCGGTGTACTTGGCGGTGCCGGTCAGCTTGGCCGGGCCCTCGCGCCGGAGCGGTGCGCCGCGAGCGCGGCCAGGGAGCACCTCCCCCGGGCGCGGCGCATTGACGGGCGCCTCCACGAGGCCCGTTCCCTGTGCCGTCGCTCGCATCTCGTTGCCCAGCTCAGCCCTCTGCGATCCGTGGCGTGGATGGTACCCGCGCAACGGGCTCGCGCAGCCCGTAGCGCCGCGCTACGCTCGGTGGAACGAGGGGAACCGCAGCAGTCCTGGAGGCAGATCGATGGATTGGGTCCTGGCGATCCTGGTGTTCCTGCACGTCATCGGGGCGATCGTCGCCTTCGGGCCGACGTTCGCGTTCCCGATCATCGGAGCGATGGGTGGCAAGGAGCCGCAGCACGTCAACTTCGCGCTGCGCGTCAACCACGCGATCGAACGCCGCATGACCTTGCCGCTCGCCGTGCTGCAGGGCATCACCGGCGTGGCGATCGTCTGGATCGGCCACTACGACGTGACGAAGCTGTGGCTGGGCCTGGGGATCGTCCTGTACCTGATCGCGCTGGGCGTCGCCTACTTCGTGGCGGACGCGAACATCAAGAAGCTCGTCGAGGCGACCAATGCCCCGCCGCCTCCGCCGGCACCCGGGTCACCGCCGCCGTCAGGTCCTCCGCCCCACATCGCCGCGTTGATCAAGAAGCAGCAGCAAACGGGCATGCTCCTGGCGGTCCTGCTGGTCGCGATCATCTTCCTCATGTCGGCGAAGCCCTTCAGCGCCTGACCGTCGCGCAGCCGACGGCCGCGGACCCGAGGGCTGCGGACCCGAGGGCTGCGGACCCAACCGCCGCGGGGCCGGCCACGGCGGGGCCGACCGCCGGGGGGCCAACGGCTGCGGACCCGACCGCCGTGGGGCCGGCCACGACGGATCCCCGCCCCCCGAGAGATCCAGCCTCAAAGGCGGGGGCCAAGGCGGATCCCTGCCCCTCGAGAGGTCCAGCCTCGAAGGCGGGGCCTCTCACGCTCTCCGCCGCTCTCCGCCTCTCTCTGCCGCGCTGAGCCGCTCGATGTCGATGGTGTCGTCAAGACGGGCCTTTTGGCAGGCCGACGAAGGGCGCGGGCAGCCGACTCGAGCGCCGGAGGCCACGTTGTCCCCTGGAATGTCCGTCCAGTCGACAAACCGGACCCGAAGCCTGTGGCGGACCGAGTTCCGCAGCCGCCACGTTGGGGTACAGGCCACCGTGACGATGCCATGACACGCGCAGCCCGTAGGCCATCGCCCTTGACGCCGCGCACGGTCGCCATCTCGCCGGGCACGGGCGCTATCTCGCCGGACACGGGCGCCATCTCGCCCGGCCCGGGCTTCGCCTCGGCCGGGTGGCGCTCGATCAGACCTCGCGACCGCGCCGAAGTGCCCGGCCGGGCAGCGCGCCCGTATGCGCGCCGCCGTCAACCACGAGCTCGCCGTTGACGATGACGTAGGGGATCCCGACTGGGAACTGCCGCGGCTCGTCGTACGTGGCGCGGGACGCGACCGTGGCCGGATCGAAGACGACGACATCAGCCTTCAGGCCATCCTCCAGCCGCCCGCGATCCGCGATCCCGAGGCGCGTCGCGGGGGCGGACGTCATCTTGCGCACCGCCTCCTCGAGCGGCATGAGGCCCATCTCGCGCACGAACTCCCCGAGGATCCTCGGGTACGAGCCGTAGGTGCGCGGCGATGGCTTGTCCCCAACGAACGTGGAGTCCGTGCCGACCATCCCGACCGGATGCTTCAGGAACGGCGGGAGCCCGCCGGTCCACGGCCCCGGCGTCACCTCGTTGACTGCCAGGTCCTCCGAGAGCAGCAGCTCGCAGAGCGCGTCGACGACGTCCATGCCGGTCTCGTCCATGACGTCCTGGAGCGTCCAGCCCTCCCAGCGCCGCCCCTGATCGGTGACGAACGCCCCGAGCCGCGTGCCGGCCCACGGGTTCGCGCCCGCGTAGCTTCGTCCGCGCACGCCAATCTCCTCGCGCAGCCGGGCCCGGACGGCGGAATCCGCGAGCCGCTGCTTGAGCGGCGCCGGGCCGCCGGCCTGGACCCACGGCGGCAGCATGATCAGCAGCCGCGTGCTGGCCCATTCGT
>JAXDKU010000003.1:0-81297 GCA_034667005.1 Chloroflexota bacterium
TGCGCGGCTCGGTCGTCGTGTCCACTTCGAACGGGGAGGTCGTCACGCGCGGCGGGAAGGACATCCTCGTCGAGACGACGAACGGGACGATCACCATGAGCGGCCCCGCTGGCTCGATCCGGGCGCACACCAGCAATGCGGCCGTGGACGTGCTCGACGGCGATCGCGTGGTTGCCGACATCCGGACGATGAACGGCCCGATCACCTTCAGCGGCAGCCTGGACAGTGGCGACCACGCGTTCCAGACCGCAAACGCGAGCGTCTCGCTGCGGCTCCCCGGCGATCAGGGGTTCAGCATCCAGGGCCACACGTCCAATGCCGCCGCGGTGACGGACTTCCCGCTCGGCGTGCAGGGGCCGAACGTGAGCGGAACCGTGGGAGACGGCTCGGCCAGGGTGGTGGCCGAGACCTCGAACGCCACGCTCTCGGTGACGCGGCTCGTCCCGTAGCGGGCGCGACGGGGCCCCCTCGTTCCGAAGCAGTCCAGTTGTCCATGATGATTGGACGACCGGCGACGCGGGCAATCGGGTCAGCGTGCCACCAGGGCTGCCTCGGTGTTGGAACATGTTCCTCGACGGGGCCTCGCAGCGAGCGCACCGTTGCGGCTTGGTAAGGAGTCGATCGCGGGGCTCTGGGGCCATTGGGGG
Organism: Chloroflexota bacterium; assembly: GCA_034667005.1. Taxonomy (GTDB): domain Bacteria; phylum Chloroflexota; class Limnocylindria; order Limnocylindrales; family CSP1-4; genus JAFMJV01. The sequence continues at coordinate 648 of JAXDKU010000003.1, forward strand.
ATTGCTCAGGCAACTCTTCGAGCTGGCCCCGGACGGAATGATCGTCAGCCGCGTTCGCGACGGCCGGATCCTGCTTGTCAACGACGCCTTCGGCCGGATGCTGGGTCTGCCCGTCGAAAGCATCGTGGGACGGTCGTCCGAGGAATTCGGCCTATGGCGCGAGCCCGCTGAAGGACTGAACGCACTCCGCGGCCTCGGCGCCCAGGCGTTGCGCGTCCCGATCGAGTCGCAATTGCACGCTCCCGATGGAACGATCCACGACATCGAGATCACGCTCGAGTTCGTCGACATCGATAACGAGCCGCACGGCTTTGGAATTACGCGCGACATCAGCGGCCGCAAGGCGTCGGAGAAGCTCCTTCGGGACAGCGAGGAGCGGTTCCGGACGCTCGTGCACAGCTCGCGCGACGCCATCCTGGTCACCGACGGAGCCGGCCGCCTGACCTACGTCAGCCCGGGCATCGAGTTCCTGCTCGGCTTTCAGCCACACGAGCTCATCGGCACCTACGAACGCCGGCTGATCCATCCGGACGACATCCGCATCCGGGACGCGGTGGTCGAGCGTCTGAAGGCGGTCGGGACGCCGCATGCGCCCGCCGAGCTGCGCATGCGCCACGCCAACGGCGAGTGGCGTTGGATCGAGACCATCGACACGAATCGGCTGGAGGACACGGCCATCCTCGGCATCGTGACGAATGCCCGGGATATCACGGATCGACGCACGCTCGGCGACAGCCTCGCGTTCGGGGCCCTCCACGATCCCCTCACGAGCCTGCCCAACCGGCGGCTGCTCGACGATCGCATCGACGTGGCCCTCGCCAGGGCCGCGCGGTTCGGACATCTGCTGGCCGTGCTCTTCTGCGATCTGGACGGGTTCAAGGAGATCAACGATCGCTTCGGGCACGACGCGGGCGACGCGGTGCTCCAGGAGCTGGCCACACGGCTTCGTACCGCCCTCCGGCCGAGCGACAGCCTGGCCCGCCTGGGTGGCGACGAGTTCGTGGCCGTGTGCGGCGACCTCAATTCGGTCACCGAGGCCGCAAGCATCGCGCGCCGGGTCATGACAGCGGTCGAGCAACCGACCCCGACCGCGGCGGGTCCGGTCCAGTTGACCGTGAGCATCGGCATCGCGACGGTCGGTGGCGCGGATGCGCCGTCCACCGAGGCCGGGACGCTGCTTCGCAACGCGGACGCCGCCATGTACCGGGCCAAGAGCCGTGGCGGCAATCGCTGGGAGCTGTTCGACGCGGCCATGCAGGAGCGGGCCCGCCACCGGCTGGAGCTCGAGGGGGAGCTCCAGGGTGCGCTCGACCGCAACGAGTTCGTGCTGATGTACCAGCCGATCGTGCGACTGGAAGATCACGGCATCGCCGGGTTGGAGGCGCTGCTGCGGTGGCAGCACCCGGCGCTCGGCCTCGTCCCACCGGCGTACTTCATGGAGGCGGCCGAAGGCAGCGGCCTCATCGTGGCGATCGGCGACTGGGTGCTGACGACCGCGGCCCGCCAGATCCGGGAATGGCGACAGGACGCGCCGGACCTCTATGTGTCGGTCAATGTCTCGGGCCGGCAGCTCAGCGACATGGGCCTGCGGCAATTCCTGCTGAACGTCGCGCAATCCAGCGATCTGCCGCCGGACTCGCTGCGCCTGGAGCTCACCGAGACCGTCCTGATCGATTACACGGCGGCCGTCCAGGCCGAGCTCGCCCGAGCCGTGGAGATCGGAATCCGCGTCGGGATCGACGACTTCGGCACCGGTTTCGCTTCGCTGACGTACCTCCAGCAGTTCCCGATCAGCTTCCTGAAGATCGACCGAAGCTTCGTGACGGACCTTCACCCCAAGGGTGGCTCCGCCCCGCCGGTTCACCGTCCCGCGCTCCTCGCCATGATCCTCGATCTGTGTCGCACGCTCGAGCTCGAAGCGGTCGCCGAAGGCGTCGAACGGGCCGAGGAGGCCGCCGCCCTCACGGCCATGGGTTGTGTGTACGGCCAGGGGTTCCTGTTCTCGGAGCCGTTGACCGTCGCGGCAGTCGACGAGTACCTGGGCGCGACCAGGCTGCGTTAGCGGCGCTCGCTCTGCGGCTCTGCCTGGGCCGTCACCAGCTCGTCCGCGCGGATCTCCTCGGTGGTCGTCGGCTCGGCCGATGGCGCCGGCACCTCGCCGGGGAAGGGCCACTCCCAGCTCTCGAGACGGTGCAGCAGCCGGCCCGCGGTGAGGTCGAGCTGGATCGGGGTGACGGCGATCTTCCCGCTGACCACGGCGTGGAAGTCCGTGCCGGGCTCCGCGTGGCCTGACGGAGGCGGACCGCCGATCCAGTAGTAGGGGATGCCCCGCGGGTCGACGCGCTCGATCAGCTGGTCCTGGTAGATGCGCTTCCCCATCCGCGTGACCTCGACGCCGTTGCACTGCTCGGGCGTGAGCGCGGGGACGTTGATGTTCAGCAGCTCGCCGGGCCCGAGGCCGTGCTGGAGGATGTTGACCGCGGTCAGGTGCGCCATGCGCGTGGCCAGCGTGAAGTCGGGATTCTCGTAGTACTCCTGCGAGATCGCGAACGCCGGGCAGCCGTTGATGACCGCCTCCATCGCCGCGCTCACGGTTCCCGAATAGGTGATGTCGTCGCCGAGGTTCGCGCCGTAGTTGATCCCCGACGCCACCAGGTCGAAGACCAGGTCGAAATACCCGAGGAACGCGAGGCTCACGGCATCGGTGGGCGAGCCATCCACCGACCAGCCCGTGGTGCCATCGGCGAGGGTTCGCTCGCGCACGCGCAGCGGGCGCATGAACGTCTTTCCGTGCCCGACGGCCGACTGGTTGGTCTCCGGCGCCACGACGTAGACGTCGCCGATGGGCTGGAGCGACTGCGCGAGTGACAGCAGCCCGCGAGACTCGATGCCGTCGTCGTTCGTGACGAGGATCCGGGGCCGCGGATCCCACTCCTCCAGCGGCCGTGCCTTGCGCGGCGTTGCGCGGCCCTTGGCGAGGTGCCGGTCGCCGGCGGAGAGCGGCTCGCCACGCTCCCGGTCCACGTCGCGTCGGGCGGCCTGCTTGCGGTGGCGGCGTCCCTCGCCGGTGCCACGCTGGTCCGTCATGCGGTGTCCTCGCCGAGTGCCCCCTCGACGTCCGGGCCCGTGATCGGGGGTGGAGCTGGGACCCGGACGCGGCGGCCCTCGCGCTGCTCCACGCGCAGTGCGGCCCGGGTCGTCACGTCGCGCGCCCCGCCCGTCGTGCGCTGGAGGTAGTAGAAGAAGAACGTGGAGATCACCGCGGCCACCGGGATCGCGAAGATCGCGCCGATGACGCCCTGGAGCTTCAACCCGATCAGCACGGACACCAGCACGAGCACCGGGTGAATGCCCACGGTCCGCTCCATCAGTCGCGGCTGGAGGAAGTTCATGACCACGAACCAGCCGACCCACATGACGATGAAGATCGGCAGCACGGCATCCGGCTTGGCGACGAGCGCGGCGACCACGGGCGGAGCCCATGAGACGAAGGGCCCGAAGAACGGGATCATCTGGAGGATCGCCACGGCGGCCGTGGTCACCGGGATGTAGTCGACCCCCAGGACCATGCTCGCGATCGCCGCGACGGTGCCGTAGACCAGACCCTGGATCGCCTGCCCGCGCAGGAAGCCGCCGAACGATGCCGCCACGCTCTGCTGGAAGAGGTTGGCCTCGTCGGACCAGCGCGGCGGCACCAGCCGGTTGACGAACGTCAGGATGCGCTCCTTGTCGATGACGATGAAGAGCGACAGGAACACGATGATCAGCAGGTTGCCCAGCAGCCCGAGGCTTGCCAGGGCGAGGTTGGTCAGCGGGACGACCAGCGTCCCTGCCAGATCCTGCAACCCGACCACGGCCTGCTGCGCGACGCCCTGGAGGTCCACCTTGAAGCCCAGCGATTGCAGCCGCTCCTGCCACGGCGCGAGGATGCCCGGCAGCCGATCCTGGAATCCGGGCAGCCCGCGGATGAAGTCGCCGATGGACGAGGCCAGCGTGGCCGCCACGAGCAGCACCAGCCCGATCAGGACCACGAACAGAGCGGCGTAGACGAAGACCACGACGATCGTGCGCGGCAGGGTCGGCACGGCCCGGAGGATCCCGTCGACGAGCGGCGACACCATGAAGGCGAACAGCCACGCCAGGATCAGGATCACGAGGATGTCGCTGAAATAGAGGACGACGTTCGAGACGAGGCCCAGCAGCAACAGGCCGACCGCGAGGGTGCCCAGCACCAGCAGCGCTCGCAGCCAGCGTCGCTCCGACTCCGGCAGCCTCGAGACCATGCAGGGAGTCTAGCGCGGCGTCCGGCCTCGTCCGGGCCGCTTCGCAGCGACCCGAGACGGTCGAATCATGGGGATTGATAAATGGCTGACGGATGGCGCACCATCCGTGCGCTCTGGGGGATGGCTGGCCGGCCCGTCGCCGGCTGCAACGGGGATGGAGGGTGAAGACGTGGCCCGTCCGGTCCTAGCGCGGCCCAAGGTCATCACGCAGCTCGACGGAACGATCTGGGGTCCGAAGAACTGCGCGTTCGCGACCGCGGCGTCGCTGGCCTTCGCCGCGTCCGGCGGCAAGGTCAGGGTCACCCCGATCCAGATGCGCCGCCGCGCCGGCGACACGGTCTGGGTCGACAACGCGAAGCAGGAGGATGTCGATCGGCTCGGACCGGCCAACATCAAGGACCAGAAGCGCGCGATCCTCAACCCGAGGACCGTCCAGGAGTTCGCCGACGTCGGGCTCCGACCGCCGCGGATGCGCAACCTCGGCAGCGCAAGGCCGAAGGACGTCCGCTCGTACCTCGCGCGTGGCGCCACGGTCAGCGTCGCCATCGGCTACCACGTGATCAACGAGCAGGCGCCGAATGCGTCGGGACAGCGGGACTTCCGCACGAAGCTCGCCGACGGGCACTCGGTGCGCCTCCAGGGGCTGTTCCACGCCGACAAGACGCCCGTGAAGCGTGGCGAGCTCTGGGACCAGCAGAACTTCACCTACATGGTGGATCCGCTCGCGAACGGCCGGGTGCGCGACGGTCGCCGCGTGGCCTGGGGTCCACAGTTCCTTCCGCTGCGGATCGTGTTTGCCGCCGCCGCGGCTGTGCCCATCAACGGCGGGACGCGCATGCTCGGCGAGGGCCAGGTGCTCGCGATGGCCGTCTTCCCGTCGAGGCCGCTCCAGGACGACCACGACGGCCAGGACGACCACGACGACGAGCCCTCGGCGGCCTGCGCGGGCGTGGAACAGCAGCGCGACGCGGCACTGAGCCGGGTCGCGGATCTGGAGGACGTCATCCGGGCGGTCCGCGCGGAAGCGCTGGAGGCGACCGGCGAGCTCGCGAAGGTGGTCGACGCCGCGTCGGTGAAGCTCGACGACGTCGACGGGACGGCTCCGGGCGGCGACGAGCAGGACGGCTCCGACAGCTTGAACGAGGGTGGCGAGTCTCTCGTCCCCGACCCGCCGACGTCGGTGGACACGCAGATCCTCGCCGAGGCGAAGGAACCGACCGGACCGAACGTCTGACCGCCGGACCTAGCGGGGGCCGAGCCCCATGAGGTCGTGGCACTCGCGCATGGTCTCGGCCGCGAGCGGCGCCAGCCTGGCTGCGCCCGCGGCCAGCACCTCCTCGACGTAACCCGGCCGCGACTCGAGCTCGCGGCGGCGTTCCCTCGCCGCCGCGAAGGTCTCGATGATGCGGTCGGCGAGGAGGCGCTTGACGTCCACGCAGCCCGTGCGCGCCGACCGCTCGCCCTCCCAGATCTGCTCGTAGTCCGGGCTGAAGAAGCGATGCAGCTGGCACACGTTGCAGACCTCGGGCCGGCCCGGCTGGGTCCGCAGGATCCGCTGCGTGTCCGTGACCATGCTCATGACCTGCTTCCGGATGGTCGCGTCGTCCGCGAAGATCTCGACGACGTTGCCGGTGGACTTGGACATCTTGTTGACGCCATCCGTGCCGAGGATGACCGGTGACTCGGTGTGCACCGCCTGCGGCTCGGGGAAGACGTCCCCGTAGCGGCGGTTGAAGGCGCGGACGATCTCGCGTGCCAGCTCCAGGTGCGCGTCCTGGTCCCGGCCGACCGGCACGTGCGTGGCCTTGTAGATCGCGATGTCGGCGGCCTGGAGCACCGGGTAGCTGAGCAGCGCGAAGTTGACGTCGTCGGGCTGGCTGCGCTTCTTCTCCTTGAACGTCGGCGTCCGCTCGACCCAGGAGACCGGCACGACCGAGGCGAGGAACCACGCGAGCTCCAAATGCTCGGGGCGGTCCGACTGGCGGAAGAGCGTCGAACGCTCCGGGTCGAGCCCCAGCGCGAGCAGGTCGAGCGCCATCTCGCGCGTGTTCCGCCGGATCAGCTCGCCGTCGTGCGTGGAGGTCAGCGCGTGGTAGTCGACGATGCAGTAGATCGCCTCGTGCGTCTCCTGCATGGCGATGTAGTTGCGGAACGCGCCGAGGTAATTGCCGAGGTGCGGCAGGCCTGACGGCTGGACGCCGGAGAAGACGCGTTCGCGCACGGCGCGCGGCGGCGGGGCAGGGATCGGGCTGGTGGTCGTCACGGCGGCCGAGTCTATCAGCGTGCCCACCTACAATCGGCGGCGTGGGAGGGCTTCCGTCACAGGCACCTCTGCGCGTCGCGCTGCTCGGCCTCGGAAACGTTGGCCGGCCGGTCGCTGCGCGCCTGCTCGACGATGCCTGGCGCGCCCGCGTCTCGGCGGCGGGCATCGTGCCGCCGGTCCTGGTCGCTGTCGGCGTGCGTGACTCCGAGCGCGCTCGCGGCATCGATCTTCCCGACTCGGTCCGCCGCACGGACGATCTCATCGCCGCGGCCGCGGATCCGGAGATCGACGTGGTGATCGAGCTGGTCGGCGGCACGGACGGCGCCCGCAGCGCGGTCGAGTGTGCCGTCGAGGCGCGCAAGTCGATCGTCACGGCGAACAAGGCGCTGCTTGCGACGTGCGGCCCTGCCCTGGAGGCCGCGGTCCGCGGAGCGGGCACGGCGCTGCGGTTCGAGGCGGCCGTGTGCGGCGGCACACCGGTGCTGGGGCCGCTGGTCCACGACCTGGCGGCCAACCGGATCGACGCGGTGCGCGGCATCGTGAATGGCACGACGAATCACATCCTCTCGGCCATGGCCCGGGACGCGCGCTCCTATGAGGACGTCCTCGATGAGGCACAGGCGCGCGGCTACGCCGAGGCCGATCCGAGCGGCGACGTCACGGGCATGGACTCGGCGCACAAGCTGGCGATCCTGATGCGCCTCGCATTCGGGGCGTGGCCCGATGTGGCCCGGATCCGCCGAACGGCGCCCGTCGTGGATGCGCAGCCACACGAGGGCATCACCGGCGTCCAGGCCGCGCACCTGCGCAAGGCGGCCGGCCTGGGGCTGACGCTCAAGCTGGTCGCGCGCGCGGAGCGCGCCGCAGACGGGGCGCTGCTCGCCGGCGTGACGCTCGCCGCGGTGCCGCTCGGCTCGCCGCTCGGCGAGGCGAACGGGGTCACCAACGTCGTGGAAGTGGTGGGCACGCCCATCGGCCGCGTGGCGTTCCGCGGTCCAGGGGCGGGGGGTGACGCCACGAGCAGCGCGGTCCTCGCGGACCTGCTGGCGCTGGCGCGCGGGGAGGGCTCGACCTGGGACCCGCTCCCTCCAGCCGGCGCAGCCGAGGTGGCCGACGATCTGGAGGCTCCCCGGGCGTGGTACTTCACGGCCCCGGAGCTCCTCGTCGGCACGCTGCCCCGCTCGGTCTCGGACGTCGTCCTCGTATCCGCCGAGGACGCCATCGTGACCCGGCCGATGGATGCCGACGACCTGCGCGTCCGGCTGGCGGGGGCGGGCTATACCGACCTGACGCTCTACCCGGTGCTGGAGATGGGGACGGCCTGATGCGAATGAGCGAAGTGCTGCGCCAGTTGCGCGCGGAGCAGACCAAGAGCATCGGGGCACGGCCGCGGCTGCTCCAACGGTTCGAGCCGTTCCTGCCCGTATCGGAGAAGACGCCGGCGCTCTCGCTGGGCGAAGGCTTCACTCCGTTGGTCCATGCTCGGAGCCTGGGCCGGGCCATCGGGTGCCCATTGCTCTACCTCAAGTTCGAGGGCATGAATCCGACCGGATCCTTCAAGGACCGCGGCATGGTGCTGGCCGTGGCCAAGGCACTGGAGGCGGGCGCGGAGGCGATCATCTGCGCGTCGACGGGCAACACCGCGGCCTCCGCCGCGGCGTACGGGGCGAGCGCCGGCATGGAGGTCGTGGTCGTCCTGCCGATCGGCCAGATCGCCGCGGGCAAGCTGGTGCAGGCCCAGGTCGCCGGCGCGAGGGTGGTCGGCATCCAGGGCAACTTCGACGACGCCCTGCGCGTGGTGCGCGAGATGATCGAGAACCAGTCGCCCGAGCACCCGCTGACCCTCGTCAACTCGCTCAACCCGCACCGCCTGGCGGGGCAGAAGACGGCGGCCTTCGAGGTCTGCGAGGACCTGGGCGGCGCGCCCGACTACCTGGCGATCCCGGTCGGCAATGCCGGCAACATCAGCGCCTATTGGCAGGGCTTCCTCGAGTATCGCCAGGCGGGGCTCGTGGAGACCGTGCCCGTGATGCTCGGCTTCCAGGCGGCGGGCGCGGCGCCGCTGGTGATCGGGGAGCGGGTCCTGCATCCGGAGACGGTCGCGACGGCGATCCGCGTCGGCGACCCGGCCAGCGCTGACCTCGCTAGGCGGGCGCGCGACGAGTCGGGCGGCCGGATCGACTCCGTGACCGACGACGAGATCGTGTCGGCCTACCGCGACCTGGCCCGACATGAGGGCGTCTTCTGCGAGCCGGCGTCCGCGGCGTCGGTCGCGGGGATCCGGAAGCTCGCCGCCGAAGGCGCGATCGATCCGGGGGCCACGATCGTCTGCGTCCTGACCGGCCACGGCCTCAAGGACCCCGACTTCGCGACGCGCAATAGCGCAGCGATCCTCCACGCTGAGCCCACGCTGGCCGGCGTGCATGCCGCGCTGGGCTGGTGAGAGTCCGGGTCGAAGTCCCGGCCACGACGGCCAACCTCGGCGCCGGGTTCGATGCGCTGGCGCTCGCGCTCGGGCTGGCCAACGTGGTCGACGTGGAGACGACCGACGGAGGCCGGGGCTGGGTCGACCTCGAGGTCGAGGGCGAGGGTGCGGGCAGGCTCAAGGCGGGACGCGGCAACCGCTTCGTCGGCGGGCTGCGGGGCGGCCTGACGGAGGCCGGCATCGATCCGGATCGCTGGTCGTACCGGATCGGCATGCACAACCAGATCCCGCTGTCCCGGGGGCTCGGATCCTCGGCGGCGGCGACGGTCGGCGGGCTGCTCGCCGCGCGCGTCCTGGCAGGGCCGGCAGGTGCGGCCGCGCTCACGGCCGAGCGCGTGCTGGAGATCGCGGCCGGCATGGAAGGCCACCCGGACAACGCGGCGGCCGCGGTCTACGGCGGGTTCGTGGTCGTGGCATCGATGGACGGCGCGCCGAGAGCGGTTCGCTTCGACCCCCCGGTGGCGCTCGTCTGCGCGCTGTTCATCCCGGAACGGCCCCTCTCCACAGCTGCGATGCGAGCGGCGCTTCCGACCACGGTCCCGCACGCGGATGCCGTGCACAACCTCGGCGCCGCGGCCCTCTGCGTGGCCGCGTTCGCGACGGGCGACCTCTCGCTCCTGCGTGCCGCGACCGTCGATCGGCTGCACGAGCCGTACCGGGCTGCGGCGGTCTTCCCGGAGCTGCCGGCGCTGATCGCGGCTGCTCGGGAGGCCGGGGCGCTCGGGGCGTGCCTTAGCGGCGCCGGGTCGACGGTCATCGCATTTGCCGATTCGGAGCCACGCGCCCAGGCAGCCGGCGCCGCGATGGCGTCGACTGCTGAGTCGCTGGGGCTCGAGGGTCGCTGGCGGATTGCCAGGCCGGAGTCGCGAGGCGCTTCAGCCGACGTGGACTGAGCGACGGGCTCGGGCGCTCAATCGGGGATAGGGCACCGGACGTTGGTGAACGGGAACGTCAGGATGTCGCCGATGTCGACGTCCTGATCGTGGCTGAAGGTCTGCCAGCGGTACGTGACGAGCGCGGACGTACGAGCCAAGAAGCTGCCGTCTGTCGTGACCGTCATGCAGGGCGCCGTGTGGGCGACGACGCGAATCGACCGTTCGGCGTGGGGTGGGAGCAGGAACGACGCGAAGGGCTGTGGATCGCGGATGCCGTCCTCGATCGACGGCGACAGCACCTGGACCGCATCGACGATGACGAGCGGTCCGTCTCCGAAGCTGACGCGGTCCACGTAGACCGGCAGCGACCCGGTGTTCGCAACGCTGAACTCGAACGCGTAGAGCTCACCGGGCTTGGGTTTCGCGACGCAATCGCTCTCCGGGAACAGCTGCGCGCAGACGAGCGGGTACCGACCCAGGTGGCCGGGCGCGAGCGGTTGCGTGGCGCCGTAGCCCAGGTCCACCGCTGACGCCGCCAGCACGATCACGGCGAAGAGGGCGAGGATCGTGCCCCACCAGGGAAGGGGCCATCGGTCGCGGAGGCGCGGCCGCGCCACGGCCGGCTGCAACGGCGTGAACAGCGGCGAACCAGGTTCCCAGCTCAGCCGATCGTCCATGTCACGCCACCACATGCGATTTGTGACCGTGCCCCGGGCCGGAGCATAGGCGCCGGCCAGCTGGCTGTACATGAAAACGTGCCGGTGTTTTGGTCAGCGCGGCGCCCCTACGCGCCGTCCGGCCCATCGCCGATGCGGTTCATCCGCTTCCGGATCGACCGGCGTTGCAATGGTTCGACCAACCGGACCAACGGCGACGGCAGGCAGCCGCCGCTTCCGTCTGACGTCAGGCCGACCCGAGTCCGCCTGCCGCCGTCAATCGACTGGAGCTCGTATCTCTGGGTGCTCCGTGTGCCCATCGCCATGAGCCCGGAGGTCGTGACCTGGATGACGACAAGGCCGGGTGGCTCGAAAGCCACGTACTCGACTCGGACGCGGAGCTGGTCCATGGCCAGCACGGCCCAGGAGCCCGTCGTGATCGGGCCCGAGGACTGCTCGACGATCCGGCGCGGGCGGTTGGCGAGAATGGCGTTCCCGGGATCGGCCAGGTACGCCACGACGCGATCGCGCCGGACCTGGACCTCGAACACGGCATGTCCCTCCACGCCGCGATGGTATCGGCGCGCGCCCTACAATCCGCGCCGCATGGCAACGCTCGTGGTCCAGAAGTACGGCGGCTCGTCCCTCGCGGACGCGGACCGGATCAAGCACGTCGCGCGGCGGATCGCTCGAGAGCGGGCCACGGGGGTGTCCCTGGTTGTCGTCGTCAGCGCGATGGGCGACACGACGGACCACTTGATCGAGATGGCGGCGCGAATCACCGATGAGCCCGACCCCCGGGAGATGGACCTCCTGCTCGCCACGGGGGAGCACATGAGCGGCACGCTCGTCGCCATGGCGCTCCACGCCCAGGACGTGCCCGCCATCTCGCTGACGGGCGCCCAGGCCGGCATCCGCACCGACTCCGCGCATGGGCGCGCACGAATCGCGAACGTCGACCCCGCGCGGGTCCAGAGCGAGCTGGACGCGGGCCGGGTCGTGATCGTCGCGGGATTCCAGGGAGCCACGGACGAATCCCACGTCACGGGCGAGGTGACCACGCTGGGCCGGGGCGGCTCCGACACGACCGCCGTGGCGCTCGCGGCGCGGCTCGGCGCGTCGCGGTGCGAGATCTATACCGATGTCGAGGGCATCTTCACGTCGGACCCGCGGGTCGTGCAGGACGCGCGGCTCCTGCCGGTCATCGGGTACGAGGAGATGCTCGAGATGGCGCAGCACGGCGCACAGGTGATGCAGACCCGCGCCGTAGAGCTGGGCTGGGTCAACGGCGTGGAGATCTGCGTCCGATCGACCTTCTCGGACCATCCCGGAACGCTGATCAAGGAGGACCCGGACGTGGAGCAGCGCAACAAGGTGCGCGGAGTGGCGCTGGAGCGGAGGGTCGCCAAGCTGACGCTGGTACAGGTCCCCGATCGGCCGGGAATCGCCAGGCAGGTGTTCGAGCCGCTCGCGGAAGCCGGCATCAACGTGGACATGATCGTGCAGAACGTGGGCCACGCCGGGTTCACCGACCTGTCCTTCACCGTGCCCGAGACCGATCTGGCGCGCGCCCGCCGCATGCTCGATCCGCTCGTCCGGGAGATGGGCGCGCGGGAGCTGACCACGGATTCGTCGGTTGCGAAGGTGTCCGTGGTGGGGGCGGGGATCCAGAACGCGCCGGGCTATGCGGCGCGCATGTTCGGGGCGCTGGCGGACGCCGGCGTGAACATCGAGATGATCTCGACCTCGGAGATCCGCATCACCTGCATCATCGCGGAGGACCAGCTCGAGCTGGCCGCGCGGGCGCTCCACACGGCGTTCAAGCTGGAGCAGCCCGACAGCGGCGTGCTGGCGGCGGCCGTCGGCTAGAAGCGCCAGCGAGGGCGATGGTGCGTCAATCGATGTCTATGGTCCACCGGTGGAACCGTATCCACGATGGTTGCAGCGGCGGGCGGTCGGAGCACGCCTGTCGCGGGGCATCGCATGCCGATCCGAGCGTGGGACGGTTGCCTCCTGCCATCGCGAGGAGCGCGGTGCGCCGGGACGGGGACGCTCATCGTGGATACGGTGCTGCCAGTGGTCGTTAGACCGAAACACTGGACCCGGCATCACGTCGGGATCGGCGAAGCCCATGAATCGGATCGCTCGGGATGATGGCGAGGCCTGACGCGTTTCTGTCGCGCCTGGAGCGGTTCGGCTCCATCGAATCGACACAGCCGGTCGTGCGCGAGTGGCTCGAGGCCGGTGTGCCGGAGGTGGCCGTGGCGGTCGCCGACGAGCAGACGATGGGGCGTGGTCGCCAGGGACGCGGCTGGAGCGCGCCTCCGGGGACGGCGCTCCTGGCGTCGGCCGGCTTCCGGCCGCAGAACATCCAGCTCGGCCACGCGTGGCGGCTGGCGGCAATCGTGGCCCTGGCGATGGCCGATGCCGCCGAGGAGGTCGCCGGACTCAAGGACGCGACCATCTGGCTCAAGTGGCCCAACGACCTGGTCGCCGACGCCCCAGACGGCCGCCTCGTGAAGCTTGCGGGCGTCCTCGGTGAGAGCACCAGTGACGGCGCGAGCGGCCTGGTGACCACGGCGATCATCGGGATCGGCATCAACGCCGACTGGCCGGCCGGCGCGTTTCCGCCCGAGCTGCGCGACTCGATGACCAGCCTCCGCGAGCTGTTGGGCGGCCGGCCCATCGACCGCGACGCGCTCCTCGACGCGTGGCTTGCGCGCCTGGAACCCCGTTACGAGGCGCTCCGCGACGGCCACTTCGACGCCGGGGGCTGGACCGCGCGGCAGCGCACCACGGGGCACGGCGTGGAGGTGGACACGGGCGGGTCGATCCTCACCGGGACGGGCGTCGGCGTGGACCCGGAGAGCGGCGCGCTCCTGGTCCGTGGCCGCGACGGTGCCACGCAGCCGGTTGGCTCCGGCGAGGTTGTGCGGTGCCGGGTGATGACCGGCAACCTCAGCTGGCGATGACGCGCGGCTGCCATGCCGTCACGATACGGAGACCCTGAGCTCCCAGTGATCTCGCGCCTCCCCCGCTGGTTCGAGCGCACACCTGTAACGACTAGACTGCGGCGGTGTTTGAGAAGGGGAGGGACCGGGATGCTGCGCGGCCGATCCCGTTCGACGCCGACCGCCCTGCCGTGGAGGCGGCCCGCAGAGATCCGCGTCGCTTCGAGGCGCTCTACCGCAAGTACGTGGCCCAGATCTACAGCTATGCGCTCTACGAGACGCGCGACCACCATGCCGCCGAGGACCTGACCGAGCAGGTCTTTCTGAACGCCCTGCGCGCCCTGCCGCGCTTCCGGGAGGGCGGCCTTGACGAAGGGAGCACCTTCCGCGTCTGGCTATTCCGGATCGCGCGAAACGCGCTGTCGAACGCCCGCCGGACCGAGCGCCGCCATCCCCAGGCGCCGCTGGAGCTGGCCGCACAGGTGGCCGCCGCCGACGACCCGGCCCGGAGCGCCGTCGAGCGCGACGAGGTCGCCCGGGCGTGGCGCGCCATCGAGCGCCTGCCGCAGGAGCGCCGCCGCGCCTTGGTGCTGCGTTTCGTGGAGGAGATGAGCGCGCGGGAGATCGGCGCCGTCCTCGGCAGGACCGAGGGTGCGGTGCGGGTCCTGATCCATCGCGCGCTCCGCTCCGTCGCCGAGGACCTCGGGCACGAGGAGGCGGCCGAGCGCCGGCACTGGTGGAGCCGGTGACGGCTGCCGAGGACGGAGCCTTCCAGGTCGACGCCTACCTCGACCAGCTCCTCGGGGCAGGAGCCCCCCGCCCGCGCGACCTGGCGACGGACGATGAGCTCGACGCCGAGCTGGAGCGGACGGTCGGCCTGGTGCATCGAGCCCTGGCTCGCTTTCACCCATCGTTCGCATTCGAGGAGCGCCTGGCGGTCAGGCTCCGGGGCGATGCCGACGCCCCGTTTGCCGGTGACGTCCTCGACTTCCGGGTCGTGCCGTTTGCCGCGCCGACGGCTGCCGAGCGCCGCGCTCGGGGCTTGCTCGTCGGCGGGGCCATTGCTTCGGGCGTCTCGATCGCGAGCGTCTCGCTGGCCGGAGCCGCCATCCTCGTCCGGCGTCGCGCCCGGCCGCAGCTCCGCGCCTCGCGCCTTCGGCACCGCGCGGAGGTCAGCCTCTGATGCCGATCAAGCTGCCGTTCCGCCAGCGCCGCGACGAGTTCCCGCCGGACCTCTGGACGCAGTGCCCCAACTGCCGCGAGATGCTCTACAACAAGCAGCTCGACAAGAGCTTCCGCGTCTGCTCGAAGTGCGGCCACCATCTCCGGCTGCGCGTCGACGCGAGGCTGCGCCTGCTGCTCGACGCCGACAGCTTCGAGGAGCGCGACGCCGGGCTGGAGTCGCTCGATCCACTGGGTTTCGTGGACACCAAGCCGTACCCGGACCGCCTCGCTGCCGCGCGGGTCACGACCGGCATCCGGGACGCCGCGGTATGGGGGTTCGGCACGATCCAGGGCACCCGCGTGGCCATCTGCGTCATGGACTTTGCCTTCATGGGCGGCTCGATGGGCTCGGTCGTCGGCGAGAAGGTCGCCCGAGCGGCCGAGGCCGCCCGCAGCGAGCGCGTCCCGCTCATCGTCGTGAGCGCCTCCGGTGGCGCCCGCATGCAGGAGGGCACGCTGGCCCTGATGCAGCTCGCAAAGACGGTTGCCGCGCTCGAGCGGCTGGGGCACGCCGGCGTCCCGTTCATCAGCGTGTTGACCGACCCGACCACGGGCGGCGTCTTTGCCTCCTTCGCCGCGCTCGGGGATGTGAATCTGGCCGAGCCGGAAGCACTCATCGGGTTTGCGGGTGCGCGCGTGGCCGCCGGCACGACCGGAGAGGCGCTGCCGGAGGGCTTCCAGCGTGCCGAGTTCGTCTACTCGCACGGGCTCGTCGATCAGGTGGTGCCTCGACCCGAGCTGCGGGCACGCATCGCCACGCTCTTGTCCCACCTGCGCCCCGCACCGCAGCCGCACCGTGACGAGAGCGCCGGCAACGGCCGCGTGCTGCGGCCGCTGGCGTTCCTCGAGGGCCTCGTCGACCGCGAGCCCGCCCCACGGCCTGCCCAGACCGTCCTCGAGATCTCGCCCGAGCTGGAGCCGGCCCGTGGCTGAGCCCACGGTCCTGATCCATCCGGCCCGCGTCGACGACGACGCGCTACGTGAAGCGGTCTGGGCACGCGTCCAGCTGGCGCGCAACCTGAAGCGACCGCACACCCTGGAGCTGCTCGGGCTCATGGCCTCGGACATCGTGGAGCTCCACGGCGACCGGGCATTCGGCGACGACGCGGCGATCGTCGGGGGCCTCGCACGCATCGGGGACCACCACGTTGTCTTCGTCGGCCACCAGAAGGGCGCCGAGGTCGAGGAGAACATCCGCCGCAACTTCGGCATGCCGCACCCCGAGGGCTATCGGAAGGCCATCCGGCTCTTCCGCCTGGCGGAGCGGCTGCGGATCCCGGTCGTCACGTTCGTGGATACGCCGGGGGCGTCTCCGGATGCGCCCTCCGAGGAGCGCGGTCAGGCCGAGGCCATCGCCCGCTCGATCCAGGTGATGACCGGGCTGCGCACGCCGGTCGTGACCGTGATCACTGGGGAGGGCGGGTCCGGCGGTGCGCTGGCCATCGCGGTCGGGGACGTGGTGCTGGCCCTGGAGAACGCGATCTACTCGGTAATCAGCCCCGAGGGCTGCGCCAGCATCCTGTGGCGCACGCCCGACGCGGCGCAGCAGGCCGCGGTGGCGATGCGGCTGACGGCGGGCGAACAGCAGGCGCTGGGCGTGATCGATCACGTGGTCCCCGAGGCGGGCGCGGGTGCCCATGCGACGCCCGAGGAGACGGCTCGCAGGCTGAAGGCCGCGATCGTGGCCCAGCTCGATTCGCTCGTGCTGCTGGACCTCGACGAGCTGCTCGAGGCCCGCTACGAGCGCTACCGCCAGATCGGCGCCTTCACCACCACGGAGGAGCCGCGCAGCGTTCGACGCGAGCGTCGCCGGCTGACCGACCGCATTCGCGGCGTCCTGAGCTCGGGCCGGGCGGTTCTCGGCGTCGGGGACGGCCTTCCGCTGCGGCCTGAGGCGGCCGACGATGCCCAGGAGCCTCCGCTCCGCGAGGAGGTCTGAGATGCCCGACGAACCCGGCGGCGCGATCGCCGGCACGGCGCCCGCGTCAGACCCCGTCTCCACGGCGTCCGCGTCGGGGTCTTCATCGTCCTCCGGCGCGGGCGCGATCGCCCTGGTCGCGGAGCGCGTGGTGCCGGCGCTCATCGCGAAGCTCTCGGCCAGCGACCTCGGGGAGCTGGAGGTCTCGGAGAGCGGGTGGCGCGTCCGGCTGCGCAAGGACCTGTCGGCCGGTGCGCCCGGGGACGGCGGCGCGCGATCCGGGAGCGGCGGCCGCGGCGCAGCGACACATGGCGCGGGCGCGCATGCCGGCCACGTGGGCGGTGCTGCCACAGGCAGCGCCTCGGCGGGCTCGTCGGGAGCAGCAGGCACCGGCGCGGGTGCCGCGGGACGAAGCGCGGTCGTTCGCCGCGCGGCGGAGTCCCCGGCTGTCGGCTACTTCACGCCGCGCGACGGGCTGGCAACCGGCCAGGCGGTGCGCTCCGGCGACGTGCTCGGCACGGTGAACGTGCTCGGTGTGCCCCAGCAGGTCGTCGCCCCCGGCGACGGGGTGGTCGGGCGGTTGCTCGCCGCCGCGGGAGAGGCCGTGGAGTACGGCCAGGAGCTCGTCCGCATCGACGGCATCGAACGGGCGGTCGACGGCTGATGTTCGGCCGCGTCCTGATCGCGAACCGGGGTGAGATCGCGGTCCGCATCCTGCGTGCCTGCCGCACGCTCGGGATCACTTCGGTCGTCGCTTACAGCGAGGCGGACCGCGACACGCTGGCGGTCCAGCTCGCCGACGAGGCGATCTGCGTCGGGCCCGCGGAGTCGGCACGCAGCTACCTGTCGGCGTCGTCGATCCTGTCCGCCGCGATCGTCACCGGTTGCGAGGCGATCCACCCCGGCTACGGCTTCCTCTCCGAGGACGACTCGTTCGCCGAGATGACGCGCGCCCACGGGCTGACGTTCATCGGGCCGCCGCCCGAGGTGCTCGAACGGTTCGCGTCGAAGGCGGGCACGCGGGAGCTGCTCGCGCGCCACGGCCTCCCGACGATCCCCGGCTCCGAGGGGATGCTGCGCGACGACGATCACGCGCTGGCCGAGGCGGAGCGCATCGGCTACCCGGTGCTGATCAAGCCGTCGGCAGGAGGCGGTGGACGCGGCATGCGCATGGTCCGCTCGCCGCGCGAGCTCCAGCAGGCCATCACGATCTGCCGCTCCGAGGCTCGCGCTGCGTTCGGCGACGACTCCCTCTACCTCGAGAAGTGGCTGGAGGAGAACCGCCACGTCGAGGTCCAGGTCATCGTCGACCGCTACGGCGCGGGCGTCCACGTGGGCGAGCGGGACTGCTCCGTCCAGCGGCGCCACCAGAAGATCGTGGAGGAGGCGCCCAGCCCGGCCATCGACGAGGCCACGCGATCCGCGCTGGCCGTGAGCGCCGTCCGGGCGGTGGTCGCGGCCGGCTACGAGAACCTGGGCACGCTCGAGTTCCTGGTCGACACGCAGGGCCGCTACTACTTCATCGAGATCAACTGCCGGATCCAGGTGGAGCACCCCATCACCGAGATGCTGTCCGGGATCGACCTGGTGGTCGAGCAGATCCGCATTGCCGCGGGGCAGCCGCTCGGCTACACGCAGGCGGACATCCAGTTGCGCGGCCACGCCATCGAGTTCCGCATCAACGCCGAGGACGTGCGCAACGATTTCCGGCCGCAGGCCGGCGTCGTCGAGCGCTACCTGCCTCCCGGCGGCCCGGGTGTCAGGATGGACAGCCACCTGTACAGCGGGTACGAGGTGCCGCCCTACTACGATTCGCTGCTCGGCAAGCTCGTCGTCTGGGGTCCCGACCGGCAGGTCGCGATCGCCCGGGGACGAGTCGCGCTCGAAGAGCTGGTGCTCGAGGGGCTCACGACCAACGTGGAGTTCCACAGGGCCCTGCTCGGAAACGAGGCGTTCCTCGAGGGCGCCTTCACCACCAACCTGATCGACCGGGTCGGCAGCGCGGCGTTCCTCGCCGCAGCCGGCTGACGTCAGCCCACGAGGCCAGAGGAGGCCAATGACCGACACAGACGCCCCCAGCGCCAGATCAGCCGCGCCCGCACCCGGCCGCGCGCTCCTGACGACCGCCGAGATCCAGGCGATCATTCCGCACCGCTGGCCCTTTCTGCTCGTCGACCGCGTCGTCGAGGAGGACCGCGAGCGCGGCTACATGCGCGCGGAGAAGGGTGTGACGGCCTCGGAGTGGTTCTTCCAGGGCCACTTCCCGGGGCTGCCGGTCGTCCCAGGCGTGATCCAGGTGGAGGCGCTGGCCCAGACGATGGCCGTCTACGTGGCGCGCGAGCCGGGGATGGGCGATCGGATCGGCCTGTTCGCCGGCATCGAGGAGTGCCGCTTCAAGCGGATCGTCCAGCCGGGCGATCGACTGACCCTGGAGATCACCATGGAGAAGCTCGGCCGCCGCTTCGGCAAGGGCCGCGCCGTCGCGTCCGTCGACGGTGAGGTGGCCTGCGAGGCGCTGCTGTCGTTCGTCATCCCGCCGGAAGGCGCGCTCCGTTGACCACGCTTCGCGTCGCCGTCCTCGGCGACATCCACGGCAACGTTGCGGCCCTGGAGGCCGCGCTGAAGGACATCGCGCCGCACAAGCCGGATCGCATCCTCGTCACCGGTGACCTGGTGCTCAACGGGCCGCGACCGGTCGAGGCGCTGGACCGGGTGCGCGAGCTGGAGGCGGCCGGCGCGTTCGTCATCCAGGGCAACACCGACGTGGCGGTCGCGGACGGCGACTACGCGGCAGCCTTCCCGTGGCTGGACGAGGTTCCCGCCTCGCAGCGTGCCGCCGCCGAGTGGGCGCGGGAGCAGCTCTCCGAGGACCAGCTCGACTACCTGCGGCGGCTTCCGGCAGAGCGCCGCCTTCTGACCGAGGACGATCTGGTGCTGGTGTGCCACGGCTCGCCGGGAAGCCAGACCCTGGGGCTGCCGCCCGACCTCGATCCCTCGGTCACGGTGGAGCGTGTGACGCGCACCGATGCGCGCGTCATCTGCTGCGGGCACACGCACGTCTCGGACGTCCGTGAGCTCGGGCGCAAGCTGATCGTGAACCCGGGCTCCTGCGGCTACGCCTTCGACGGTGAGCCGTCCGCGTGCTGGGCGATGGTCACGGTCGATCCCGAGGATGGCCCGACGGCCCAGCTGTACCGGCCCGCCTACGACGCCCAGACGGCGTCCGAGGAGGTCAGCGCTCGAGGGCTGCCGGGCGACGTCTATCGAGCGGCCACGATCCGTACGGGCCGCTTCATCCGATGAGCGCCGCCCCCGTGCCCCAGTCGAACGGGCGTCGCGTCGTCGTCACCGGGTTCGGCGCGGTGACGCCGCTCGGCAACGACGTCGAGACGTTCTGGAGGCGCCTGGTGGCCGGGGAGTCGGGCGTTCGGCGCATCGAGGCCTTCGACCCCGAGCGGGTGACGAGCAAAGTCGCCGGCGAGGTCCGCGACTTCGACCCCAGCACCGTGCTCGACCGCAAGGAGATCCGCCGCAACGACCGCACCACGCAGCTGGCGCTGGTGGCGGCGCGCGAGGCGATGGACTCGGCGGGGCTCCCCGCGCGCCTGGAGGGGACGGCGGCCGAGGAGACAGGTGTGCTCATCGGCTCCGGCCTGGGCGGGAGCGGGACGCTGATCGACCAGATGGGCATCGCCGCCACACGGGGCCCCGAGCGCCTCAGCCCCTTCTTCATCCCGATGTCGATCGCCAACATGCCGGCCGGCCAGGTGGCCATGAGCTTCGGGCCGCAGGGGCCGAACTTCGCGCCGGTGAGCGCCTGTGCGACGGGCGGCCACGCCATCGGCGAGGCCACCGAGATGATCCTGCGCGGCGACGCCGAGATGATGCTCGCAGGCGGGACCGAGGCCGTCGTCTACGAGGCGATCGTCGGCGCCTTCGCGGCCATGCGGGCCCTCTCGACGCGGAACGACGATCCCGCGGGCGCCAGCCGCCCCTTCGACCGCGGCCGGGACGGCTTCGTGATCGCCGAAGGCTCCGCGATCCTGGTCCTGGAGGAGCTGGATCACGCCCGGCGGCGCGGCATGCCGATCCTTGCCGAGGTGATCGGCTACGCCGCCAGCGCCGATGCGTACCACATCACCCTGCCGTCGCCGGGGGGCGCCGGTGCGGCGCGGGCAGGGCGGCGTGCCCTCCAGAAGGCCGGCCTCGCACCGCAGGCCGTCGACCTGGTCTGCGCCCACGCGACCAGCACGCCGGAGGGAGACAGCACCGAGCTCCAGGGCATCCGGGCACTCCTCGGGGACGCCGCGAACGATGTCGCCATCACGGCCACCAAAGGCTCGATCGGCCATACGCTCGGGGCCGCGGGGGCCATCGCGGCCGTGGTCGCGATCAAGGCCATGCACGAGGGCTGCGTGCCACCGACCCTCAACCTCGTCGATCCCGACCCCGAGGTCGGCGAGCTCGACTGCACGCCGTTGGCCGCGCGCCCTCGGAGCGTGGACGTGGCGATCGTCAATGCCTTCGGCTTCGGCGGACAGAACGCCAGCCTCATCCTCCGGCGCTGGAAGGCATGAGCGACGATCCGTCGGTCGGCCAGCTCCTCGACGTCATCGATCGCCTGGAGGCGCTGCTCGATGGCTCCGAACTGGCAGAGATCGAGGTCGAGGCGGGCGGCACGACCGTCGTCCTGCGAAAGCCGGAGGCCGTCTCGCCGTTCCTCGGCGCGCTGCCGGCCGGTGCCGGCGGGGCTTTTGCCGGCGCGGCCGGAGCTGGATCGGGTGGAGGCGGCCTTGCCGCGGTGCCAGGCGGCTCCTCGGCTGGCCTGGCCGCGACCGGTCCCGGTGGGGACACGGGCCCCGGGCATGGGCTCCACGCGGTCGTCGCGCCACTCACCGGCGTCTTCTACACCTCGCCCTCACCCGGTGCGGTCGACTACTGCCGTGTCGGCGGCGCGGTCAGCGTCGGCCAGGTGATCGGCCTGATCGAGGCGATGAAGCTGTTCAATGAGATCAAGAGCGACGTCACGGGCACGGTCCGCCGGATCGCAGCCGAGAGCGGGGCGCTCGTCAAGGCCAAGCAGACGCTCATCGAAGTGGAGCCCTCGTGAGGGCGCAGGGCGGAGACAGGAGGGACGGATGAAGACGCCGCGCAGCGTCAGGATCACGGGGTGGGGGAGCTATGCGCCGGAGCGGGTGCTGACGAACGCGGACCTGGAGAAGCTCGTCGACACGTCCGACGAGTGGATCCGCTCGCGGACGGGTATCCGCGAGCGGCGCGTCGCCGCGCCGCACGAGACCACGGCAACGCTCGCCGCGATCGCGGGCAAGCGAGCCATCGCGGTCGCGGGGCTCCAGCCGGACGACATCGACCTGATCCTGGTCGGGACGCTCACGCCCGACTACTGGATGCCCGCGACCGCGGTGCTGGTCAAGGAGGCCATCGGCAACTCGACGGCGGTTGCCTTCGACGTCATGGCGGCATGCTCGGGATTCGTCTACGGCTATGCCACGGCCGACGCGTTCCTGCGGGCCGGCGTGTACAAGAACGCGCTGGTCATCGGGGCCGAGGTCCTCAGCCGCTTCCTCGACTTCAGCGACCGCAACACCTGCATCCTCTTCGGAGACGGCGCGGGTGCCGTGGTGCTGTCCGCGTCCGACGAGCCGGGCGGGGGCATGGGCGGGCTCGAGCTCACCACGGACCCCGACGGGGCGTACATGATCTGGCTCCCCTCCGGCGGCTCGAAGAGCCCGCCGTCCAACGAGACGATCAGCCGCGGCGAGCACTTCGTCCGGATGGAGGGCCGTGAGACCTACCGGTTCGCGACCAAGACCCTGGCCTCGTCCGCCCTGAAGGCGATCGGGAAGGCCGGCTGGAAGCCCGAAGAGGTCGATCTCTTCATCCCGCACCAGGCGAACATCCGCATCATCGAGTCGGTCGCCAAGGGGCTCAACATGTCGATGGACAAGATGTTCGTGAACGTGGACCGCTACGGCAACACGTCCGCCGCGTCGGTGGGCATCGCGCTCGCGGAGGCCGTGGACTCGGGTCGCATCCAGATCGGCAGCAAGATCGTCTTCGTGGCGTTCGGCGCCGGCTTCACGAGCGGAGCTGCCGCGGTCGAGTGGACCGCCGATCCCGCCAATGGCCGCCGTGCAGACTCCGTGGTGCCGGTCGCGTCGGTCCGCGCGCCCGTCGACTGGGATTCGGTCGATCCCATGCCGCCGCGGCTGATGGCGGCGCTGGCCGATCGCTCAGGCCCGCCGGTCCCGCTCGACGACGTGGTGCCGGGAGAGCCCGAGCACGCCCACACAGAGGTGACCGCGTGATCAATCTGGAGGGCAAGAGCGCCGTCGTGACCGGCGGGTCCCGGGGCCTTGGGCGCGCGATCGCGGTCCGGCTCGCCGAGCAGGGCGCCGACGTGGCCTTCAGCTACCGGGGGAACGCGGCGGCCGCGGCTGAGGCGAAGGCGTCGGTCGAGGGGCTCGGGCGGAAGGGCCTGGCGATCCAGGCCGACGTGACGCAGCCGGAAGCGGCGGAGGCCCTGATCAAGGGTGCCCTGGAGGCCTTCGGGAAGATCGACATCCTGGTCAACAACGCGGGCATCACACGCGACGACCTGATCATGCGGATGAGCGTGGATGCGTGGCGCGAGGTCCTGGAGACGAACCTCTTCGGCGCCTTCTACACGATCAAGGCCGTGACCCGGCCGATGCTCAAGGCCCGCAGCGGCCGGATCATCAACATCACGAGCGTGTCCGGGCAGGCGGGCCAGACAGGTCAGGCGAACTACTCGGCGGCGAAGGCCGGCCTCATCGGGCTGACGAAGGCAACCGCCCGCGAGCTGGCAAGCCGGGGGATCACGTGCAACGCGGTCGCGCCAGGGTTCGTCCTCACGGAGCTGACCCAGGATCTCCCCGAGGCGCTCAAGGAAGAGGTCACCAAGCGCACGCCGCTGGGCCGCTTCGGGACCTCGGAGGAGGTCGCGGCGGCCGTGGCGTTCCTCGCGTCGGACGAGGCCTCATTCATCACGGGGCAGGTGCTGGCCGTCGACGGCGGCCTAGTGATGATGTAAGCCTCGTTTGATCTCGATGTGATCCCGTCGGAAACCATCGGGAAGCTTCGGGTACAGTCGGCGTCGACACTCCGGCGGCTTGAGGCAAGGCATGCGCGCGTCCGGCGCCCCGCAATATGACGTCTTTCTTTCGTTTGTGCCTGGCGGCCCGCGGGCAGCCAAGGTGGCAAATAAAGTGCGCAATGCTCTTCAGCATCCGCAGTTCAAAGTGTTCGGCGGAAACGAGCGCGGAGTAAGCGTTCGCGCAAGGACGGCAGCACTCGCGGAAGCCATTCTCGATGCGCACGTTGTCGTCGCGCTGATCGATGACGTGTACTGGCAGAGCGAGGCGACGAGATGGGAGCTGGCGGCAGCTCTGCTCCCCTGGCGGCGTGACTGGGCGAACGGCAGACGCGCGCAACCGTCGCACTTGATCGCGGCGGTCGTTGACGAAGGAGGCCGAGCGCAGCTGCTCCGTCACTACCCAGATGGCAGTTCGGCGGACTGGGCGACCGTCCTGAGCAACCCGAAAGAGATCGCGAAACTAGTCAAGAGTCGACTCGGCGTCAACGGGTTCGAGCACGACGTGGAAGCCGCGAGGGCGCCGATGCGGTTGCGAGATCGTTTGGGACTCGCGACATCGGGCGCCTTGTTGCGGCGGATGACGCGCAACGAACCGGTGCCCCTACCACCGTGGGATCGGAACACATTCATTTCGGTCCCATTCAACCCCGGACGAATTCCGCAGGAACGCGACGACCACACCGAAGACGTGTGGTCCATAGACGGCCTACTCCATTTTGATCGGGACGGACGTGCCCGCGCGTTGAATGTGGTGGCCTCGCGGGAAGCAGCGACCGAGCTTGGCCATCAATACGTACGCCGGTACAGCGACGCGTATCCCGGCGGCGTGATCTGGATCGACGCACACGCAGGCTCGACTCCGGAGCCGACTCAATTCGCGCGGGCTGCGGAATCGTTGAGAGAGTATTGGAAGATCACCGAGGAGGCTGCGTCACCTCCGGACCCTGCGGAACGCCTCGCGGCGGCCCTTCATGCCGTTCCGAGCGACAAGGCCGTGCTGTACATCGTCGATGGCGTCCACGCGGGCGGTGGTCCGACGGGCCTGGGCGACCTTCGCACTTGGTGTCCTGCCCGGGATCGCGTTGAGCTAATGGTCACTTCCACCTCGGCCCTGCGCGTTGAGAACCTACCAACGGTTTTTGTCCAGCCAACGGAACAACTCGCGCCTGCCCAGCCTCGGGCTTCGGCGCGCGTGAAAGAGGCCGTCGCCTTCATCGCGGCGGTCTGTGCGATTCTTGGATTCGGCGCCGCAATTGCCACGGGGACTCTTGATCGCTTGTTCCCGTCGAACCAGTCGTCGCCATCCGCCGTTGTGTCCGATGCACCGCGGACGCTCGCACCGGCCTCCATTGTCATGTCTACAGAGGCGCCGCCGAGTTCGTCCGTCGGCCCCACCGTGAGTCCAGCGCCCACGACGACAGGGGCACTGGTAACGCCGACGCCCGTCTCGCCACCGCCGGGTACGCCGCCTCCCGTCACGCCGGCACCTACTCTCCCGCCGCCAGTCGCCGTGGCATGGCATGTCGGTGATTCATTCCCGGAGCCGAAGCACTTCATTGCCAACAAGATCGTTGTCGCGGGTGGGCGGTTGTGGCTGCCGAAGTCCGATGGCAGTCGCCTGGCGATCGTCGACGCGGCCAACAACAAGACTCTAGTGCCGGTGCACCTCGATGGACGACCTGGTCCGATCACGGAAGCCCGTGGGAGCGTCTGGGTGACGGTCGATAGGTTGGATCAGCCGGACCAGCTCGAGCGCGTCAGTCTGGCAACGGGGCGGACCATCGCCAGTCGCAGAGTAGGCGGAACCCCGACCGACCTGGCTGGGGGCGAAGACGCAGTCTGGATCGCGACAGATACGGCGGTCACGCGGATTTTTGTCGACAGTTTGCGCAGTCGACGTTTCTTTGCCGTTCAGCACCCGCGTCTAGTTGCGCCCAGTGGCCATAAGGTCTGGGTTTCGACGAGCGACGGAGAGGTCAAGCAACTGGACACTGTTGCCGATAGCGTCCTGAATGTCGCTGTTACCGCCAAAGCGACCGTGCGGGCCCTACTGGTCGTCGGAACATACCTGATTGTGTTGCACGAAGATGGAGTCGACGTACTGAATGATGGCGATGGGACGTCCCTAGGGCTTCACTTGGGGACTCAGGATGCCGTCACGGCTGCACCCGGATTGGACGGATTCTGGTGGATCCGCGGACTCGAATGCGAGTCAGGTCGGTGTCAACGGTCGCGCATTGAACAGATTGCTGTAAACCAGGCAGAAATGCACGTGGCTGCCTATGTCGACATTGATCAATCGCCAGATAGAGCGGCACTGGCCTACGGGGAGGGTTCTCTCTGGGTGTTGCTGCCCGAGGCTGGTCGCATCCTTCGGATCGACCCTCCGGATCTGCGGCCGCCATCTCCGGTGACGCCCCAGGACGGGCAGCACATACGTGCAACTAGCCACCGTGTCGAATTGGGCTGGTCGGCGATTGGAGATGCGGACAGTTACTACGTCGCCGTGCAGTCGTGTAGCGGACCGAACCGCGATTGCGTCGATCTCCCACCGGGCGAGGTCATAGAACCGAGGATCGCGGTGAATGTCGACGGAGTCACCTTCGGCCGTTGGCGAGTCTGGAGCGTGCGCGCGGACGGGGCCCGGGGCCCCAGCTCACGGTGGTTTCACTTCAGGATCGGCACCTAGAGTGGTCATACATCTTGTACGCTGCACTACGTGGTGTGGCCAAGACACGATCTTGTCGCAAGGACGCGCTGTTGTGAACACCGAAACAGTGTCAGTGGGAACCAGTTGCTCATCCACCTACGGTGCGTTGTCAGACGCATGGACGACGAGCGGCTCTACCAGCGGCGACAGGGCTTCTGGCTCCGCATGGCCCGCGAGCGGGCCGGCAAGAGCCAGCAGGGCGCTGCCGAGTACCTGGGCCTCTCGGCCAAGTCCAAGTCCACGATCTCCGACTACGAGAACGGCGTGACGGCCGTCCCGCTGTGGAGCCTCAGGCGCCTGTCCGTCTGGTACGGCGTTCCGCTCGAGCTGTTCACGCATCCTCGCCAGACGGTGGAGGAGCAGATCGACGAGATCGTGCGCGCAGCAGGAGCGCTCGAGCGCGAGGACCAGGCGGCGGCGGAGGCCGTCGGCGACCAAGGAGCTGAAGGCGAGCCCGCCGGCGGGCGTCGTACACGCTCAGCATGAGCTGAGCCTCGATGGCCTCGATGGCGGCGCCGTCGAGAACAGGCAGGGGCGGCGGTCGGCGCATACGGCACTCCCAGGCGGCGGGCGGTCGTGCTGGACGCTCCGTCCAGGTCATGGCCGGAGCCACGGGTGCCCTCCGCTGGGAGGTCAGAATAGAACATCCGTTCGGTATTGGCAAGGCCCGGCTTTCGTCCTCGATGATGCTCCGCGATACTGCGTAGCCTCATAGGGCGGGCACGAGGGGCACGGCGGTTGGACCATCCCATGACTGAGATCCAGGGCCGAGCAGCCGCGCCGGCGGCGGCACCTCCCGTGTCGCTCGCGATCTGCACGGGGAGCGGCTGGCCCCACGTCGAGCGGTTCGTGCGGGCGCTCGAGCACGCGGCAGCCGAGGTCGACGGCGAGGTGATCGTCGCCGACGGCAGCGGGAAGCCGGCGCCGCCGGCGGACAGCCTGGGAGCGTCGACGCGCTGGCTTTCGTTCCCGCGCTCCTCGGTCTACGAGCTGCGACCCGCGCTCCTGGAGGCGTGCCGCGCGGAGATCATCGCGATGACGGAGGACCACTGCCGAGTGGAGCCGAACTGGGCGGCCGCGCTCCTGGCTGCCCACGCGGACCATCCGGAGGCCCTCTCGATCGGTGGCCCGGTGGACAACCTCGCAACGGACCGTACGCTCGACTGGGCGAGCTTCTTCGTGGTCCAGGCCGGTGTGGTCCCACCCGTCACCCCCGGCGCGAGACGCAAGCTCGCCCACGCGAACGTCTCGTACAAGCGAGCGGCGCTGGACCTGGCACCGAAGGTCGCCGGCATGGGTGTGCTCGATTCCTTCCACCAGGCGTCGCTGGCGCGGACGGACGGCGCCATCCGCATGGACCCGCGCCCCCTGGTGTGGCACGACCAGTCGCTGCCGGTCGGGCCCTTCGTCGCGCAGCACTTCCACGCTGGACGCACCTTCGGCGGCTTCGTGCGGGCCACCGGCGGACGCCGCCCGGCGATCCGGCTGCTCGTCGCGCCGGCAGTGCCATGGCTCCGGCTGGGACGTGCGGCGGCTCTTGCCTCGCGGTCTCGCCACGCCGAGCGCCTGCCGGCCGCGCTGCCCTGGATGCTCGCGCTCCTCTCGGCGCAGGTCGCCGGCCAGGTGGCGGGCATCCTGCTCGGAGCGGGAGAGAGCCCGCTGCACGTCGAGGGCTGAGCCGCGCCGAAGCGCGCCTTCCGCCGGTCGCCGGTCAAACGCGAATCCCGGTGGCATTCGCCCCTCGGCCGACGCGCGATCAGTGTCCAATGCCAACCCGGGTGGCGTTGTGCGCGGAATCACGCGAAAACGAGCGCGATCCGAGTGAGGCCGGAGGCGGACGCCACAGGGGTTGCTGTTAGGCCCGTTGGGGTTCGAGCGGGTGCGCCGACGCAGCGCTACGGCGCCTCGCGAGGTAGTCGGCACTCCGCGCCGGCCGCCCGCCGCGCCCGCGGCGCCACGCTGCGCCGGCGCAGCGCAACGGCGCCTCGCGACGGAGTCGAGGCACCAGACCAGCACGCGGCGCCAGCAGGCGCGCCAGGACGGACCCGGTCGGTCAGCGACCGGGCTGCTGCACCAGCGCGGGGATCGTCCGCAGCATGATCTTGACGTCCATCCAAAGGGACCAGCGGTCGATGTAGGTGAGGTCCAGTGCCGCCCGCTCGTCGAAGTTGGAGTCGTCGCGCGCCTCGACCTGCCAGATGCCCGTGAGACCCGGGCGCATCGCCAGCCGCCGGCGGTGCCAGACGCTGTAGTCGGCGACCTCGCGCGGTGGGGCGGGTCGCGGCCCCACCAGGCTCATCTCTCCCCGCAGCACATTCAGCAGCTGCGGCAGCTCGTCGAGGCTGGTCCTGCGGAGCCAACGGCCGCTCGGGGTGATGCGCGGATCCGCGGTCATCTTGAACGCGGGCCCGACGACCTCGCTGAGCTGCGCGACGTCCGCGAAACGCTCCTCTGCGTCGGGGACCATGCTGCGGAACTTGAAGCAGGTGAACGGCCGGCCGTGCAGCCCGACGCGCTCCTGCCGAAAGAGCACGGGGCTGCCATCCGTGACGCGGATGTAGACCGCCACCGCGACGAGCACGGGGCTGAGGAAGAGCAGCGCCCCGCCGCTGACCACGATGTCGAAGAGGCGCTTTACGGCCATGCCAAGGACGCGGTCAGGGCCGTGGAGGAACGTGACCAGCGGCGTCCCCTCCAGCTCGTCGTAGCGGCCGCCGGTCAGCACGCCACCCAGCGCCCGCATCGAGACCCGGACGATCTTGCCCTCCTCCTCGCAGATGCCGGTGATCGGCTCCACGTAGCTCCAGTCTCCCGGGGACAGGCAAATGGCGACCTCATCGATCACGCGCGAGTGCAGCACGTCCTCGATCTCGTCGAGCGTCCCGATGATGGGATGGGCCGATTCCAGGGCCTCCTCGCCCGGTGCGGCAAGGTGGCCCATCACGCGCAGGCCGAGGGCGGTGTGTCCCTCGATCTCGCGCGCGAACCGCTGCGCCTCGGGCCCCGCGCCAACGATCAGCATCTGCCGGCTGTTGTAGCCGCGGCTGCGGATCCAGCTCAGGAACAGCCGCAGGCAGACGCGTGAGGCCACGGTCAGGATGGGCTGCGCGACGAGGAGGATCAGGACGAACAGGCGGCTGACGCTGTGCAGCTGGAGCAGGAACAGCAGCGTGAACGAGACGAGCGCCGCGAGCACCGAGGCCCGCAGCACGTCGGCGATCTCGCCACGGATCGACCAGTGCGTCCGCAGGCGGTAGAGGCCCAGGAGCCAGAGCGACGCGACCCAGATCACGCCGTAGGCCGCCGCGACTTCGAGGGGGGCAAGGCCGCCGACATCCCAGGTCGCCGTCGGGTCGAGATACGCGAAGCGGAAACCGACGACCAGGCCGAAGAGGACGATCGCGCTCAGGGCGTCCGCGGTCATCAACGCCAGGCGCAGGAGCGTGATGTGCCGTCGGATCATCGATCCACCTGGCCGTTAACCCCGAGTTCATCTTGCTGGCAGCCGGCAGAGGATACAGCGGCCCCGGTCGGGAACCCGCCGCCGCTGTGCCGCCTCCTACGGACGGTACGCCGCGGCCGGCGTTTCGGGTTCGGAGCAGAGAGAGGCGGCGTACTCGCGCAGCGCGCCGTCCCACGGCCTGAGGACGACACCGAGGCGGGCCGCCTTTCCGGCGTCAAGGACGGCCCAGGCCGGCGGAGTCGAGGCTCGGACGAACTCCGCCGCGCGGATCGGCTGGACCGCGATGTCCGTTCGGCAACGGGCCAGCACCACCTGCGCGGCCTCCAGCCGGGACGCCGTGCCGGCGTTGACCAGGTGGTACGTGCCAGCCCGGACCCGGGTAACCAGCCCCACGATCGCCTGCGCAAGATCCACGGCGTGGGTGGGCGACCCGACCTCATCCGCCACCATCTTCAGCGGCGCACCCGCTGGCAGGCGGGCTGCCGCGGCGAGCACCTTGGTCGGGAAGTCGTTGCCCGGCGGCCCGTAGAGCCACGCGGTTCGGACGATCGTCAGGCCCGGCCCGGCGTCCGCCGGGGCATCCGCGGCAGCGGGGGCCGCGTTCGCCCCCGCAGGACTCTCCCCGGCGAACGCCGCCAGCGCCGCCCGCTCGCCGGCGAGCTTGCTTGCGCCGTACGGGTTCGCCGGCCGTGGCTCGTCGTCCTCGTCGTAGCCCCGGCCGTCGGCACGCGCACCGTCGAAGACCTCGTTCGTGGAGATGAGCGTCAGCGCGGCTCCGGCACGCACGCAGGCAGCGGCAAGCTCCGCGACGGCCTCGCCATTCCGCCGCGCGGCCAGTGCTGGGTCGCGGGCGCAGCCGTCCACGTCGGTCCAGGCCGCGGCATGGATCACGCGGGCCGGCCGGTCTCGCGCCACCAGCCGCTCCGCTGCGGCCGGGTCGTCCAGGTCGTAGTCGGGCCTGGACCACGCGACGGTGGCGATGCCGCGTGCGACGAGCGCCGCGACGAGCGCGCGGCCCAGCCGGCCCGTCGAGCCCGTGACCGCCACGGGCCCGGACGCCGTCACGCCCCGACCGATTCCGTCAGCCGCCGCCCGTACTGGCGCTCGTAGTAATCGAGCCAGTCGCCGGACTTGGCGGGCTCCCACCACGAGCGGTGATCGGCGTACCAGGCCACCGTCGCGGCCAGCCCGTCCTCGAACGGCACGCGGGGCACCCAGCCCAGGGCACGCGCGGCGGCGCCGTCCATGGCATAGCGGCGGTCGTGGCCGGGACGGTCGGGCACGCTCCGAACCAGCGACCAGGGCTTGTCCAGCGTGCGGAGGATGAGCTCGGTGATGGCCCGGTTCGTGCGGGGCGCCTCCCCCGACAGGTTGTACACCTCGCCGGCCGTGCCCCGATCCAGGATCCAGCCGATGCCGTCGGCGTGGTCGTCGACGTGAAGCCAGTCGCGCTGCTGAAGACCGTCTCCGTAGAGCGGCAGGGGCTGGTCGTCCAGCGCGTTGGTCACGAACAGCGGGACCAGCTTCTCGGGGTGCTGGTGCGGACCGTACGTGTTCGCGCCCCGTGTGATCACGACGTCGATGCCGTGCGTGGTGCCGTACGAGCGCGCCAGCAGCTCGCCACATGCCTTGGCCGCCGCGTACGGGCTCCGCGGGACGACCGGATCCGTCTCCACGCTGGCGCCTTCCTCGACGGCACCGTAGACCTCGTCCGTCGAAACCTGGAGGAACCGGCAGGGCCGTCTGCCGGCCGCGTCCCGGACGGCCTCGAGCAGCACGTGGACCCCGATGACCCCGGTCCGGAGGAACGCCTCGGCGTCCAGGATCGAGCGGTCAACGTGCGACTCCGCCGCGAAGTTCAGCACCGCGTCGACGTCCGTGAGCAGGGGCCGCACGTCGGCGGGCTCGGCGATGTCGCCGACGACGAAGCGCAGGCGAGGCGCCAGCGCCGGATCCTCCTCGACCTGCGCCAGGTTCGACCGGCTCCCGGCGTAGGTGAGCTTGTCCAGCACCACGATCTCGTCCGACGTGGAGGCCAGGCGGCGCCGCACGAAGGTGCTGCCGATGAAGCCCGCTCCGCCGGTGACGAGGAGCTTCACGGCCGGGTCGCGGGCAGCCCGTCCAGGCTGCCGTTCATGGCCGCCTCGGCCGCGACGCTGCCGGCGTGCAGCAGCGATTCGGTCGTGCCGGCGTCCGCCCAGTGGCCCTCGTACTCGCGCCAGAAGAGGCGCCCACCGGGAACGTAATGGTTCAGCACGTCGGTGATCTCGAACTCGCCGCGGCCGGACGGGCTGAGATGGGCGATGACGTCGAACGCGTCGGGGCGGAGGAAATAGACGCCGATGGGGATCAGGTTGCTCCGCGGCTGCGCCGGCTTCTCCTCGAAGCCGACCAGCGCCCCGTTCTCGTCGAACTCCGCGACGCCGAAGCGCTGCGGGTCCGGCACTCGGTAGAGCAGGGAGCCGGCGCCCCACGGCCCGACGGAGAACTCCTCGGCGACGTCCGCCAGCGCCGGGCCGCGGAGGACGTTGTCGCCGAGGACGACGCAGAAGCTGTCGTCGGCCGCGAAGTCCCGCGCGAGCCCGATCGCATGCGCGATGCCCAGCGCGCCGCGCTGGTAGCGATACGTCAGGTCGAGCCCGAAGTCGGCCCCGTCCGCCAGCAGCTCCACGATGTCCCCGATGCTCCGGCCGCCCAGCACCACCATGACCTCGCGGATGCCCATCCCGCGCAGCGTCTCGATGGGGTAGTAGATCATCGGGCGGTCGTACACCGGCAAGAGGTGCTTGTTGGTGACGCGCGTCAGGGGATCCAGTCGGGTTGCCGTGCCGCCGGCGAGGATCAGGCCCTTCACGAGCCGCTGCCCCGCCCGAGGCGCAGCGCGGCCAGCTCCAGTCGCTCCCGGGCGCCGATCGCGGCGTAGGTCAGCCAGCTCACCCAGCGAGGATAGCGGGGCTCGTAATGCTGCCTGTAGAAGATCCTCATCGCCTCGTGGAACGCGGGGATCGTCCGGAGGCGCCGGTCACGTGAGCTTGCGCGCTTCGTGTGGTGGACGGTGGCGGCCGGGGTGTACATGACGCGCCAGCCCTTCGCCTTGAGCCGGAACGCCCAGTCGATGTCCTCGCCGTACATGAAGTAGCGCTCGTCGAGCAGCCCGACCTCTCGCGCCGCCTCGGCGCGAACCATCATGAACGCCCCGCACGGCGTGTCGATCTCCGTCTCTTGCCGCTCGTCCAGGTAGGTCAGGTTGTACTGCCCGAACGTGCGGCTGCGCGGAAAGGCGCGCGAGAGCAGGGTGATGCGAAAGAGCGAGCGGAGCGGAGTCGGAAACGTGCGCCGGCAGGCGAGGTCCAGGCTTCCGTCGGGCAGCAGCAGGCGCGCCGTGGCACAGCCGACGTCCGGGCGGGCGTCCATGTAGGCGGTCATCGTGGCGATCGCGTCCGGCTCGACGCGCGCGTCCGGATTGAGCAGGAGCAGGTAGCGCCCAGTGGCCAGGCGCAGGCCCTGGTTGGAGGCGCGCGCGAAGCCCACGTTCGTCGCGTTGCGAATGATTCGAATGCCGGGGAACGCTCGCTCGCTCGCGGCCACATCGAACGAGCGCGACGCGTTGTCGATCAGGAAGACCTCCAGCGACCGTGCGGCGGTGCTCGCGGCCAGCGCGCGGAGGCAGCGATCCAGCTCCCCGGGCGTCTCGAAGTGGACGATGACCACGCTGACGTCCGGGCCCGAGTGGCCGGAGCCGGCGTCCGCGGCACCTCCCCGGGGAGCGTCAGCGGGGCGGTCGCCCAATCTCGGCTCCTCCAGCGGCGATTCTCCCCACGATAGACTGCCGCGGTGACCGCAGGGGAGGCGACGTGGCCGAAGGCAGGCCGAGGGTTCGCCGGGACCGCCCTGCTCGTGGCCCTCTTCCTGATCCCACTCTATCCAAAGATCGGCCTCCTGTCGGTCCCGGGCACCTACATCCCCGTCCGCATCGACGACCTCCTCATCGGCGGATGCGTGGCCGTCTGGCTGGCCGGT
Organism: Chloroflexota bacterium; assembly: GCA_034667005.1. Classification (GTDB taxonomy): domain Bacteria; phylum Chloroflexota; class Limnocylindria; order Limnocylindrales; family CSP1-4; genus JAFMJV01. The sequence goes on from JAXDKU010000003.1 coordinate 34,634, forward strand.
CTCGTCATGCAGCGCCGCGTGCCGTTCGTGCCGGCGCAGCTGGGGCTCGCGGCGGCGGCATGGGTGGGCTGCGGGCTGATCTCGCTGATCGTCGGTGCCGTCGTCCTGCGCACGATCGCCGCGACCACGGGGCTGGCCTACTGGGCGAAGCCCATCGAATACCTGCTCCTCGGTCTGATCGCCTACGACCAGGTCCGAATGGGCCGTCTCTCGCCCCGGCTGGTGCTGGTCACGGTCTTCGCCTCCGCCGCCGGCGTTGTCGCGTACGGGGTGCTGGAACGCTTCGGCGTGCTGCCGCAGCTGCCCGGCTGGACCCCGAACCCCGGGTCGCTCTTCGCCACGACCGGCGACCCCCACGAGCTCGCCACGTACCTCGGCATGCTGATCGTCCTGAGCGCCGTCCTCTGGCGGCATGCCCCGCGGAAGGCGCGAATCGCGTGGGCATTCGCGCTGGTGCCGACGGTCTTCGTGCTCTTCAGTAGTGCCGGACGCTCGGAGTACGTGGCGGCAGTCGTGTGCCTCGCCGCGCTGGCGTTCCACCGGCCCAGCCGCAAACCTGCACTGCTGGCGCTCGCCGTGATGGTCGTGCTCTTCGCGACGCCACCCACGCTGCGCGCCCTCGGCGCCGTGCCCGCTCCGAGCGGCTCGACGACAACGGACGTCTCCGCGCGCTTCGACGACGACTCGCTGATCGGGAACCTGAAGGTGCGGTTCCTCTACAAGTGGCCCGCGTACCTCAACGCGACCCTGCGCGACCCGCTGTTCGGGCTCGGCCCGTCGGTGGCCACGGAGGCGGCCGACGGCTACTACGTCCGCTCCATCGTGGAGACGGGCATCGTGGGAACGGTCGCGTTCGCGGCGCTCCTCCTGGCCGTGGTCGCCGGCCTGCGCCGGGCGGCGCGTTCCATGACCGATTCGACCCGCACGCTGGCCCAGGGCCTGCTGGCGGCGACCGCGTTCCTGGGGATCGTGGGAATCCTGATCGATACCTGGGTCGCATCGCGTGTCATGGAGATCTACTGGCCGCTCGTGGGCACCGCGCTGGCGGGCTGGACCGGCGCGCGGCACGGGTTTCGCGCCGAGGCCCCGGCGCTGCGGACGGGGGACGACGCTTCGAGCAGGGTGACTTGGTAGAGTCGGCGCACGAACGCCCACGTCGGGCGGCTCGGCACCGAGGTGGACCATCTTGACTGGCGTAGCGGCGTCCGAGAGCGCCCCGATCGGAGCGGCGACCGCCCCTCCCGACGTCGTGGTCGTCGGCGGCGGCGGCCACGTCGGGCTCCCGTTCTCGCTGAAGCTGGCCGAGGCCGGCCTTAGCGTGGGCATCTACGACGTCGCCGAGGCCACCCTGGAACGCATCGCCCGCGGCGAGATGCCCTTCATGGAGACGGGCGCGGAGGACCTCCTGAAGAGCCTCCTCCCGACCGGCCGGCTCAGCTTCAGCGCCGATCCCTCGATCCTGCACGGCGTCGACACCGTGGTCGTGGTCATCGGGACGCCTATCGACGAGTTCCTCAACCCATCGATGGCCATCTTCGACCGCGCCGTGGATCAGCTGGAGCCGCACCTCGACGACGGCGCGCTCCTCGTGCTGCGGAGCACGGTGTACCCCGGCACGACCGCCCACGTCATCCGCGTCCTCCGGGACCGTGGCCGGCCCGTGGACGTCTGCTTCTGCCCCGAGCGCATCGCGGAGGGGCACGCACTCGAGGAGCTGACGGGTCTCCCGCAGATCGTCGGTGCGGACGACGAGCGCGCGGGGGACCGGGCCGAGGCGCTGTTCCGCCGGCTCGGCGCGGAGACGGTCCGGACGAGCGCCAAGGAGGCGGAGCTGGCCAAGCTCTTCACGAACGCGTGGCGATACATGAAGTTCGCGGTCGCGAACCAGTTCTTCATGATCTCCCACGACGCGAACGTGGACTACAACAACGTGCTCCACGCGATCCGGCACCACTACCCGCGGGCGCTGGACCTGCCCGGCCCGGGATTCGCGGCCGGGCCTTGCCTGCTCAAGGACACCATGCAGCTCGCGGCGTTCACCAGCGACCACTTCCCGATGGGCCAGTCGGCCATGCAGATCAACGAGGGCCTGCCGGCCTACGTGGTCACCGGCATGGAGCGCCGCTACGGCAGCCTGGTCGGCCGCAAGGTCGGGATCCTGGGCATGGCCTTCAAGGCGGAGTCGGACGATGCGCGGGCATCGCTCAGCTACAAGCTTCGCAAGCTCCTCAGCTGGGCCGGCGCGGAGGTGTCCTGCACGGACCCGTTCGTGCAGGATCCGCGGTTGCGGCCCCTGGAGACCGTGCTCCGGGAGAGCGAGCTGCTCGTGCTCGGCGTGCCCCACCGGGCGTATCGCGGCATCGAGCTCGGCGGCCGCGAGCTGGTGGACGTCTGGGGCATCAGCGACAGCGGCATCATGCTGTGACGGACGCTCGATGAAGGTCCTCGTCACCGGCGCGGCCGGCTTCATCTGCGGCTACCTCGTGGAGGAGCTCCTCGCCGCGGGCCACGAGGTGGTCGGGCTGGACAACTTCAGCAAGTACGGCCGCGTCGCAAAGAGCTACGACGCGCATCCCGCCTACCGTTTCGTCGAGGGTGACGCGAAGGACGTGGCACTCCTGACCGAGCTCGCCGCGGACGTGGACCAGGTCGTGGCGGCGGCCGCCATGATCGGCGGCATCAGCTATTTCCACGAGTTCGCCTACGACCTGCTGGCCGAGAACGAGCGGATCCTGGCGGCGACCTTCGACGCGGCGATCGCCTCCTGCCGCAGCGGACGGGCCAGCCGCATCGTGGTGCTGTCGAGCTCGATGGTCTACGAGTCCACCGACGAGTTCCCGTCGCCGGAAGGGGCGCAGCTGACCAGCCCACCGCCGCTGTCGACCTACGGCTTCCAGAAGCTGGCCAGCGAGTACTTCGCGCGCGGGGCGCTGGAGCAGCACGGCCTGCCGTACACGATCCTGCGGCCGTTCAACTGCGTCGGCATCGGCGAGCGCCGCGCCGTGCGGGACACCGAGATCATGAGCGGCAACGTGAAGCTGGCGCTCTCCCACGTGGTCCCGGACCTCGTCGTGAAGATCCTCGGCGGCCAGGACCCGCTCCACATCCTGGGCGATGGCGGCCAGGTCCGGCACTACACCTACGGGGGTGACCTCGCGCGCGGAATCCGCACTGCCATGGAGTCCTCCGCGGCGGTCAACGACGACTTCAACCTCTCCACGGCGCAGAGCACCACGGTCCTCGAGCTCGCCGAGACGATCTGGCGAAAGATCCGGGGAGACCGTCCGTTCCGCGTCGTGCACGACACGCCGTTCGCCCACGATGTGCAGCGCAGGGTGCCGGACGTTCGCAAGGCCCGGGACGTGCTCGGATTTGAGGCCACGACAACGCTCAGCGAGATGCTCGACGAGGTGATTCCATGGATCGAGGGGGAGCTGACGGCGGGCCGCATCTAGCGACTGATCACGACGCCGTCTACGAGGGCCGCTTCGGCTCGGACGACTGGGGCGCCCGCTCCCGCATCTGGCGTGAGATCGCACGCCACCTCCAGCGCTACGTGCCGCGGGACGCGGTCGTGCTGGACATCGGCGCGGACCGCGCGCTGTTCACCGCGAACATTCAGGCCGGCGAGCGCTGGGCCAGCGACATCCGCGACATGTCGGGGCACATGCCGGCCGGCGTCCGGTTCGTCCAGTCGGACGGCCTGGCCCTCGGGGACGTGCTGCCCGCGGGGTCGTTCGACCGGGTGTTCATGAGCAACTACCTGGAACACCTGCCCTCAGCGGATGCGGTCGTGCAGCAGATGCGCGTCGTGGCCGGGCTGCTCAAGCCCGGTGGCCGGGTGATCGTCCTCCAGCCCAACATCCGGCTGGCCGGCGGGTCCTACTGGGACTTCATCGACCACAAGGTCCCGCTGACGGAGCGCAGCCTCGAGGAGGCGGCGTCGCTCGCGGGCCTGCGGACGACCAAGGTCGTCACGCGATTCCTGCCCTACACGACCAAGAGCCGCCTGCCGCAATCCTCGGCCCTGGTGCGCCTGTACCTGGCGGTGCCCCTCGCGTGGCGCCTCCTCGGCAAGCAGACGCTGTTCATCGCGGAACGGCCGGCGTGATCGAGCCCGAGCTCTCGCTCGTCATCCCCGTCTACAACGAGCCCGACAACATCGGCCCGACGCTGCGCGAGATCGCGGACAAGGTCCGCACGCCCGCCGAGATCCTGGTGGTCTACGACTTCGACGAGGACACCACGGTGCCCGTCGTTCGCGCGCTCATCCCGGAGATGCCGGGCGTGCGGCTCGTTCGCAACGATCTCGGGCGCGGTGTGCTCAACGCGATGAAGTCGGGCATCGCCGCGTCCACGGGCCGTTTCGTGGTCATCTCCATGGCCGACGGCTCAGACGACGTCGTCTGTGTCGACACCATGGTCGCGCTCGCGCGGGACGGCGCGGACCTCGTTGCCGCGAGCCGCTACGTCAGGGGAGGGCGCCAGCTGGGCGGCCCGCGGCTGAAGGGCCTCATGAGCCGCGCCGCGGGGCTGAGCCTCCACTGGCTCGGCGGCGTGCCCGTCCACGACGCGACGAACAACTTCAAGCTCTACGGCCGCGACTTCCTCGACTCGGTGCACATCGACAGCACGGGCGGCTTCGAGCTGGCGCTGGAGCTCACGGTCAAGGCCGCGCTCGACGGCCGGCGCCTTGCCGAGGTCCCCGCCACGTGGCGAGACCGGACCGCGGGAGAGAGCCGCTTCCGGCTGCGCGCCTGGCTCCCTCTCTACCTGCGCTGGTACCTCTATCTGTTCCGCGGCCGGATCGCGCATCTCCTGGGGCGGGCCTGGCCGAGGTGATGGACCGCCGCCGGGTCGCCCTTGCGCTCGTCGGCGTGGGCATCAGCGTCGTCGCATTCGCCGTGCTGGCGCAGGCCGTCGACCTCCGGCGGACGCTGGACATCCTCTCGCGGACCGATCCGGTTCCGCTGCTGGCTGCCTTGGTCGTCGTCGCCGTGCAGCTCGGCCTGCGCTCCATCCGCTGGGCTCTCCTGCTCCCTTCGGTCGCATCGGGTCGCATCCCCGCGCGGCGGATCGCGCCGGTGCTCCTCGTGGGCTACCTCGGCAACATCGCCCTGCCGGCGCGGCTCGGCGAGGTGGTCCGCGCCTACCTCGTCTCGCGGCGGGAGCCCGTCGCGTTCAGCCTGAGCCTCGGGACGGTGGTGCTGGAGCGCGTCATGGACCTCGCCACGCTCGCCCTCGTGGGCTTCGTGGCGGCCGTGCTCGCCGGAGGCCCCGCGTGGATCTTGAGCGGGACGGCGGTCGTGGCCCTGCTGGGCCTGGCGGTGACGGCCTTCCTCGTGGTCGTCGGCCTCGCGCGTCTGGTCGGCTGGGCGCAGCGGCTCGTCGCCGGCACATCCCGGAGAGTGGCCGGGCTGGCGGCGTTGCTGGTCCGCTTCGGTGAGGGCGCAGGGGCGCAGCCGCGAGCCGCGATCGCAACCGCTCTGGCGATCAGCGTCGCCTGCTGGCTTCTGGACGGCACCACGTTCTGGCTGGCCGGACGCGCGCTCGGCGTGGACGTGGCCTGGCCGTCGGCCCTGTTGATCGCGGCGGTCACGGTGCTCGGGACGGCGATTCCGTCCGCGCCCGGGTACGTCGGCACGTTCGAGCTCGCCGCGGTCGCCGCCGCGAACGCCCTCGGAATCGCGTCGGAGCCGGCGCTGGCCATGGCCGTGCTGGCGCACGTGATGACGACGGTCCCGCTCGCGGTGGGTGGCGCGATCGCGCTCGTCGCCATGAGCGTGTCGCTGAAGTCGGTGAGCGCCGCTGCCTCGGCCCGTCGCGAGGAGGGGTTGTCGTGACGCGCACGAGTGGGTACCGGGAGCACAACTGACTCTCCGGCGGGAGAGTCGGCGGCGTCGACGCCGCCGCCGGATGACGCTGGGCTAGACGTCCTGCGAGAAATCGCCTTCGGGAGCGCTCGGCGACAACGCGTCGTCTTCGAGGTTCCCGGCGCGCAGGAGCACCTCGGCCAATGCTCGTGCTGCGCCGGTGGCCGTGCCATCGAGCCGCAGCGCCTCCCGAAGCGAGGTCGCGGCTGCCTCCAGGAGCCCCTGGTTGGCGAGGAGCCGGCCAAGGTGGCCGTGGACCCATGCCAGCTGCGGATCCACGTCGATGGCGTCCTGTGCAGCCAGCACCGCGGCGTCGGTGCGTCCCTGGCGGTGCAGGGCCATGCTCACCATGCCGCGATAGCCCGCGACGTCCGGAGCGAGCTCCACGGCCCGCCGGAACTCCGCCTCGGCCTCTTCCGGGCGTCCGTCGCCAAGGAGCGCGATCCCATGCGCGTGGTGGAGCCGTGGCTCGTCCGGGGCCATGGCCAACGCCTCGACCGCGACCGATGCCGCTTCGCTCTTCGCGTCGGCGGCGGCGAGGGCAAGCACGATCGAGGCGAGCTCGCCGCCGAGCCGCGGTACCCGCATGGCGGCGGCCCATGCGAGCCGGTCCATCGCCATCACGGTTCCGGTCCGTATGGCGTCAGCGGTACCCGCGGGATCCGCGGCAAGGCGGCCCCAAAGCGCGGCCTGCGGCGATTCCCGGGGGCCGACTGCCACGCGCAGGCTCGCAGGCCAACGCTCCGAGTCCTCGGCGGCGTGGAGCCAGGCACTCAGCGGGGGAGGGCCCCATCCGGTCGTCGTCCGCCAGCTCGCGCGGAAATGCAGCGCTGTCGCTGATTCGACGTACGCCAGGTTCGTGCCGCCCGCCGGACGCAGGATCCGCTTCCAATACTCCCAGTCGCCGCCCTTGCGAAACTCGACCGGCCAGTCGCCGAATCGCGCGATGCACGAGCGCCGGTACACCACGCACGAAGCGGGCAGGGTGTTGAACCGGGTCAGGAAGTGATCGAGCTCCTCGCGCAGACGGAGATCCACGGCGAACGGCACCATCGTCCCGTCGTCGGAGACCCAGACGGGCCGGCTGTACGCCCAGTCCACGTCGGACGGCTCAAACGCCTTGTCCATCAGTTCCAGGTGATCGTTCAGCAGCAGATCGTCGTGTGCGGCGAACGCCATCAGCTCCCCGCGAGCCTCGCGAAGCGCAACGTTGCGATTCGCGTAGCCGAAGTTCGGCGCCTTCGGCAGGTCGAACCACCGGATTCGCGGGTCGCGGAAGGCCTGCACGACGGCGGCCGTGCCGTCGGTGCAGCCATCGCCGACGATGAGGAGCTCGAAATCCTCGAGCGTCTGGGCGAGCACCGAGCGAATGGCGTAGCCGACGACGTCCGCACGGTTGTGCGTCGGCATCAGGACGCTGAAGCGCGGATTCACCCTCGGGTTACCAGCCAGGCGCGCCCCCGAACGAGTGGGGGATGAGCGGTGTGTCGAGCGGAAGCCGGTACTTGTCGGGGTTGGCATGATCGAACGGCACGGTCGGGAAGTTGATGCCGACGAGGTCCGTTGTCCCGAAATTGCGCGTGGCATGCCAGACGAGCGCCGGGATGTTCATGAGGCCCCGTTGCATCTCCGACACGCTGATCCTGGAGAGCATCCCGCAGGTCGATGAGTCAGGGCGGACGTCGTAGAGAACGACCTCTCCTTCACCCTGGAGGATGAAGTACCGGTCCTCGTGCGCCTTGTGCGCGGCCCAGCCCTTGGCGTGGCCCGGGCGGACGGTGAACGCGTACACGTACACCAGCGGATCCTCGTGCCATTCCCAGCGAGGGTCGTACATCTCCACCAACGAACCCCGGTCGTCCACGTGCGTGACCGCTGGTCGGATGGAGACGCCGTCCGGCAGCCGGGCCGTGAGCGTGCCCTTTGGCGTGACCGTCTGCGCATCCCTGATGGCTGCACCAAGGGTCAGCTGCGCCAGGTCGCCCGGCGCAAGAGGAAGGTCGTCCGGGGCAGGAAAGTCAGGCAATCCAGGATCACCTCCGAGGTGTGAGAGGACGTCTCACGCGGGACGAATGGGCGGCTGGTCCATGATAGGTGACGGTCATCGAGGCTCGGCGACCCGGCCTCCGTCGCGTCGCGCCGCAGATGAGGGAGACAGCGTTGAGGCTCGCACGGACGGCCCGAGCGGGCCGCCTCATGGCGCACCGGCTGCTGGCGCATCAGGGCTGGGTGCCGTGGCATAACCCGCTGTTCGATCGCGACTGGTACCGGGATCGCTACAGCGACGTCCGGTTGAAGGGCGCGAATCCCGAGCGGCACTATCGCCGCCATGGCTTCCGCGAGGGTCGCGACCCCAACCCGTGGTTCAGCACGGCCTGGTACCTCGAGACCTACGCCGACGTTGCGGACAGCGCCGAGAACCCGCTCGACCACTACTACCTGTACGGCGCGAGCGAAGGGCGCAACCCGGGTCCGTCGTTCGATACGACGTGGTACCTGGACCAATACCCGGACGTGCGCGCCTCGGGGATGAACCCGCTGCTCCACTATCTCGAGCACGGTGCCCGGGAAGGACGCATCCGCGCGCCGGGCGCCCGGGTGGTTCGGTCGATGCCGGGACCTTCAGCCGACGCGGCGGGCTGGGATTCCAGGCTCGTCCTCGTCGTCCATGACGCGCACGACCACGGAGCGCAGCAGAACGCGCTGCACATGGCCCGGACGCTGTTCGAGCACTTCCACGTTCGCCTGGACATCCTCCTGCTCGGGCCCGGCGCGCTCCGGCCGTCACTCGGACGGTACGGCACCCTCCACGACCTCAATGGCGTCGACGCCGCGACCATCGATGCGCTGTTGCGGCAGCTGCGCTCGGATGGCGTCGAAGCGGCGCTCGTGAACACGACGGTCGCAGGCCGGTTGGCGCCACTCCTCGCGCGCGCCGGGTTCCGCGTCGTGACGCTCGTGCACGAGCTGCCGGGCATCATTCGCGACTACGGACTGGAAGATGTTGCGCGGGATGTCGTTGCCTTTTCCGATGCGGTCGTCTTCCCGACTGAGAATGCGCGCGACCGGTTCGCGACGATCGGTGGTGAGCTCGGCTCGAAGGCGCGCGTGAAGCCCCAGGGCCTGTACAAGCGGCCCGAGCTGCCCGACGATCCGGTCGCCTCGCGCCGGAGCGTCATGGACGACCTTGGCCTCGCACACGCGCAGCCGATGGTGCTCGCTGTGGGGTTCGCCGATCTCCGGAAGGGATTCGACCTGTTCATCGAGGCGTACGTACGGTCGAAGGTGGCGATGCCGGAGGCCGCCTTCGTGTGGCTCGGATGCGAGAACGACGCGCTCCGCCAGCGGTACGAGCGCGGCGCGCGACGTCTGGGCATGGACGACACCCTGCGGCTGCTGCCGCGTGTCCCCGATGTCGGACGCTATTACGCGGCGGCCGACCTCGTTCTCCTGCCATCACGGGAAGATCCCTACCCGTCCGTGGTTCTCGAGGCATTGAGCCACGGCCGTCCCGTCATCGCCTTCGATGGCGCGACCGGCGCCACCGACCTGCTGCGGCGAGGGGCGGGCGTCGTCGTGCCCTATCTGGACGTCGGGGCGATGAGCGCTGCCGCCGTCGAGCTGCTCAAGGACGGACCGACGCGCGACCGCCTCGGTTCGACCGGGAGGCAGATCGTGGCGGATGAGTACGACTGGCTGGACTATCTGCACGCCTTGCTCGAGCTTCTCGGTCAGCCGAGGGCGCGCGTGTCGGTGGTGGTGCCCAATTACAACTACGCGCGGTACCTGCCAGAACGCCTGGAGAGCATCTTTCGACAGTCATACCCGGTCCGCGAGGTGATCGTCCCCGATGACGCCTCCACGGATGACAGCCTCGCCACGCTGGCAGAGCTGCGGTCGATGCGCGGCTGGGAGATGGACGTCGTGCCGTCCGAGAGCAACTCGGGATCGGTGTTCCGACAGTGGCTGCGGGGAGTGGAGCGGTCGAAGGGTGAGCTCGTGTGGATCGCCGAAGCCGACGACGTCGCCCACCCCGGTTTCCTGGCCGCGCTGGTTCCGCTGTTCTCGGATGGAGATGTGGCGCTGGCGTACGCGCAGTCGTCCCAGATCGACGCCGAGGGCAGGCGCCTCGCAAACGACTACCTGAACTACGTCGCCGACGTGGACCCGCAGAAGTGGCGTCACTCGTGGAAGCGCGGTGGACGTCAGGAGATCGTCGAGAGCCTGGCGATCCGGAACACGATCCCGAATGTCAGCGCAGTGCTGTTCGATCGCGCGCGTCTCCTCGACGCGCTGCGTACCCATCTCGACGCGATAACCGGCTTCAAGATCGCCGGGGACTATGCCGTGTACTTCCACATGCTGAAGGGCGACGCAAGCGTCGCCTTCGTGAGCGACACGCTCAACGACCATCGTCGGCACGACAAAGGGGTCACGGTCGGGTCGTTCGGCCCTGCGGTCGTCGAGGAGATCGCGAGGATGCAGGAGGCGATCGCTTCCGAGGTCGCGATTCCGGAGGAGACGGCTCGGCGCGCCAGGGGTTACCTGCGCGAGCTCGTGCAGCAATTCGATCTGCCGGACGACTTCGTCGACCGCCTGCCGAGCTCCCGATCGCGCCGGGATGGAATTGGGGCATCCTAGCGAGCCGGCGAATGAGCAGGATCCACGGCAGACCGGCGGGGCATCTCACCCGGAGGGGCATCGCAACTCGATGACACGGCTTGGGCGGATCGAAACGGCGGACGACACCCGGATCTCGGGATGGGCGTTCGACACGGACGCTGATGGATGCCTCGTCGAGCTGATGCTCGACGGCCGTCCGTTCGTGAGCGTCCACGCCGACCTGGCACGACCCGACGTGGCGAGGGAGTACGGCCACGAGCGGTCCGGGTTCGTGTTCCGCATCGGAACCGCCCTTGCTGACCTCATCCCCTCTGGATCCAAGGTCAGCGCCCGGTTCGCGACCGGGGAGCCCCTGGGCTTGCAATCCGGGCTCGCATCGATTGGGCGAGCCACACCGGACCTGTTCACGCGCCTCGCCCGCGGCTGGCGAGTGAGCCCCAAGAGTGGCGACGCCTACTGGCCGATCGGCAACAGTACGACGTGGACGACCTCCCTCGGCCCGACCTACCAGCGGGCGCGTGAGGTGTTCACATCGGAGCTCGGGCGCGACCTCTTCGCTGCGTACGGGTCGCTGCTCGGGCTCGTCCGCGAGGGTCGGTTCCTGGCGCACGACGATGACTTCGACGCCGCTTTCCTCTCGACCGGAACGACCGTCGAGACCGTGGCGGAGGACCTGGTCGGCGTCGCGAAACGACTCCTCGACCTCGGCCTGGACGTGCGGCTGCTGAACCAGGGAAGCTTCCACCTCAAGCTGGCCGGCACCGGCCCGATCCTCGACATCTTCGTCTTCGCGCGAGTGGACGAGCGGATGCTGGCCTACCAGGTGTTCCGGCCGGTCCCGTCAGGGGCGCTGGATCCGACGGGCGAGATCGTCCACGACGGGGTCTCGTACGCCGCGCCGCGGGATACGGACGCGGTACTCACGGCCATCTACGGCAGCCGCTGGCGGATACCGGACCCGCACTTCCAATGGCGGCCGGACGCCGAAACCGCCGAGACAATGGCAAAGCTCCAACGCGCGATCGCGGCCGCCCGCGCACAGGTCGGGATCTGAGTGGCGGGCACGGCGGCGACGAGCGTCGACTATTGGAACCGCTTCTACGCGCGGTGGCGGCACACGCTCCCGTCGCAGTTCGCGGCACTCGTCGCGTCGGAGCTCGCGCCAGCGACGCTGGTGGTGGACATCGGCTGCGGCAACGGCCGCGACACCTTCTTCTTCGCCCGCAGCGGCTTCCCCACCATCGGGATCGACCGCTCGTCCGTGTCGATCGAGGCCAACGCGCGCATGCGGTCTGCCGGTGACGTGCGCTTCATCAACGCGGACATCACGGCGTGCGACCTTGCCGCGCTGATGCCGCCGCACGAGCGGGCGTGCTTCTACGCGCGGTTCTTCCTGCACGCCATCGACGACGCGACCGAGGATGCACTGCTCGGCCGGCTTGCCGAGATCCCCGAGGGAAGCCTGCTCTGCCTCGAGTTCCGGACGCTCGCCGACGAGGCGACGGCGAAGACCTTCGGCGACCACGACCGGCGCTACATCGACCACGAGGCGCTGGTGCGCGCTCTGCCGGCCCGGGGCTTCCAGGTCGACTACGAGCGGCAGGGCCGCGGCATGGCCAAGTTCCGCGACGAGGACCCCTACGTCGGCCGCATCCTCGCGAGCAAGGTCGCCGGCTGACAGGCGCGACGGATCACTGCTTCAGGATCTCTTCCTGGTAGTAGGTCGCCGCATCCTCGGTGCTGCCGTTGAAGACGAGCCGCCCCTGGTCCAGGACCATGGCGCTGTCGGAGAGCGTGCGGACGGAGCCCATGTTGTGGCTCACGAACAGCACCGTGCGGCCCTCCTGCACGAGACGCCGGATGCGCTGCTGGCACTTCTGCTGGAAGGCTGCGTCGCCGACGGCCAGCACCTCGTCGATCAGCATGATCTCGGCGGCCATGTGCGCCGACACGCTGAACGCCAGCCGCAGGTACATGCCGCTCGAGTAGTGCTTCACGGGTGTGTCCAGGAAGCGCCCGATCTCCGCGAACTCGATGATCTCGGACTCGACGGACGCGATCTCCTCGCGGCTCATGCCCAGGATCGCGCCGCTCAGGCCGATGTTGTCGCGCCCGCTGAGCTCCGGATGGAACCCCGTGCCAACCTGGAGAAGCGCACCCACGCGTCCGCGCGTCTCCGCCCAGCCCTCGGTCGGCGAGGTGACGCGGGCAAGGATCTTCATGAGCGTGCTCTTGCCCGAGCCGTTGCGGCCGAGGACGCCCAGCACGTGGCCCTGCGGCACCTCGAAGCCCACCTCGCGGAGCGCCCAGACCTCCGGGTGCGGGTCCACGGACCGAGTGCGGGATCCGACCAGCCTGCCGAGGCGGTCGTACAGGCCGCCGTCCGGCGCCGCGCCGATGTCGTAGCGCTTCCCCAGACCACGGACGCGCACGGCCGGCTCGGCGGTCGATGCCGGCCCGGCTGTGGATGCCGGCTCGCCGGTGAACCCGGGGTCGGCCATCGACACCGGGTCGGCCGGCACCGCGCGGTCGGCCGCGCTGGACTGGGTCACCGGACGGACTGTCCGGCCGTCGCGGGCGCGGCCTCGGTTGCCCACGCCGCCGCCGTCTCGGCCAGCGCGCTTCGCGTCGCCTCCAGGAAGCCATAGCCGAAGTGCGTGTCGGGCTCCAGGTTGGCGCCCTCGCCCCACTCGTTCCACGCGTTGACGAAGATCAGCGACTCGGGCTCCGGGTTATGGCGCATCTCCTGGTCCAGGATCCCTCGGAGCCACTGGCCGTAGAGCTCCGGCGTCGCGCCGTGCCCGATGTGGGCTGCCGTTCCGAGGCGCGGCGTGTTGTCCCAGGCGAGCATGACGCCGCGGTGGGCCGGCTGGTCGTACCCGTGGCCGCGCGTCTCGAGGTTGGTCCTCACGGCGTGGCCGTAGTCGTAGATCAGCCCGCTGAAGTCGCGGTCCAGGCCCTTGACCTTTCGCGAGACGTCACGCACGGCGATCTGGTGCGGAGGGAAGTCGATCGCGGCGTCGAAGCCCAGCTCCTGGACGTTCACGACGTCCCAGAAGCGGACGCCCGCCACGTGGATCTCGCCGATGCCCGCGGCGCGGCACTCCCGGCGCCACATCTCGATGGTCTCGGCGACATCCGGCAGGTGCCGGACGCGGTAGACGATCAGGACCGGGCGGCCGCCGTGACGCACGTAGCGCGGGTCCTCGAGGATGGGGATGACGTCGCGGATGAACCGCCGGTTCGACTCGACCGAGTACGACTGGCCGACGAGAACCTCCTGGTCGAGCCCGTCCCACCGCCGGGTCCAGTTCTCGTTGGCCCAGCAGATGCAGAACGGCAGGTCCGGCCGGCCCGACGCCAGCATCTCGTTGAGCGGCCGCTCCAGCAGGCGCCGGCCGTTGAACCAGTAGAAGTAGTAGCAGAACGCGTCGATCCCGTACCCGCGCGCCAGCGCGGCCTGGGCCTCGCGCGTCTCGGGCACGCGGAGGTCGTAGAAGCCGAGGTCTGTGGGCAGCCGCGGCTGCGGATGGCCGTCGTAGAGGGGCCGCGCCCGCGCCACGTGCGTCCACTCGGTGAAGCCCGCGCCCCACCAGCGGTCGTTCTCCGGGATGGGGTGGAACTGCGGCAGGTAGAACGCCACCAGCCTGACGCGCCGCCGCCCGATGGCCGTGCCGGGGTGGTCCACGGGAACGGACGGGTCGCGCGATGCCGACTGCGCAATCGAGATGGGGCTCGCCGATGCACCGCCTTCCGCCGCGACGTGGTCGGCCTCCGCACGGGCGTTGGGCCGCACGGATCCCGTGCCCTCCCGCGTCACGAAGTGGACGAGCGGGTTGACGCCCTCTTCCGCGGCGTCGGGATGGCGCGCGACGTACCAGGCCGAGTCGAAGTCCGGATGGGGGTCCAGGCCGAGGCCTGCGCCCGTCCGGAGGTAGTGCGACAGCGGGTTGACCCCGGGCTCCAGCGTGCCCGCATGGTGGAGGTAGTAGCCGGTGTCGAACCAGCGGTGCGGGGAGCGCTGCCGCCGGGCGCCGTTGCGGATGAAGTCGAGGAACGGGCCCGTGCCTCGCGCCGCGACTCCGGGGTAGCGGGCCGCGTAGTAGCGCGCATCGAAGAGAGGATTCGGCCGCCGGCCCTCGGCGGCACCGTGCCGCACATAGTGGGACAGCGGATCGACGCCGCTCGCCGCCACGTCGGGATAGGCGGAGCGGTAGAAGCCCTCGTCGAAGAGGCCGCTGCGCCGGATCTCTGCGAGGGCGCGTGCCTCCGCGATGCGGCCGGGAAGGTGCGTCGGGCTGGCGGCAGCCAGGTCCTTGAGCGTGCCGCGCGCCGCCCGCACCAGCCGTGTGCGCCGAGTCATTGGCACCCCGTCACCGGCCGGCCACGTGCCGGTCGCCCTGCCACGAACCCGATCCCCGCACCCGTCATACGAGGTCCGAGAACGTGCGCTCGCGCTTGCGGAAGAACAGGTACCCGCTCACGAGCAGCAGGGCGGCCATGAACGGACCCAGGATCCAGGCCTCCGGTGGCGGGGGTGCCGCGCCTCCGACCGCCCAGCGGAATCCCTCGACGGAGAGCGCGATCGGGTTGAGGTGGTAGAGCGCGCGATACGGCTCGGGAACGATGGAGCTCGAGTAGATGACCGGAGACGCGAACATCCAGAGCTGTGCGAGGAACGGCAGCAGCTGGGCCACGTCCCGGTAGGCCACGTTGAGGGCGGACAGCCAGTACGCCACGCCAAGCCCGCTGGCCCAGGCCACGGCCACGAACAATGGAAGGAAGACGACGGGCCACCCGGGAACGATGCCGAAGATCACCAGCAGGACCGCCAGCGCGCCGAAACCGAAGGCGAGATCCACCAGGCTCGCCAGCGCGACCGACGTCGGGAAGTAGACCCTCGGGAAGTAGACGCGGGTGACGAGCGCGGCGTTGGCGACGACGCTGGCGCTGCCCTCCGCCAGGATCTTGGAGACCATCTGCCACGGCAGGAGCCCGAGATAGAAGAAGACGGGATAGGGCAGGCCGCCGGAGGGAGTCCTCGCGAGGAGGCCGAAGAAGATCGTGAAGACGCCCATCAGCAGGATGGGCTGGAGCACCGCCCAGGCGCCGCCGACCAGGGTCTGCCGGTAGCGCACTTTGAGGTTCCGCCGGGCGAGCACGACGCAGATCGCGCGCAGCCGCCACAGCTCATCAAGGCCGAGGCCGGGCCAGGTCGTGGGCGGCACGATGGTGGTCACCGCGCCGCTCGTGCCCGCTGGGGCGGCGACGCGCGCGCGGCCCTCGATCGACGCTGGCTCGTTCATCGGCGGTATTCCATCCGTGCTGATCCCAGCCGGCCGCATCTCCCGGGCGGCGGCTCCGTGACCGTGATCGGCGGATGGTACCGGGCCGTGCCGCGCGGCGACGAAGCGCGTCCTGGGCGCGTGCGCTGCTCCGTCAGCCGGCCAGCGATGTCAGCCAGGCCTCGTAGTCGGCGGCGATGCGCGCCCAGTCGAAGTGCTCGGCTGCGCGTTCGTGCGAGCGGCGCCGGAGCTCGGCCGCCATCTCCGGGTCGCCCAGCACGCGCTCGAGCGCGGCGGCAAGCTGCGCCGCGCCGCGGTAGTAGAGGCCGGCGTCGCCGAGCACCTCGCGGTGCTCCGGCACATCGTTGGCCACGATCGCGTTTCCGGAGCCCATCGCCTCCACGAGCGCGGGGTGCGTGCCGCCGACCTCGGTGGCCTGCACGAACGCCGCCGCCTGCGAGCGGAGCACCCGGTAGCCCTGGCCGTAGATGGCGCCCGTCAACCGGATTCGCGGATCGCCCGCGGCGGCCGCCTCGAGCCGCGCGATGTAGCGGTCCGCGTACGGGGCGTCGCCGACCACGAGCAGCGGCAGGTCCGTGGCCACGGTGCCGTACGCCTCGATAGCGACGTGCGCGTTGTTCTCCGGCTCCAGGCGGCTCACGTAGAGCACGTAGCCCCGCGGGGCCACGCCGAGTCGCGCGAGCGTGCCGTCGTCGGCGACGGGCTCCAGGTCCGCGCCGTACGGGAAGAACGACGTCTCCCGTCCGTGTGCCGAGCGGTAGTGCTCCTGAATGACGCGCGCATCGGTGACGATCTCGATTGGCAGCCGGGCTGCCAGCCATTCGCACGCCCGGTAGTAGCCGCGCCCGAGCGGCCCCCACTTCGCCCGTTTCCACTCCAGCCCGTCCACGTTCAGCGCGACGCGTTTCCCCGCGAGCCGGAGGAGGGCTGCGGCCGGCGCGTTGGCCGAGTTGCAGATGTAGACGACATCGTCGTCGCGGAGGGCGACGTGGGCCGCCGAGAAGAGCGTATGGACGACCGTCTCGAGGTACTTGGAGCGGGGCGCCGGGAGCCGGACGATGCGCATTCCACGGTGCTCGCGCAGGCCGCGCGGCACCCAGCGGTCCCTGCCGTAGACGGTGACGCGGTGGCCCCGGGCGGCGAGCCGCGCGCCGAGCTCCTCGGCGAACGTCTCGAAGCCTCCGTAGCTGGCTGGCACGCCGCGCGTCCCGAGGATCGCGATCCGCAGCCGCCGGGTCCGGGGCGCGCCCGTGGGTGCCCCTATCATCGGCCGGATGGTAGAGGCTGGCCCGCCGATGCGCGTCGGGTTCGACGCCCATGTCGTGGGCGGCCGGCAGACCGGCAACGAGCGCTACGCCGTGGAGCTTGCCCGGGCCCTTGCCGCGCGATCCGACGTGAACCTGCTCGCGTACGTCGAGCGCGGCGCGGCCTGGCCGGCCGGGGCCGTGCCCCAGCCGCGTCTGCGCCGGCTGCGCTCCCCGTCACGCTGGCTGCGGATCGCGGCCGAGCTGCCCTACCTCGCGCGCCACGACCGCCTGGACGTGCTCCACGTGCAGTACGTGCCGCCCCCGATCGGGACGGTGCCGGCCGCCACGCTGATCGCGGACCTCTCGTTCGAGGATCGCCCGGACCTGGTTCCGGCCGGCCTCCGAGCGCGGCTGCGGCTGACGACCCGCCTCGCCCTGTCTCGTTCGGCGGCGGTCCTCGTCCCCTCGGCATTCACGCGAGACCGGCTGCTGGCGCACCACGGGGCGGATCCCGCGCGGATCCACGTCACACCGGAGGGCGTGTCGCCGTCATGGTCGGAAGCGCCCGGGGAGGAGGCGCTGCGGGATCTGAGCCGCCTGGAGCTGCCGGAGCCGTACGTGCTCGCCGTCGGCGCGCTGCACCCACGCAAGAACCTGCCCCGGCTCATCGGGGCGGTGGCGCTGGCCCGCGCACGGGGCGCCGGGGACCTGGCGCTGGTCCTGGCCGGTCCCGACGGGCCCGCCTCGGCGGCCGTCGAACGGGCCGTTGCAGACGTCCGCGGCGAGGCATGGGTGCGGAGGCTGGGCTATGTCCCGGATGCGGTCCTGGCCG
Source organism: Chloroflexota bacterium (assembly GCA_034667005.1). Taxonomy (GTDB): domain Bacteria; phylum Chloroflexota; class Limnocylindria; order Limnocylindrales; family CSP1-4; genus JAFMJV01. The sequence continues at coordinate 52,515 of JAXDKU010000003.1, forward strand.
CGGCGTACGCACGAGCCCACGTCGTTGCCTACCCGTCGCTGTACGAAGGCTTCGGGCTGCCCGTCCTGGAAGCGCTGGCCGGCGGCGCGGTCGTCGTCGCGAGCGGCACGACCGCGCTCCCCGAGGTGGCCGGCGACGCGTGCCTGCTCGCCGATCCGGACGACACCGCTGCGCTGGCCGACGCGATCGCCACCGCCTCGACGGACGACGCGGTCCGGGCGAGGCTCCGGGCGGCCGGGCCGGCGCAGGCCGCGCGGTTCACCTGGGACCGCTGTGCCGAGGCCACGGTCGCGGCCTACCGGGCCACACGCTCTCGCTGAGCGCGCAGCTCCGGGCGATTCATCCTCGGATCGCCCGGCCGATCTCCACCCACGTCTGCCGGGCCGACGCGGCCCAGGTGTAGCCCGAGGCCACGGTGCGGCCGCGCTCGCGCAGGTCGGCCCGGAGCGCCTCGTCCCCCGCCAACCGAGTGACGACCAGCGCCAGGGCCTCTGGATCGTTCGGATCGAAGATCAACGCCGCCCCGGCCGTCACCTCCGGCAGGGAGCCCGCGTCGGCGACCGCGGTCGGGATGCCGTGGGCCATCGCCTCGACCGGGGGCAGGCCGAACCCCTCGGCCAGCGACGGAAACAGGAACATCCGCGCTCCCGCGTAGAGCGCGCCGAGCCGCGCCTCCGGCACCGCGCCCGTGAAGACGATGCGATCCGGGCGCCGGAGGGCCCCCGCGCGTTCCCGCAGTTGCGGCTCGTCACGCCCCGCGGGTCCGCAGACGACGAGCGTCAGGTCGTCGGGCACGCCGCTCCGCCAGGCGTCGAGGAGCAGCCCGACGTTCTTGTGTGGCTCCGTCTGCCCAACGTAGAGCGCGTAGGGCGTCGGGACCCCGTGCCGGGCGGAGGTCCGGATCCGGGCGTGGTCCACGCCCTCCGGCGCGGTCGTGACGCGCGAAGGCTCGACGCCGAAGCGTTCGATGACCTGTCGCCGGACGAACTCCGACGGTACGACCAGACCGTCGGCGCGTGCCGTCGCGAGATGCAGCTGTGCCGTTGCCCACCGGACATACGCCGGGTCGTAGGCCCACGGGTGCGTGAGGACGTTCACGTCGTGGATGGCCGCCACGATCGGCCGGGGCAGGCGGAACGGGATCTGCGGCCCGGGCGAGAACCAGGCACCCAGCTGGTGTCGCAGCGTGCCCCAGGACGCTCCCAGCGAAAGCCAGCCGATCTCGGCGGCCAGGTTGATCGCTCGCCTGGCGGGCGTGGGAATGGCCTGCGACGCGGAGTCGAGCTTCGGCCAGCCGGCCAGCGCCACCAGCGAGCGCCCCTCGGGCACGCTCGCCGCCATGGCGCGATGCAGCTCCCGCGCGTACCGGCGCGTGCCGCCGCGCGGGTAGCGGAGGATCCGGAGGTCGTAGCCGACGTTCACGGCGCGCCCTGGCTTCCGGCGGCGTCCGGCCCGTCGAGGCCGTCGAGGCCGTCGAGGCCGGCGAGGTCGGCGAGGCCGGCGAGGCGGGCCGCCGCTTCCACGGCCGACACGAACGCCGACGCGGATGCCTCGGCCGAGAAGCGAGACGCGAGCGCCAGCCGCTCGGCATGCGGAGGCGCCTCGTCGAGCGCCCGCTCGACGGCGTCGGCGATCGCGTTCGGCTCCGGCCCCGTGGCGAAGACGGCCGCTCCCCGGAGGCTTGCCGCGTACACGGGGAGCGGCACGGCCGCGACGCGGCCGCCGGCCAGGATCGCCTCGAGTGGTGGTAGGCCGAGCCCTTCGCGCGCTGAGACGGCCAGCGTCACGCTCGACGCGTAGAGGCGGCCCAGGGTCGCGTCGTCCACGTAGCCGAGGACCTCGACCAGCGACCCGATGCCGAGGCCCGCGGCGCGCTCCCGGAGGCGCTGCATCTCCCCGGGCAGCGGCATCCCGACGATCCTCAGCGGCAGCGGCCGCCCACGATACCGGAGGATCCCGCAGACCTCGACCGCGAGGTCGAAGCGCTTGCGCGGCTCGGCGACGCCCACGACGAGGAGGCCCTCGATCGCAGCGCCGTCTGCTGGGGCCGGCGAACCCGGCGACCCCGGCCACCCCGGCGATGTCGTCGTTCCCGGGGTCACGATCCACGGCGGAACGACCCGGATCCGTGCCGCGGGAATGCCAAGCCGCCGCCGCAGCTCCGCCGCCGTCTCGTCCGAGTTCGCGATCACCATCCGGGCCCTGCGCAGGCGCCGCAGGTAGAGGCGGTACGCGATCCGCCGGTCGGGACGCCTTGCCAGCCTGTCGAGCGGGATGAGGTCGTGCGCGGCCACGATCGAGCGAGCCGCGGGGAGCGGGCCGAGCGGCCGGTTGACGTCCGTCTGGAACCAGAGGTCGGCCGCGCCGCGCACCGCCATCCGGTCGCCAAGGGCCGCAAGCAGCCAGTCCGTCTCCAGGTGCGGGATCGCGGGCGGTTGCGTGCGCCACGTGGCGACCATCCCCGGCGGCAGTCCCACGTCACCGTCGCCGCCCGTGAGGATCCGCAGGTGGCTGGCCGCCCACTCGGGCCGTGCCTCCGCCAGCGCCCGCAGCAGTGACCCCGTGTAGCGGCCGATCCCGCGTACGCCGTGCCCGAACGGCCCGGTCGACGGATCGATCGGCCGGGCATCGAAGCCAACCCTCACGCCGGGGCTGCGGCGGCCGGCCGAAACGGACGAGTCGGGGTGATCGCGCTCACGGCGGGCCAGCGTACCAGCCGTCCACCGGCCCCTATGATCCCGGCGTGGACGTCGTGCGCCGGGGCCGAAACGCCGTCCTCCAGCTGATCGTCCGGACCTTCCTGATGCGCGGCATCAGCGTGCTGGGGACGATCGTGCTCGCCCGTCTGCTCATGCCGGCGGACTTCGGTGTCTTCGCGGTCCTCGTGCTGTGGATCGCCGTGCTCACCCAGCTCGGCGAGTTCGGGCTGGGGGCCAGCCTGGTCCAGCAGGCGCACGACCCAACGCCCGACGAGCTGTCCACGGTGTGGGTCACCCAGCAGCTGATCTGGATTCCGGTGGTCGCCGTCGTGTGGCTCCTGGCGCCGCTGGTGACCCAGGCCTTCCCGGGCCTGGGCAGCGATTTCGAATGGCAGCTGCGAGCGATCTCGCTGACCCTCGTGCTGTCCGGCTTTCGGGCCGTCCCAAGCGCGATGCTCTCCCGAGAGCTCCGCTTCGGTGCCCTGTCGGCCGCCGAGGTCAGCCAGCACCTGGCCTTCTACAGCGTGGCGGTGGTCCTTGCGATCTCGGGCTTTGGCTCGTGGAGCTTCGTGGTCGCCGTCCTCGCCCAATGGCTGCTTGGCACGATCCTGGTCAATCTCGCGTGGCGGCGCTTTCCCGGCTTCCGGTTCCGCCCGCAGATCGCAAGGCGCCAGCTGCGATTTGGGGCCACGTACCAGGCCTCGACCCTGATCGGCGTCTCCAGCACCGCGGTCATCTCGGTGTTCGGCGGGCTCGCCGGCGGCGTGGCCGCGATCGGGCAGCTCCAGTTCGCCAGTCGCGTCGGCCAGCTCGCCGCCTTCTTCGACGAGATCATCGGGCGAGTGACGTTCCCCGCGTTCAGCCGGCTCCAGCACGATCCGGAGCGGCTCGGCCGCGTCGTGCGCGACTCCATCCTCGTAGCGATGCTCGGCGTCGCGGCCACGCAGGGCTGGGTCATCGCCGTGGCCAACTCGCTCGTGCCGCAGGTCTTCGGGCAGCAGTGGACGCCGGCCATCGGCGCGCTCCAGCTGCTCTGCCTCGGCACGATGGCGATGATCCCGCTGCGCTTCCTGCGCTCGCTCCTCCTGGGTCTCGGGCGCGGCAGGGAGGCGCTGCTCCTGATCGCGGCGACCGTCGCCGTCCTCTTCATCGCCTTTCCGTTCTGCGTCCTGGCGTTCGGCATCCCGGGGGGCGGCCTGGCGTTCGTGCTGGCGTCGACGAGCGGCCTCACGCTCCATGCGCGTGCGGTCCGACGGGACGTGCCGCCGCTCTGGGGCGCGCTGGTGAGGATTCTTCTGCTCGTGCTCCCGCCGGCGCTGGCTGCGTGGCTCGTGTCGGAGTGGCTGCCCGGCTTCCTCGGGCTGGTGGTGTCGGGCCTGCTGTTCCTGGCCATCGACGCCGCGCTGCTGTTCACCTTCGCGCGAGCGGACCTCGAGCGTGCCTGGCGGCTCGTGGCGGGCTCCCGAGGCTCTGGGCCGCCCGCCGCGTCGGACGAGGACGCTGCCGCCGAGGCTGCGGCCGTGCCGTTCCCCGGTCACGAGCTCGCCGCGTCGCAGTGGCCCGACGAGGTTCCGCCCGCGCCGGACGCACTGCCGCGCCAGCCGAGCCAGGAGCGGGCGGCGACAAGCGGCACTTGACCCCATGCAGTACCGTGCGGTGCGCTCACTGGAAGGGGAGGGACTGGATCGTGTCACCGAAGCTCGCACGGCGCGTCGCCGCCGGAACCGTCATCACGCTCGCCGCCATCCTGGCCACACCGCTGACCTCGATCGGTGCCGGGGTGGCCCTGTCCCGCCTCGCATCCGGGTCGCTCGCCGCGCTCGCGGGCGCCGTGGATCCGGCCGGTTCCATCAACTACGGGAGCGACGGCCGCTTCACGATCCTGTTGATCGGGTCGGACTACCGCAAGACCCTGTACGGAGAGCGCACCGACGTGATGATGGTGATGACCATCGACTCGTCCACCAAGCGCGTCTCGGCGGCCAGCATTCCGCGTGACACCGTCTACTTTCCGCGGGCCGCGTCGAATGGCGGCGGCACCAGCGGAACGAACCGCGTGAACGCCATGTACTCGGTCTACTACCGCCACAACTACGCGCACGCCAAGGTGGACGTGCCGGCCCTGGTCCGTTTCAAGAAGGATGTGGGCCGCGCTCTCGACACGGAGATCGACTACGTCGCGATGGTCCGCTTCAAGGGCTTCGTGGACATCGTCAACCGCATCGGCGGGATCAACGTCCAGATCGCAGCCGCCATCCGGGACGACTTCTACCGGACGCGCACCTCCCAGCACCGGAAGGGCGTCTTCTTCCCGGTCTCCGGCTCATGGGCGCTCCAGGGCAACCCCGTCTGCAAGCCCTACCCGAAGAAGTGCCACAGCGCGCTGGCCTATGCGCGTTCGCGCCATGGCACCGTGGGGAACAAGTACAACAACGACTTCCGGCGGTCGCTCCGCCAGCAGTCCCTCGCGGTCGCCGGCGCCGGCAAGATCGTGTCCAGAGGCCAGGGCCAGCTTTCCGACCTGGTCAGCGCGGCGCAGGGCCGCGTCTACACGGACCTGCCGCGCACGCTCGGCGCCGCGACGCAGCTCTACAACCTGGTCAACGGTGCGCACCTCGCGTCGAACGACCAGGTGGTCTTCGCGCCGAGCAAGTGGGCCTACACCGACAACCAGACGCCGCTCTACACCTTCAAGCTCGACCTCCCGAAGGTGCGCAACTGGATCAACCACCACTTCGGGTCGTGAGCGACGCGCCGACGACTGCGTAACGAGGACGGAGGCGCGCGGCGGCTGGCGGCCGCCAGCCGTCGGTACCTGTCGCCGACACGAGTCGGCCTATTGGTCCTCGCGGCGACCGTCGTCCTGCATCTTCCGAGCCTCGGCCAGCCGCTCGTCGAAGGCAACCATGCCTTCAGGCAGACCCAGACAGCCTGGACCGCGCTGCTCTTTCACGAGACCGGCATCGATCTCTTCCGCCCGCTGGTGCCCGTCCTCGGACCGCCGTACGAGATCCCCTTCGAGTTCCCGCTGTTTCAGGCGCTCGCCAGCCTGCCGATGGACCTGGGGGTCGATCCGGACGTAGCCCTGCGCGCCACGGGCCTCCTGATGTTCGCCATCACGGCGTGGCTGGTCTGGCGGTTGACCAGGCGATTGACCGACGAGCGGACCGGTGTCGTGGCGCTCGTCGCGTTCCTATTCACGCCGCTCGGCCTTCTGTGGTCCCGAACATCGATGATCGAGTTCCTCGTCACCGCCGCCGGTCTTGCCTACATCCTCGCGGCGCTGGAGTGGCGTTCCAGTGAGCGTGCGCGCTGGTATTTCGGTGCCATCGTCGCGGGCGCCATCGCAATGCTCGTCAAGCCCACGACGGCCGGTCTATTCCTCCTGCCCATTCTCGTGCTCGGGTGGGAAGGCTCCCGGCGGCTGCGTCGGCGAGGCGTTCCGGTCGGACGCTTTCTCGTCGCCTTGGGCGCACTGCTGGCGGTTCCCATCGGCCTCGGCGTCGCGTGGACGGCGTACTCCGACGCGGTCAAGTCGGGCACGGAGTTTGCCGCCTGGCTGACGACCGCCAATCTCCGCAACTTCACGTTCGGGACGTTCCAGCAGCGCCTCGCGTGGGACCAATGGCGCCACTTCGTCGGCCGCGCCGATTGGCTTCTGTTCGGGGGCGCGCTCGCGGCCTGGCCGGTCGTCGCGGTCGTTGCCATGGTCAGGCATCCGCGTCGCGCGGTGCTCCTCGCCCTGGCTGCGGGAATCGCCATCGGGCCACTCGTGTTCACGAACCTGTACTTCGTCCACGACTACTACCTGGCGGCGATCAGCCCGGTGGTGGCGATCGTTGTCGCCGTCGGCGCCGTGTGGTTGTGGCGCCAGCGACCTCCGGTGGGCAGGCTGGCGGCCACCGCACTCGCGGTTGTCTGGTGCCTGTCGCTCTACCAGCAGCGAGACTATTGGATGGTCCAGTACCGGATCTCGGACGACGAGGGAGCCATCGCCGCCGCGCGCGTGATCGCCGACCACAGCGATCCGTCCGAGGCGGTGGTGATCACCGGCCGCGACTGGGACCCTGCGGCGCTGTACTACGCCCGGCGACGCGGCCTGATGATCATCGGCGACCCGAATCCTTCGCTCGCGAAGGCGCTCGCGGACCCATTGCGCGGACGGCTGCTCGAGCTGGGATTCCGGACGGTCTTCGACTGCCCGAGGTTCACGACCATCTGCAACCCGATCGATATCGCGTCGGGCGCCGCACCGCCGGGCGATCGCGGCCTGTTTGTCGGCGCGATGGCCGACTTCCGCCTCACGCCGGTCGACGGAGCCGCTCAACCTGGTGCGGGCGTCCTTTCTCCGCCGGTCGTCGAGCACAGCGCGGCGATCGGCATCTCCGCCGACGGGGACGGCTGCCTCGTGTTGCGTGCCGAGGCGTCCGATCCGCAGGTCTGGTTCGAGGCGGCCGCCGGCAGTGCGTACACGCTCCGCACGGATGCCGCCGGCACGGCGCAGGTGTTCCTCTTCCGGGACGAGCTCCCCCGAGAGCTCGATTCGTTGCGCCTCACCGCCGTGCCTGGATCGACGTACCGGATTGACATTCCGGCGCCCGTCGACGGACGGGCGTGGGGCGTTCGCGTCGATCCGCCGGACGGCTCACGGGCCGCCCAGCTGTGCGCGATCGCGGCCCAGTAGGCTGCCAGGGATGCTCACCTTCGTTACGGATCCAGGAGCCGTCGCCCAGAGCCGCGCCACGCTTGAGGCCGCGCTGAATGCCGCGGCGGCGAGAGATCTCAGCGACGTCGAACGAGAGGCCAGAGAACGCCCCGACGCGTCGATCGCGGAACTGTTCGGGGACTGGGCGCTCATGGACTATGCGGCGCTCTACCTCGCGGACCTGGCGCCGTACCCGTCGCTTGAGCAGCGCCTGCCGCGGATGCCGCCGCCAGAGGTCCAGCGCGGGTGGACCGGATCTTCTGGGGCGAGCTTGATGATGCAGAGCGTCGCGTTCGTCGAACGGTTGCGCAGCGCGTACGAGACGCTGACCGGGCGGCACCTCCAATCCGCGACGGCTCTCGACTACGGAGCGGGCTGGGGTCGCTTGACTCGCCTCATGCTCCCGTATGTCCCCGACGGCCGCCTGTTCGCCTGCGACGCGTGGGAACGAGCCCGCCGGCTGTTCGATGGGCTGGGCTTCCCGTTCAGGAGCGACGCGGTCGACGAGATTCCGACCTCGCTGCCGTATCGGGACGGACAGTTCGACCTGGTCTGGCTCTTCTCCGTGCTGACGCACCTGCCGGCCGACCGGGCCGATGCCGTCATGCGATCTCTGCCCCGGATCGTCAGTCCGGAAGGCTTGGTCGTCATCACCGTGCGGCCGCCACAACGCTGGCGATCGGAGCCCGTGCTGGCCGCGGCCCACGACCGAGATGGCTTCGCGCATCAGCCCGCGGGGGAAGGCTGGGGCGAGACATCGATGTCGCTCGACTACATCGCGCGTCGATGGCCGCAATGGCAGGTGTTGGGGTCCGAGCGAAACCTCCTCGATCCGCTCCAGAACGTGGTTCGCTTGCGGCGCGCGCCTTCGTAGCATCCGGCCGCGGCAGATTCGGCAGCGTCGGTTGCCGGCCGGTCAGTCCAGGTGGATGCCCACCGCCTGGAGCGCGCTGGCACCCAGCAGCGCCACATCCAGGAGGATCACGAGCCCGACGCTGACGATCGCCACGAGGTTCAGGCCGCGTCCGTTCGCATGCCGGCCCATCAGCCGCCGGTTGTTCACGAGCAGGACCATGAAGACCAGGACCACGGGGAGCAGCAGGCCCTGGAGGTACTGGCTGCTGACGATCAGCCCGATCAGGTCCAGGCCGGGCACCAGCGTTACCACGGCGCCGGCCACGAGCACGAACGTGAACAGTCCGAAGAACGCGGGCGCATCCCGCACGGGCTTGCCGACGCCCGATTCCCAGCCGAACGCCTCGCAGATCACGAAGGCCGTGCTGATCGGCATGATCATCGCGGCGAGGACGCTCGCCCCGAAGAGGCCGGCACCGAACAGCCCGGTTGAGAGGTCCCCGGCGACGGGCCGCAGCGCCTCCGCGGCCTGGGCGGCGTCCGTCAGCGCGACGCCCGCCCCGAAGAGCGTGGCCGCGGTGGCCACCACGATGCAGACGGCGATGACGTTGGTCCACACGGAGCCGAGGATCGCGTCGGCACGCTCGTAGCCCAGCTCCTCTTCCACGATGCCCTTCTCGGCGACCGCGGACTGGAGGTAGAACTGCATGTACGGCGTGATCGTCGTCCCGACGAGGGCCACGGCGAGCAGGAGGACCTGGAGCATCGGGACGCCGGCGACGCTGAGCGACGGATGCGTCAGCCCGGCAGCGATCTGCGAGCCGTCAGGGCGCGCCAGGTACGCCGCGGCGATGTACGTCACGAACACCAGGCTGATCAGCAGGAAGAGGCGCTCGAGGCGCCGGTAGCTGGCGAACACGACGACGCCCCACAGCGCGACCGCCAGCACAGGCACCGTGATGAGCCGCGAGACTCCGAAGATCTCCAGCGCGGCCGAGGCGCCCGCGAACTCGGCCACGGTGTTGGCGAGGTTCGCCACGAGCAGCACGAGCATGGCGAAGGCGGTCCAGCGGACGCCGAACCAGTCGCGGATCAGGTCGGAGAGGCCCTGCCCCGTCACGGTGCCGAGCCGCGCCGCCATCTCCTGCACCACGGCCAGCACGACGATCGTGATGGGGAAGAGCCACAGCAGCGTGTAGCCGGTCCGAGCGCCGAGGACCGAGTACGTCGTGATGCCGCCCGCATCGTTGCCGGCGATGCCTGCGATGAGGCCCGGCCCGAGGACCGCCAGGAGCGGCGCGGCGCGCCGGATTCGGATCCGCGGCCGGCGGATGACGCGGCCCGGCAGTGGGAGGCGGCGAGGGGCGACGCGCGGCAGGGGGCCCAGGCGGACGCCGGGCACGAGGCGCCGCGCCGCACTCGTCAGACCCTGGGCCGACACCCCCGTGGCGGCGGACACGGCGGGGGCCCCCGGCGGCGTGCCCGGTGCGCCGGCAGCTTCCGGCGTCGGCGCAACTCCCGGCGTTTCGGGCGTCGCCGATTCGTTGCCGTTGCCGCCACGTCCGATGCGCATGCCCGCCGCGCCCGCCTAGCTGCTGCGGCTGAAGAGCTTGGGCAGGCGCCGCTTCCAGGCCGTCGGCAGGACCGTGTCGATCGCGTCGTCCACGGTCACGATGCCCTCGATGCGCCCGTCGTCACCGATGACCGGCACCGCCAGCAGGTTGTAGCGGGCCACGACCTGGGCGACCTCCTCCTGCGGCGTCAGCACCCCGACCGCGACCGGCTCCGCGAACATGAAGTCCCGCACGATCGACTTCGGCTGGGCGACCACCAGGTCTCGCAGCGAGAGCACACCGACCAGGCGGCCCTCGTGGTCGGTCACGTAGAGGTAGTAGATCGTCTCGGCGTCGGGCTCCAGCTCCCGGAGGCGCTCCAGCGTCTCCGCGGCGGTCAGGTCGGCGGAGATGGCGATGAACTCGGTGGTCATGATCCCGCCTGCCGACTCCTCCGGGTACCCGAGCAGGATCTGGACCTCCTCCGCCTCCTCCCGCTCCATGAGCGGCAGGATCTCGGCGCGCGCCGCCTCCGACAGGTCCGCCACCAGGTCCGCGGCGTCGTCCGGGCTCATCTCCTCGAGGATGTCGGCGGCCCGTTCCGGCGGCAGGTCCTCGAGCACCTCGACCTGCGTCTCCGGGTCCATCTCCTCGATGGCGTCCGCCGCGGCCTCGTCGTCCAGCGATGCCAGGATGCCGGCGCGGTCGCGGGGCGCGAGCTGGTCGATGATCGTGGCGAGGTCGGCGGGGTGCAGCTCCCGGAGGCCCTGGTGAGGGACGCGCAGCCGGATGGAGGCGATGGACGTCTCGACCGGGTCGACGTCCTCCCAGTCGATGTACTTCTCCGGGTTGGGCAGCCGCAGGTTGCGTGCCAGCGTCCGGAACGGCCCCTCGAGGCCCAGGCGCCGCGCGATCCCGGACGGCCCCACGTCCACCGCGACGAGGTGGAGCGTGCCCTCGATCTCGTCGAGCCGCAGGTCGTTGACCCGCACGACCTTGCGGCCGTCGATGTCCACGATCTGCTTGTCCTGGAGATCGGCGTAGAGCAGCAGCTCGTTGGGCCGCTGGGTGAACTTGTTGATGTCGATGACGTGCGTGCTCAGCTGGGCTCCGGCCGCGTCGAACGAGGACACGTCGGTCCACGGCAGGAAGATCCGGCGGCGTCCCGTGGACACGACCAGGCCGGTCACCGGCGGGTACTGCCCGCCGATGGCGACGATGAGGTCGGCCACCTTGCCGATCGGCTCTCCCTGCCGGTCGCGCACGGGCCGCCCGATCGCCTGGCTGAGGTAGAGCATCTGTCCGAGTATGACTCTCCGCGCGGGGCGGGCGGACGCGTCAGCGGGCGCGCAGCAGCACGGCGTCCTGATGGGCGTTGATGCCGCGGTCCACGTGGCTCACGACCTCGAAGGTGCGGCCCCACACCTCGCGGACGTACTCCCGGCTGTGGAATGCGGACTGGTAGAAATCGGGAAGCCCGTCGAGCTTCAGGGCGCCCGTCTGCCCGACGACGTAGAGGAAGCCCTTCGACGCCATCCGCTCTCGCTGGGCGCGGGTCAGCTGCGCATCTGTCGCCGGCGAGTGGAGGCTCACCAGGACGTGGCCTCCCGGCCGGGTGATGCGGCGGAGCTCCTGGAGCCAGGCGAGCTGCATGTCCTCGTCGAGGTGCGTGAAGACCGAGATCGAGAAGATGAAGTCGAAGAAGCCGTCGGGATACGCCGTCGGCGGCAGGTGCGGGTTGACGTCGAACTGGCCGAGCTGGGGCTGCTCGCGGCACCAGGCGATGAGCTCCGGATCGATGTCCGTCCCGAAGAGGCGGCAGGAGGCCGGCCGGTCCCCGAAGAAGCGCAGCACCCGGGCGCAGCCACAGCCGAAGTCCAGCACGGTCTCGAAGTCGTACAGCTCCAGGCCAGACGCTCGGAGCAGCGCCTGGATGTCGCGAGCGCACTGCGATCCCACGGCCAGGAACTCCGACCCGTCCAGGGAGCCGTGGACCCGGAAGCGCAGCTTCGGCGGTGGGAGGGGGATGCCGTCTGCCGGCGCGCCCGCCCTTTGGTCGCGGGCTTCCGCCGCGCGAATCCGGAGGGGGAAGGTCGCGGCCTTCAGAAGCCCGTACAGCTTGTAGACCGGCCCGATGGATTTGAGGTCGGATCTGCGCATGGCGCCCCTATGATCCGGGATCGGGGTGGCAAGCCGTGATCCTCCACCGGAGGTCCGCGGCCATCCGCGGACGGGTGTGCCATCCTCGGCCGCGTGAGCCAGACGATCCTGCGACAGGCCGGCGTGGCGGACGATCGCGCGGAGGGCCCCGCGGCCCCTGTCGGGCGCGAGGCGGACCTGAGCCCCGCCGATCCCGCCTCGGCGCCGCCAGGCGATCCGCCCAGGACCGACCCGCGTCGGGCCCCCGTCGACGAGGCCGGCCCCGATCCGCTCGCCGATGTCCTGGCGACCGTCCCGCCCGAATCCACGGTCACACGCGAGGTGCGGCTCGCCCGCATCCGGCGGATCGTGGCCCTGCTCATCGTCCTGCTCGTGGCGGCCCTCGTCTACGAGCTGCTTCAAGGGCCGCTCTCGCCGATCGACCTCGCCGAGGCCGCGTTTGTGGCGGCCCTCGGCCTGGCGCTGATCGCGCACCACCAGGTCACCTCGGACGCAGCCAGTCGCCGGATCGCCCGCGACGCCAGCCTGACGCGCATCCTCCAGGGGCTCTCTCGCTCGGTCTCGCCGGAGTCCATCGTGGAGGCGATCGTCCAGGAGCTGCGCACGACCGCCGGCGCCGATCACGTGGTGATCGCGCGGGTCAGGCGGCCCGACCACGTCGTCGAGGTCACCCTCGTGTCGGCGCGGACGGCGGTTCCATCGTCGCGGACCTACCTCCGGCCGGAGCTGCCCGGCGACCAGCCGAAGGAGCGGCCCGGCGGCGCGGACGGCTCAGGTGTCTCGCGCGATGGGGACGCCTTCGGGGAGGCCGTCGCGGACGCGGCGCCCCGCGACCGCGCCTCGGGGCGCGCCGCCGACGAGGTGGCCCTCCGGGAAGCGGCCGAGGAGATCGGCCTCCGCGTCCGCTCGGGATACGGCCTGTCGAACCTGCTGGTGGAGCCGCTGGCCCACGAGCGGCGCTTCGTCGGCGCGCTGATCCTGTCCCGGCGGACGCGCCTGCCGTGGAGCGACGACGATCGGCGCCTCCTGGTCTGGGCGGCCGGGGAGGTTTCCGCGGCCTTCGGCAGGGCCTACGCGCACGAGGAGGCCACCCGCGGCGCCAACATCGACCCGCTCACCGGGCTGCCCAACCGGCGCTATTTCGACGAGCTGTCGGCCATCCTCCGGCCGGGCCGCCGTGCCGGCGACCGGACCGGGATGGTCATGGTCGACGTCGACCGCTTCAAACGGCTCAACGACCGGTACGGACACCAGACCGGCGACCGCGTCCTGCGAGCGATCGCGGGCGCCATCACGGCCTCGGTGCGTGCCGAGGACACACCGGCTCGGTTCGGCGGGGAGGAGTTCGCGGTCATCCTGCGGCGCGCGAGCGCCGGGCAGGCGGCGGACGTCGGTGAGCGAATCCGCGCGGCCGTGGCCGCCATTCCGTATGAGCCGTTCGGCCTGGACGAGCCGGTCACGGTGTCGGTCGGCGTCACGATCGCGGCAGAGAACGAGACCGAGGTCCGGCCCCTGATCGAACGGGCGGACCGGGCCCTGTACGTGGCCAAGCGCCGCGGCCGCAACCGGGTGGAGCAGGCGTGAGCCCCGCCGGGGGCGGAGCGCCGGCCCGGCGCAGCCAGCCGCCGCGTCCCAAGCGCGAGGTCGTCGAGGCGGACACGCCGGTCCCCGCTCCGGCGGAGACGGTCGTCGTGGACCCGGATGAGCCGCCCTACGAGACCAGGCCGCGCCATTCCCGCGGCGACGAGGTGCCGCAGCTGCGCAACGACGAGCTGGCGCGCATGTTCTACGAGGTCGGGGACATGCTCGAGCTGCGGGGCGAGATGCCCTTCAAGGTCGGCGCGTACCGGCGCGCAGCGGACTCGATGCTCCACAGCTCGGTGGACCTCGTGCGCGCCTACCGCAGCGGCACGCCGCCGCGTCTCCCGGGGGTCGGCAAGGCCATCGACGAGAAGCTGGACGAGATCGCCGACACCGGCCGGCTGCGCTTCTACGAACGCCTCCGGCGCGACGTGCCTCCGTCGCTGGTCTCGCTCCTGAGCGTGCCCGGGCTCGGTCCGCGGACGGCGGGCGACCTGTGGCGCGCTCTCGGCATCGCGTCGATCGCGGAGCTGGAGGAGGCCGCCCGAGCCGGCCGGCTGCGCGCGGTGAAGGGCATCAGCGAGAAGACCGAGCAGAAGATCCTCGACGGCCTCTCGGAGCTGCGCAAGCGGCCGCCGAAGCGGATGCGTCTCGGGCAGGCGTTGGAGGTGATCGAACGCGTGACGCCGGTGCTGCGAACGGCGCCGGGCGTCCGTGACGTCGTGCCGGCCGGGTCGTTCCGCCGCCGCCGCGAGACGATCGGCGATCTGGACATCCTCGTCGAGACCGACCAGCCGGAGGCGGTGATCGCCGACCTCCACGCATCCCGGATCATCGACCGCGTCGGCGGCCACGGCGGACGCCTCGGCACCCTCCGGACCACCGTCCAGCTCCTCCGCGGTCCGCAGCTCGACGTGATGACCATGCCGGTCGGGCGGACCGCAACCTACCTCGTCCATTTCACCGGCTCCGCGGAGCACAACGTCCGCCTCCGCCAGCTCGCGCGGGACCGCGGCTGGAGCCTCTCGGAGCACGGCTTCGTGCGCATCGGCGACGACGGCGAGGCGCTCGAGGGCGGCTCCGCCGATCGCCGCACGTTCGCCACCGAGGAGGAGGTCTACGACTTTCTCGGCCTGCCGTTCATCGCTCCGGAGCTGCGCGAGGACCGCGGCGAGATCGAGGCCGCCCTCCAGGGCCGGCTGCCCTCGCTCGTCGAGGTCGCGGACCTCCAGGGGGACTGCCACACCCACTCGGAGTGGTCGGACGGGAGCCGTTCGATCGAGTCCTGGGCCGAGGCCGCTCGCCGGCGCGGGTACGCCTACATCGTCCTGACGGACCACTCGCAGAGCCTGACGATCGCCAACGGGCTGACGCCCGAGCGCGTGGAGCAGCAGCGGCGGATCATCGCCGAGCTCAACGAGCGCTACGCACGGGAGGAGGCCGCCGGCGAGGCCCCGGCCGGCGCCCATCCCAGCGGCTTCCGGCTGCTCCACGGGTGCGAGATGGAGATCCGCGTCGACGGACGGCTCGACTATGACGACCGGCTCCTGGAGCGGTTCGACGTGGTGGTCGCGTCGCTCCACGTCGGCAGGAAGCAGCCGCGGGAGCAGCTCATGGCGCGCTACATGACCGCGCTCCGCAACCCGAACGTGGACATCATCGCGCACCCGTCGGGCCGCAAGATCGGCATCCGCCCCGATCTCGATCTGGACTGGGACGTCTTCTACCGCACGGCGGCGGAGACCGGCACGCTGCTCGAGATCAACGGCAGCGACGAGCGCCTGGACCTGGACGACCGCCGCATCCGCGCGGCACTCGACGCCGGCGTGACGTTCACCGTGGACTCCGACGCGCACTACATGCGCGAGTGGGACAACGTCCGGTGGGGGATCGGCCTGGCACGTCGCGGCTGGCTCGAGAAGAAGAACGTGGCCAACACCCTCGGCCGCGAGGAGTTCCTGAGGCTCATCGCGGAGAAACCGCACCGCGTCTGAGCCCGTCCCGCAGTTCGCGGCGGCCGTCCCTGGATCGCACCGGGCGCTAGCCAGCACGAGCCGCGCGGATGGCCGGCGACAGGCGTCCTCGGTGCTACACTTGCCGTTCGCCCATCACACCGGACGTCGCGCCGCGTGCGCACGCCCCAGCCGTGGCGCGGGACCACCCGCCGCCGCACCGAGCCCCGAGGAGTCCATGAGCTTCAACAGCCTGACGGAAGGCAACGGCCAGAACAACGCCATCACGACGACGCGCCTGAAGCGGCAGCTGGTCGAGCAGGCCATCGCGGCCGCGACCGCCGCCGACTGGACCGAGGCCTCCAAGATCAACGAGCGGCTGCTCGAGTTCGGCCCCGACCACGAGTCGGAGAACCGTCTCGCGAAGGCCCTCTGGGAGCTGGGCGAGCTGGCCGCGGCGCGCGAGCACTATCAGGCATCGCTTTCGATCGACCCGACGAACCGCATCGCCGAGCGCAACATCAACCGCCTGCGAGTGCTGCTGGCCGAAGCCGGCAAGCGCACCGTTCCGGCCAAGCCGGGCAGCAAGGCCGCCGTCTCCATCTTCGTCGAGGAGACCGGCAAGACCGGGTTCGCCTATCTCGTCGACCTGGCCAGCCCGCGCGATCTTGCCCAGGTGAACCCGGGTGACGCCGTCGAGCTCTCGCCGGACGGGCCTCGCCTGAGGGCGACCAGCAACGGCATGCCGATCGGCTTCGTGGAGCCCCGCGTCGCGGCCCGCCTGCTCAAGCTGATCGCTGAGGGCAACAAGTACGCGGCCGGGGTCACGAGCCTCGGCGACCGCGACGTCCGCATCATCATCCGCGAGGTCTACCAGGACCCGCGCAACTACGGGAAGGTCTCGTTCCCAACCGCTGCGCGCGTCAGCGACCTCCGCCCGTACACGAAGGGCACCCTCGTCCGCGAGGAGATGGAGCTCGAGGAAGAGTTGGAGCTCGACGAGGAAGACGACGAGATCGAGGACATCGGCTCCGTCCTGCCGGTCGAGGTGACCGAGGAGGAGGCCTTCGAGGCCGAAGACGGCGACGATCTCGACGAGAGCTAGCCGCCCGCTCGGTCGCGGGTTGAAGCCTCAAGAAACGAGCAACCCAGGGGTTTCGGCGGCTCGGAGGCGCTGACGCCACCGGCGGTGGCATTCGGACCGGCCGAGGGCCGCGGCCGGTCGCGTTCCGCCTAGACTCCCTCGTGATGGCCGAGCCCCTCTCGTCGCTGATCCGGCCCCATCGCGGGCCCGTCTTTCCCGCTCTGGAGCGGCTCGCGCCGCCACCGCCCGAGAACGTCGTCGCGGCCGAGATCGAGGCTCGCAGCGCGCCGGGCGACATCGTCGTGGAGCTGCACGGCCGGGGCGCGTGGGTCGCCCGCAGCGCCATCAATCGACTGCGCCGCGTCTTCGACCTGGAGTCTTCGGCGCTGACGCGGCTGGTTTCGGAGGTCGTTCTGCGGCCACCGGACCTGCGCCACTTCGACGCCGCGCTCAATGCGATGGCCATGCAGCCCTCCGGGAACGTCGGCCTGCGCGCCGCGATCAACGAGTGGTTCACCTCGCGGTGCGCACAGTGCGGGCGCCCCGTCGTGGTCGAGGAATTCATCTGGGAGGGAGACGCCCCCGCGCCGTCGCGGAAGTCGTACCGGTGCACGGCGTGCAAGTCCGGCGACGCGGGCCGTCTCGTGCCGGTCGACGCGGAGGACCTGGAGCTCGCCGCGGACGTCGACACGCGCCGGGCCTGGGAGGCGCTCCTGGCGCGGTTCCCGCCGCGACTGGCGGACGAGGACGACCTGCCCGACCAGGTGCTCGAGCTGTACACGCCGCGGACCCTCAACGCCATCGCCGCGATCACGGACAGAATCGAGCGCGACCTGCGGCCGGACTCGATCGCTGCCGCCCTCCGCCTGGCGGTCGTCCACATGGCACTGCCCGCAAGCCGGCTGAACAGCTATCCCGGCCGCGTTGCGGCGCTGCGCATCACCGGCGGGCGCGTCCGGCGCACACAGGACCGGCAGTGGCGCGAGCGGAACCCGTGGCTCGTGTTTGAGGAAGGCTGCCGCACCGTCCGCGCGTTCGTGCAGCGCCTCGAATCGCAGACCACCGGACAGACGCAGGCGCGGCTGGGCCGTGACGTGGCCACGCTGCTCGACGGCTCTGCGAACGTGGTGATCCAGCAGGGCAGCTCGCTGGCCCCGGACGACCTGGCGGGGGCGGCGACGGGCGCCGACTCCGGGGATGGGCCGGCGCGCCCGAGGGTCCGGCTCGTGCTGGCCCAGCTACCCACCCACTGGTCGGCGGAGAACCTCAGCTTCGCGTATGTCGCGACCAGCCTTGCGCTGGGACGCGACGCCGCGTCGACGCTGCCCCTCGAAGCCCTGTACCTGCCAACGCCGCGCGGGGAGTGGGCGTGGGACTCGGCCGTGCTGCGGCGGTCGCTGGCGGCGGTCCGGCCTGCGCTCGGACCGGACGCGCGGGTCGTCCTCATGCTCGACCGGGCCGGCGCCGGAGGGCTGGTCGCGGGCGTGCTCGGGGGCGTGGCCGCGGGGTACCGCCTGAGCGGGGCCGTGCTTGCGGAAGCGGGCGACGAGATCGCGGGCACGCTGGAGTTCCTGCCACCGAGCGCGGAGCTGCCCGCGGACATCGGTCCGCTGCCGACGCCGCGCCGCCTGGATGCCGACGGCACCAACCGGCCGGTCACATCCGCGGTGCCGGCCGCCTCGGCCGCGGCCTCGCAGCCCGGCGCCGCCGACGCGGATCCGAATGGCGCCTTCCAACTGGCGACAGTGGAGCAGGCCGTGACCGACCTGGCCGTTGGCGTGCTCCAGGCCCGCGGCGAGCCTGCCCGCTTCGAGCGCCTGCTCGGGGAGGTGCTGATCGGGCTCGACCGGCTGGGCCACCTGCGCCGCCTGGTCGGCACCCAGACCTTCTCGGAGACCGAGGACCGGGCGGAAGCGGCTGCCGAGCGCGCCGGCGTCCTGGACGAGGTCGTGCCAACCAAGCTGGAGCAGCGCACGCCCGACGCCCCGCCCACGTCCGGGCCGGAATCCGACACCTCCCCGTACGACGCGTCCGTGCCGCCGTCGCGGTCGGGGAACGCCACGGGACGAGCGCCCACCAATGGGTCCAGCCCAGCGGGACCCTCCTGGCGAGATCCCAGCCGGCCCGTTCGAGCTCCGCTGGCGGAGCTGCAGGCCGGTGCCGCGCAGCCCGGCGACCCCGGTGCGACGCCCCCAGGAAGTGACGCCCGGACCGCGTTGGCCGCGGAGGACCCGGGACCCTTCGTCGAGCCGGGCTCCGAGGCCACGGCACCCGAGCCGCCCGACCCGGCGCTCGCGCCGCGGCCGCCCGCGCGAGACATCCTGTCCGAGGCCATTCCCACCTGGACCGGCATCGCATCCGGGTCGGATCCGGTCAGCCTGCTCCTCGAGATCGTCATGGAGGAGCTGCGCCGGCCCGACCATCCGAGGCTCCGCGAGCTCGAGCCCGGGCGTTGGTGGCTGCGCGAGCCGGCGGACGCGGCCGCGGCGCGCACTCCGCTCTCGGATCGCCTCGAGTGGGCCGTTTTCAGCCTGCTCTCGACGAGCGGCGGCCTCACCGAGTCGGCCTTCTTCGATCGCATCGCGACGATGTTCCGCGGGCACGACACGCCGGACGAGGAACTGGTCCGCGCCTGCCTGGATTCGTACCGCGCCGCTGAGCCGGGCGCGGACGGCCTCCTCCGCACCGACGACTCCCTCCAGGGGCGCACGGAGGAGCACGGCACGATCGTCGGCATGCTGGCCGAGTTCGGCCACCGCCTCGGCCTCCGCTGCTGGATCGCCCCGCGCGAGCAGCGCCGCCTGTATCGCGGGGCACCCCTCCGGGAGCTGCTCTCGGAGCTGGAGCAGCGCGTCTACCTGCCGCTCGTCAGCCAGGGAGCGTCGGAGGCGCTGGAGGCCGTCGACTGCATCTGGTACCTGCGCGGCAAGGCCACCTTCCTCTTCGAGATGGAGTGGACGGCGATGCTCGACGAGCCCGTCCTGCGACGCGGCCCGCGCATCGCGTCGACTGACAACCTGGTCCGGTTCCTGGTCGTCCCGCCAGAGCGCACCGAGCTCGTCCGGCTGAAGATCGCCCGGTCGCCGCTCCTTCGCGAGCGGATGGAAGAGGACAACTGGCATATCCTGAAATCCGACCACGTGCGCAGCCTGTGGGCGCGCGACGACGCGAGCCTCGAGAGCCTCGAACCGATGCTCGGGCTCGACCCGGAGATCGAGCAGCAGGGTGAGCAGCTCGCGCTCTTCGGCTGAACCAGGAGGCAGACCATGACCACGGCCGCGATCGCGCCGTCCCCCGTGAACGATCTGGCGGACCGCTTCTGGGACTGGTTCCTGGAGACGCAGCCCCTCTGGGCCACGGCGCTCGGCGACGAGCGCTGGAACGACCGGTGGGACGATCCGAGCCCCGAAGGCCGGCAGCACGAGGTGGACGGCCTCCAACGCCTCCTGCGCGACGCTGACGCGGCCGATTCGCCCGACCTGACGACCGACGACCGGATCACCCTCGACATGCTCCGGGTGGTGGCGAAGCTGCGCCTCTCGCACCACGAGCACCGCGTCTGGCAGATGGACGCCATCGACCAGCTTGGCGGCCCCCAGAACCTCCCCGGGGACATGGCGCGCTTCCAGCGCATCGACACGCCGGAGCGGCTGCGCACGGCGCTCGCCCGGCTGGCCGCGTACCCCGCCTACATGGAGCACGTGAAGGCCAACATCGAGGAGGGCAGGCGCGCCGGCCGGACGGCGGCGCGCGCGGTCGTCGAACGCACCATCACGCAGGTCCGCCGCGCGGTCCAGACACCCACGCAGGAGCATCCCCTCCTGATGGCGCATCCCGAGGCCGATCCGGGCACCCGGACCGCCATTGAGGCCGCCCTCGAGCGCGACGTCCGCCC
This sequence comes from Chloroflexota bacterium, assembly GCA_034667005.1. GTDB lineage: Bacteria > Chloroflexota > Limnocylindria > Limnocylindrales > CSP1-4 > JAFMJV01. The sequence continues at coordinate 72,999 of JAXDKU010000003.1, forward strand.
GGCGATGGCCGCGTACCTGGCCGCGCTCGAGGACTACGCCCCATCGGCGCGGGAAGGGGAGGGCATCTGCTGGCTTCCGGATGGCGATGAGCTGTACCGCTACGCCATCCTCGCCTCGACCACCCTCCAGGAAGATCCCCAGGCGATCCACGACTACGGCCTGGCCCAGATCGAGTCGCTGAACCGGGAGCGGGCGGAGATCGCCCGGGAGCTCGGCTTCGCCGACGTCGCCGCATTCCGGGCGCACCTGGAGCAGGACCCCACGAACTTCGCGACGGAGCCGTCACAGCTCGTGGAGCTGGCGCGCCGTCAGATCGAGAAGGCGGACGCCGTCGCCCCTCGCTACTTCGGCCGCCTGCCGCGCGCGGCGTGCGAGGTTCGGGCCGTGGAGCCGCACCAGGAGCAGGAGGCGCCGTCGGCCTTCTACTTCGCGCCGGCCGTGGACGGCTCGCGGCCCGGCATCTACTTCATCAACACGTTCGACCCGTCGCAGCGCCCGCTGCACCGGCTGGCAACCACGACCTATCACGAGGCGGTTCCGGGCCACCACTTCCAGATCGCCCTGGAGGCGGAGCTTTATGACATGCCGGCCTTCCGCCGGCTCGGCGCGCGCCTCACGGGAGCCGCCTACCCGGAGGGCTGGGGCCTGTACAGCGAGCGCTTCGCCGACGAGATCGGGCTCTACGAGGGCCCGAAGGAACGCTTCGGCATGCTGGACGCCCAGGCATGGCGGGCCGCCCGGCTGGTCGTCGACACCGGCTTGCATGCGTTCCGCTGGGACCGGCAGCGTTCCGTGGACTTCATGAAGTCCGCCGCCGGCCTGACGCAGCTCGAGGCCGAGACCGAGACCGACCGCTACATCGCCTGGCCGGGGCAGGCCCTTTCGTACATGACCGGCCAGCGGGAGATCCAGGCGCTCCGGGCGCAGCTGGAGGCGCGCGATGGCGACCGCTTCGACCTTCGCGCGTTCCATGACGCGGTGCTCGGCCACGGCACGCTGCCGCTCGCGACCCTGAGTCGCTGGCTCCCGGAGTGGGTGAAGCCCCGCGAGGGGTGATGCGCACGCCTCGCGGGGCCAGGATGCCGCGGCGCTAGGTCGCCGAGCAGATCCCGTCCGGGTCGTCGTTCGGCCCGACGTTGTTGGTCCACGTGTTGGCCGTCGAGGCCGTGCCTGTGCCCGTCGTATCGTCGTCGCAGGCGAGCCCGTCGTTGCCGCTCGCGTCGTTGTCGTGGATGTTGGCTCCGGCCACGCCGGACCAGACCTTGATCCCGGCGCGGTACAGGTTGCTGTTCATCACGCGGTTGTTCGCCACGTTGGCGAACCACGGGCCGTTCGTCCCGTCCGTGGTCAGCTCGATCCCGTAGAACATGCCGTCGATGGTGTTGTGCCGGATGTTGGCGCGGCCACCCTGGATGCTGATGCCATTGCCCTGGCACGGGTGGACGCCGACGGGCTGGTTGATCTGGTTGTAGGCCGCGGTGACGTTGCCCTGGTACGACGAGATCGCCACGCCGAAGCAGTTCGCTCCGTCGTAGGCCGCATGGCGGGTCCGCATCGAGTTGTGCTTGATGCGGACCTTGGCGCCCGGAGCGACGTCGATGCCCGTGTAGGTCCAGTCCTTGATCAGGTTGTAGCTGATCGTGGCGTTGGACGGACCCTCCACGCGAACGGCCTTCAGCAGCCCGCACGGGCCGTTCCAGGTGTTTGCCCCGGTCGGCCGGATGCGGTTCGCGATGATCGTGGTGTTCATGGACCCGCCGAAGACCGCGACGGCGACGGCCGTGTTCGAGCACGTCCCGACGACCTTGGCCGCCAGGCGGAACCACTGGACCGTGACGCCGTCGGCCGCGTAGATCGAGATGAGCTGGCCGGGGAAGTCATAGCCGCTCTGATCGTCCGGGCTCTGGATCTTGGCCTTGAAGGGCTCGACCGAGACCAGCGTGATGCCGGAGTGTCCGGCGTACCCGTTGATCACCACGTCCTCGAGGTACGTGCCGGGACAGACCTTGACGATGTCGGCCGCGGCCGTGAGGTCGACGGCCGCCTGGATCGTCGTGCTCGCGCTGGCGGGCGTCGTCTGGTCGCAGTTGGCCGGCCCCGCCATGCCGTCGGCGTCCACCCAGTACGTGGAGCCGGTTATGGCCGATGCCGAACCGGCCAGCAGGGGCAGTGCCAGGCAGGCACCAAGAAATGCGGCCATGCCGCGGTAGCGCAGTCTCACGATCCACCTCCGGCCGCGACCGCTTGCTCGGAGCCTGGGCAGGCATCGGGTCGCAGCCGCGACAGCCTACCCCCGCGTGCCGCGGTTACAACCGTCAGTTTCCCGCCGAGCCTCTACGGCGCGGAGCAGATCCCATCGGGCGAGTCGACGCTGCCGCGGTTGTTGGACCAGGTGTTCGCCGTTCCGTACGTCGCGCCACCGTTGCTGTCGTCCTGGCAATCAATGGTGTCGTTGTTCCGCGCGTCGTTGTCGTGGATGTTCGCGCCGGCCGTGGTGTTGCCCACGTGAATGCCGTAGCTCGTGCTGCTCGTGACGGTATTGCCGGACACGTCCGCGGGGACGCCGCTCAGCTGGATGCCGTCGGACATGCCGGTGATCACGTTGTCCGTGACCGACCCGCTGCCGCCGCTCAGCAGCACGCCCGCGGCAGGGCACGCCCGCGGGGCTGACGACACGGCGTTTCCGGACACCGTGGCGGCGCCGAGCGAGTAGATCGCCGTGCCAGGGCAATCGACGCCGAGATCCTCCGCGGCGTGGATGGACCTGAACGAGTTCCCCTCGATGAGCGCCTTGCCCTCGTCCACCCGGACCGCGGTCTGCATCCAGTCCTTGATGAGGTTGTGGTCGATGGTCGCGCTCGAGTACTGGCCGTCGACCCACACGGCGCCATTCAGTCCGCACGGGCCGCCCCACGTGTCGGTGCCCTTGGGACGGAAGCGGTTCCCGGTCACGACCGCATTCCGGGCTCCGCCGATCACGACCACGGCAAACGCGAGGAGGTTGCAGGGTTCGCCGGTCCGGGCGAGGAAGCGGAACCCCTGGATGCGGATTCGATTGACTGCCTGGATTGTGACGAGGTTCGCATCTCCCGAGAGCGCGTTCGGAGTGACGATCGTCGCCTGCCAGCGCTCCACGGAGCGCAGTGTCAGACCCTTTCGGTTGCCATTGATCAGCAACTGTTCCTTGTACGTGCCGGGGCAGACGTTGATCGTGTCGCGCGGCCCGGCGGCGTTCACCGCGGACTGGATCTCGACGAACGCCATGCCCGGTCCGCCGCATGAGCCCGGCCCGGCCGTGCCGTCGGTGCCGTCCACCCAGTGGACCTGGGGGCCGGCCAACACGGCGCCACCGCCGATCACAGACACCGCCAGCAATGCCCCGAGCAGCGCGACGATGAACCGCAGGGACCCCTTCATGGCGTTCCTCCGCTGGTGAGCGTTTCCAGGGATCGCACGAGCCGGTCGATCTCGGCCCGGGTGTTGTAGTGGACGAGTCCAACGCGCACCATCCCGCCCGACTCGGCCAGCCCCAGTGCCCGGATGAGCTCCCACGCGTAGTAGTCGCCGTCCCAGACGGAGATGCCGCTCTTCCCGAGGAACGCGGCGACGTCCCGCGGGTGGTGGCCGTCGAGCGTGAAGCTGATCGTCGGGCAGCGCTCGTCGGCACGCGCCGGGTCGGTGATGCCGCGGATCCGCACGCCGGGGATCGCGCCGACTCGCGCGATCAGCTCCTGGACCAGCTCTCGCTCCCAGTCCCGTGATGCGGCGATGGCGGCGCGCAGCTTCTCGCGACGCGTGCCTCCGGGTGGGCCGCCCGCGGGTGCGCCGCCCGCGGTGCCGCCAAGCCATTCGAGGTACTCGACGGTGCCCATCAGCCCGGCGAGCAGCTCGTGCGCCTGCGTGCCCGTCTCGAAGCGGTGCGGCAGCTCGTCGCCGGCGGGCCGCACCTTGTAGGCGGGAAGCTGTTCCAGCAGCGCGCGGCGCCCCCAGAGGATGCCCAGGTGCGGGCCGTAGAACTTGTACGCGGAGCAGACGAGATAGTCGACGTCGAGCGCCGCCACGTCGATCGGCAGGTGCGGCGCCGCGTGCACGGCGTCCACCCAGATCTGCGCGCCGGCCGCATGTGCCATGTCCGCGATCTGCCGCACCGGGTTGATCGTGCCGACCGCGTTCGAGGCGAGGCCGACGGCGATCAGCCGCGTGCGCGGTCCGAGGACCCCGGAGAGCGCCTCGAGATCGAGCGTGCAGTCCTCCGCGACGATCGGCACCCACCGGATGACCGCGCCCCGATCCTCCGCGACGGCCAGCCACGGCGCGACGTTCGCGTCGTGGTCGAGCCTGGTGACGACGATCTCGTCGCCCGGCGACAGCGTGCGCCCGATCGCCCGACTGACGGCGAAGGTCAGTGTGGTCATGTTCGGCCCGAACGCGATCTCGGCCGGATCCGCGGCGCCGAGGAAGTCGGCCATCGCCGCATGTGCGTCCGTCAGGAGCGCATCGGTCTCCTCGGAGGCCGTGAACGCGCCGTGGCTGTTGGCATTGCTCGATCGCAGGTACTCGGCGATCCCGGCGATGCACTCGTCGGGCACCTGGGTGCCTGCGGGCCCGTCCAGGTAGGCCACGGGCTGACCGCGCACCTGGCGCGCGAGCGCCGGAAAACGGCCGCGGACGGCGTCGATGTCGAACAGCGGATGGGTGGCTCCCGGCGCGGCCTCGCGCCCCCGCTGATCCATGGTGGAGGTCATCGGCGCGAGTGTACGCGTCGACTGTTCGACGGCCGCTGGCCGTTCGCATCCCCTACAATGCGCGGCAGTTCTCCACAGTGATTCGTCGTGTAAAGCGCCATCCGCCACGAATCTCGCACACGAGGAGCCGGTCATGCCTACGGTCGGCGGCAGCGGACTGCGACGGACGCGCCAGCTCGAGCTCTACCACCGCGCCAGGAAGACGCTGCCCGGCGGCACGGACTCCAATTTCCGGGCCTGGGACGAGGAGACGGTCTACGTCGACCGAGGCAAGGGCGGACTGGTGTGGGACATGGACGGCAACGAGTACGTGGACCTGCGGATGGGCTACGGGCCCGCGATCCTGGGCCACGGCGACGACCGCGTGGATGACTACGTCAACGAGCGGATGCGGCTCGGGGTCAGCTTCAGCCTCACCAGCGAGGACGAGCTATCCGCCGCGGAGCTCATCTGCGAACTGACGTTCTGCGAGATGGTCCGCCTCACCGTGTCGGGCACCGAGGCCACCATGCACGCGCTCCGGGTGGCGCGGGGTTTCACCGGCCGCGACAAGATCGTCAAGTTCGAAGGGCAGTACCACGGCGTCCACGACTACGCGCTGATCAGCGTCCTGCCGAACGACGTCGGCGAGCTCGGCGATCGCGAGAACCCGGTCCGCCTCGCGTGGGGCCGTGGCATCCCCAAGGCGGTGAGCGACACGGTGATTCCCGTGCCGTACAACGACCTCGGCACCCTTCGGCGCGTGTTCGAGCGCGAAGGCGAGGACATCGCCGCGGTGCTGATCGAGCCGCTGCTCGGCAACGCCCAGGGCATCCTCCCGCGGGAGGGCTTCCTCGCGGGGGTGCGGGCGCTCACCCAGGAGTTTGGCGCGCTGCTGATCTTCGACGAGGTCAAGACGGGCTTTCGGCTGGCCCGCGGCGGTGCCGCCGAGGCGTTCGGGATCACCCCGGACATGGCCACGTATGCGAAGGCCATGGGGAACGGCTATCCCGTTGCGGCGTTCGGGGGCCGCGCGGACGTGATGGGGATGCTCCCCGAGCACGTCAGCCACGGCGGCACGTATGCGGGCAACCGCGTGGCGGCGGCCGCGGCGACCCGCGTGCTCGGCATCATCCGGGACACCGACGCGCTCGAGACGATCCGTCGCACGGGCCTCGAGATCCAGGCCGGCGTGGCGCAGGTGATCGACCGCCATGGGCTCCCGTATGTGTTCACGGGGGTTCCCGCGATGTTCGGCGTGATGTTCGCCGAGGCGCTTCCCGACGACTACCGGGGATGGGCCGGCACCGACCACGAGCTGTACGACGCCGTCGCGGTCGGCATGTTCCAGCGCGGCGCCATGCCGGAGCCGGACTCGCGCGAGCCCTGGTTCATGTGCGAGGCGCACGCGCAGGCCGGCATCGTTGATCGCGTCGTCAGCGCGTTCGAGGGCTCGCTCGCCGCCGCGCTCGAGGCACGTGCCAGGGAAACCGCCGCGGAAGGCACGGACCACGCGCGCCTGGCGCGCCAGGGCGCCGAGGTGCGCTGATAGGCTGGTCCGCCCATGGACCTGAACGCCTTTCTGGCCAGCTTCGACCAGCGCGAGCTCATCCGGATCGTCCTGTCGCTCGTCGTCATCCTCGTCCTCACGTGGCTGTGCCTGCGCCTCGCGCAGGGCGTGGTGAATCGAGCGGTCGCGGGGTTCGCCAAGCCGGAGCTCGGTGAGGACACACGGGCGCGCCTGACTGCCGCGGAGGAAGCGAAGCGTCGCCGGACCCTGGAGACGCTCGGCGGGAATCTCGCCCGGCTCGGCGTGCTCGTGCTGGGCGGACTGGCCGTGCTCGGCGTGCTCAGCGTGGACCTCGGGCCGGTCATCGCCGGGCTCGGGCTGCTGGGCCTCGGGATCGGGCTGGGCCTCCAGAACCTGGTCCGTGACATCGTCGCCGGCGCGTTCATCCTCATCGAGAACCAGTACGCGACCGGGGACCTGGTCCGGATCGCGGACGCGACGGGGACCGTGGAGGAGCTCGGCCTGCGCCGCACGGTCCTCCGCGATGCCGACGGGACGGTGCACGTGGTGCCCAACGGGCTGATCGCCGTGGCCAGCAACCAGACGCGCGCCTGGGGACGCATCCTGGTCGACGTGCCGATCCGCGAGCCGGCAGACTTGGAGCGCGCCCAGGCGGCCGCCCAGGTCGCGGCGGACACCATGCGTGCCGAGGGCTCCTGGCGCCCCCGGTTCCTGGACGCGCCCCAGGTGCAGGGCGTCCAGTCGATGACCGGGTCGGGCGTGCTCCTTCAGGCCTCGGCCATGGTCGTGGCGGCGGACCGGCGCGCGACGGCGGCCGAGCTGCGACGCCGCATCGTCGCCGCGTTCGCCGAGGAGAAGATCCCGTTCGGCGACCTCCCGCCGGGCTGGACCGTGCCGCGCTGAGGGTTCGCGGAACCTGTCCCACCGCCGAGATGCTCAGACGCGGGCCGACCGTGCCGCTGGCTTCGGGCCTGCGGAGCCCGCTGCCGGCCGCCGAGTCGGTCATACGCCACCGCCCGGGCATTCGCCCCTGGCGCGGGCCGCCGAGTTGGCCAAACGCCAGTGCCCGTGGCGTTCGCCCCTGGGCGGGCCGCCGAGTTGGCCAAACGCCAACTCCTGCCGGCATTCGCTTCGGGGCGGGCCGCCGAGTTCGCCAAACGCCAGTGCCCGTAGCGTTCGCCCCTGGCCGAGTCGGGAACCTGGCCATACGCGACTGGCGGTGGCGTTAGGCGCGGGATGCGTGGCCAAATGCCAACCCGGAGAGGCATTTGGCCTCCTCGCGCGCTGGATGGCGGCTCGACACGTCGATCCGAGAGGCTTACGCCACGCGGGTTCGAATTAGGCCGGTCGCGAACCGGAGCGAGCCCGGCCTGGCCGGCAGCGAGCGCTAAGGCCGGCGGCGCGTGCCACGGCCGGTCGGAAGCGCCATTCGCGCCGGCATGCGGCCCACTCGGCCCTCCGTTCGCGATCGATGCCTCCCCACGGCGCATCTCGACACATTTCTACGCTCCGTGAACAAGACGTCACTCTCGGCCCCTTCACGGCCTTGACGCTGGCCCGCCGGGACCGCGCACGCTGGAATGCCCTCGAGCACGACGGTGGGCGGCCGTCGAACAGAGGCAACGGCAGCGCCAAAGGGCCGCCGACCGCAACGACCGAGCCATCGACCCGGATGGAGGCACAGTCGGCAGCACGTTCCGCCCAAAACCTGTTCACGAAACGTGAATTCCTGCACGTGGACCGCCACGCGGCCCGCGACGCGCGGCCCGCGACGCGCGACCCACGACGCGCTACCCGCGACCGCCTGCCCAGCCACGCACGACCACGCAGCCCACGACGCGCCACCCACGACCGCCAACCAGCCACCCACGACCGCCTGGCCGGGCACGTCCGTCCACGGTGCGTGGAATCTTGCCGCTCGAACGGTGGCGCCGCGCCCGAGGGGTCGGCGGCGCGACGCGGCTTGGTAGCATCGACGCACGAAGCAGGGCAGGAGGATGGTGACGGTGGGTCAACCCACGCATGGGAGCGGCGAAGCGGAGC
>JAXDKU010000004.1:0-10646 GCA_034667005.1 Chloroflexota bacterium
ACCGAGGCGCTCCACGCGATCATCTCGCGGGTGATGCGGTCCTGGGTTCCGAGCTGACGTTCGTCGATGGCGGTCGCGCGGCGGGCGAAGTCGCGATCGTCCTGGATGCGCCGGTCCTCGGCGGCTCGGCTGACGTCTTCGAACGTTTCGGCGAAGCGGTAGTCGCCCTCGAGATGCGCGTAGGTGGGTGCCATGCGGCGCTGGAAGTCGTGATACTCCACGGCGAGCGCATCGAGTTCATCGGTCACGAGGGCAGTATGAATTGGCGGCGCGTCTCGTGGCTCCCGGCGGGCGGCAGGGCCCAGCAGCGGAGCGTGCGACGACCGTTCCTTTCATCCAGTCGTCGGTGGACTCCGAGACGAGATCTCGGGCCGCTGATCGGCGAGAAACGGACGGAAGTAGCTGGAAACGGCTACCGATCAGCGCTCGCACGAGTCCAGGGGAAGCGAACTTCCGGCCGCCAGTCCACGGGTGCATCAGTGAAGGAAACCCCGGGCACGACTGCGGCTCTCGGCCGCGTCGACGCCATCGAAACCCCGATCCGTCCCTCAGTCGAGGCGGTCGAAGATCACGACGGGGATCTGTCGCGCCGTGACGCGCTGCCGGTAGCTGTCGAAGAAGGCCATCTGGGCCGCCTGCTGATCGAACAGGCGAGTGCGTTCCGGCTCCTGCGCAATCGTGGCGCGGGCGCGGAACGTCTCGGTGCCCGTCTCGATGGTGACCTCCGGGTTCGCGACGAGGTTCAGATACCAGCCCGGGTGCGTTGCCGAGCCACCCTTCGACGCGATGACCACGATCCGGCCGGCATCGGTGCTGAAGTTGAGCGGTGTGACTCGCGGCTGGCCGCTCCTCGCGCCGATGGTGGTCAGCAGGATCAGGGGCCACCGGCGGCCGTTGACCACGCCGGCGTTCTGGCGAAACCGCGCGATGACGGGGTCATTCATGCGGTTCCAGTAGAGGGCGTCGTGGCTCATCGGGGGCAGTATCGCGGCTGGGCCGGGATCGGCCCTCACGCGGGCAGTCGGACGGCCCGAGCCTCGAGGGAGCGCTGCTCCGGCAGGCGACCCCGATCGCCTCGAGAACATGGATTGGGAGGGCTACGGCGCCGCCGATGTCGAGACCCCGCTCCCGGCGCCGACCTACTCGTGAGAGGCCGTCCATCCGGGCAGCGCCTAGGATCGACGCAGCAGATCGAGAAGGAGCACTTCCATGGAGCGAGTCACGTCCGGGGACGGCACGAGCATCGCCTACGACCGGCTCGGCGAGGGACCCGCGGTGGTCCTGGTGAGCGGCGGGTCGGTCGACCGGTCCTCCAACGCCCCGCTGGCCGGCGAGCTGGCCCCGCACTTCACCGTCTACAACTACGACCGGCGCGGCCGTGGCCCCAGCACGGACACGCAGCCCTACGCCGTCCAGCGCGAGGTCGAGGACATCGCGGCCGTGATCGAAGCTGCGGGAGGTTCGGCACACCCCTTCGGCTCGTCGTCGGGTGCGGCGCTGGCGCTGGAGGCCGCCGCGGCGAGACTGCCGATCGAGAGACTCGCGCTGTGGGAGCCGCCGTACATCGTCGGCGACAGCCGGCCGCGACCGGTTCGGGATACGGCCAGCATCTACCGCGCGCTGGTCGCGGAGGACCGGCGCGGTGACGCCGTGGAGTACTTCATGACCCAGGTGGTCGGGCTGCCGGCCGAGTTCGCGGCGTTCGCGCGGTCACAGCCGTGGTGGGCGAACCAGCAGGCGCTCGCGCACACGCTCGCCTACGACGCCGAGGTCATGGGCGACTACGCGCTGCCGGAGCGGGCGGGCGACGTGCGCGTGCCCACGCTCATCGCCACGGGCACGGCGAGCTTCCCGTTCCTCGCCGAGACGGCCGACGCGCTCGCCGCTGCCATCCCCGGGGCCGAGCGGCGTTCCCTGGAGGGCCAGGAGCACAACGTCGCCGCAGAGGTCCTCGGGCGGGTGCTCCGCGAATTCTTCGAGGGCTGACCGGCGGATGTCGATTCTTGTGGTGGCCCGTTCGACGCGTAGATAGAGCGCGGATCGAGCCGGCTGGGCCGGCACGACGGGTCCGCTCCAGAGACAGACGAACAGGAGACAGTCATGAAGGTGATCGTTCTGATGAAGGCCGACGAGCGTTCCGAGGCCGGCCAGCTGCCGGACGAGCGCCTGATCGGCGCGATGATGGGGTTCAACGAGGAGCTCGTCCAGGCCGGCGTGATGCTTGCCGGCGAGGGCCTCCATCCCAGCTCGCGGGGCGCGAAGGTGCGCTGGTCCGGTGGCAAGGCGACCGTCATCGACGGGCCCTTCACCGAGGCCAAGGAGCTGGTCGCCGGCTTCTGGCTGTGGCAGGTCCGCGACATGGACGAGGCCACCGAGTGGGTCAAGCGCATGTACGCGCTCCTCTCGGCGGCAGGCGTGCCTGCTCCCGAGGGCGAGGATCCCGGCGTCGAGATTCGCGAGATCTTCGAGTCGCAGGACTTCGGCGAGAACCTGACCCCGGAGCTGCGAGCCCGCGATGAGCGGATCCGCGCCGGGGTGACCACCCAGACCGGGGTGGCGTGACGGCATCCGAGACACATCGCGCGATCGAGGCGGTCTGGCGCATCGAGTCGGCCCGCCTCATCGCGGGGCTCACGCGCATCGTGCGGGACGTGGGCCTGGCCGAAGACCTGGCACAGGACGCGCTGGTGGCCGCGCTCCAGCAGTGGCCCGAATCGGGCGTGCCGGATAACCCCGGCGCGTGGCTCATGGCCATCGGCAAGCGGCGCGGCATCGACCAGCTGCGTCGCAAGCAGACCCTGGAGCGCAAGGCGCAGGAGCTCGGGCGCCAGTCGGAGGTCGACGAGGAGCTCGCGGAGCCCGACGTCGAGGCGCGGCTCGACGATCCCATCGGCGACGACCTGCTCCGCCTGGTCTTCATCTGCTGCCATCCCGTGCTCTCGGTGGACGCGCGGGTGGCGCTGACGCTCCGCCTGCTCGGCGGTCTGGCGACCGACGAGATCGCGCGGGCCTTCCTGGTCCCGGAGAGCACAGTGGCCCAGCGGATCGTGCGGGCGAAGCGGACGCTCTCCGAGGCCCACGTGCCGTTCGAGGTTCCCGCCGGCACGGACTTCGACGGTCGGCTGTCGTCGGTTCTCCAGGTCGTGTATCTGGTCTTCAACGAGGGGTACTCGGCCACCGCCGGCGACGAGTGGACGCGACCGCAGCTCCAGGGCGAGGCCCTGCGGCTGGGCCGCATCCTGGCCGAGCTGGTCCCGCGGGAGCCGGAGGTCCACGGTCTCGTGGCGCTCATGGAGATCCAGGCGTCCCGCTCGCGGGCCCGGCGCGGACCGGCGGGCGAGCCGGTGCTGCTGCTGGACCAGGACCGCGCCCGCTGGGATTGGCTCCTGGTCGGGCGAGGGCTTGCCGCATTGGAGCGCGCGGAGCGGCTCAACGGGGAGCCGGGTCCGTACCAGCTCCAGGCCGCGATCGCTGCCTGTCACGCGAGGGCGAGGACCGCCGCGGACACGGACTGGGAACGAATCGCCGCGCTGTACGACGCGCTCGCCGAGCTGGCGCCGTCGCCGGTCGTCGAGCTGAACCGTGCCGTGGCGGTGGGCATGGCGTTCGGTCCGGCGGCCGGTCTCGATCTCGTCGATCAACTCCGCGCCGAGCCGACGCTCCAGGCGTACCACCTCCTGCCGGCCGTGCGTGGCGACCTGCTGGCCAAGCTCGGCCGGAACGACGAGGCGGCAGCCGAGCTGAGGCGGGCCGCAGACCTGACGCGCAACTCCCGCGAGCGCGAGCTGCTGCTGAACCGCGCCCGGGCGTCCCACCGGATGGCCGGCGAGGGTTGAAGCCGGTTCGCGAGCCTCGAAGTGCCGGGTCGTCCTGTGTATAAATGCTGGTCACCGGGGTCGCGAAAGGCATAGACTCGCCCTCGTTTCCTGCCCCGAACAGGGTTAGCCGAGGCCGCGATCCGTGGGCGCAGAGGATCGGGAACAGCCACCGCCGAGCCGGCGCCGGAAAAAGAGCGCGTCGGCGCGCTTCAACGGCGCGGTCGGCAACGCCACGAAGTCACTCCAGACGCTGAACGGCCTGGTCGTCGCCGTCGGCCTCGTCATCGCCTCGATCGTGGGCATCGGCGTCACGGTCAAGTCGTGCCTGCCCGCCGGCGGCACCGCGGCCACGGCGAGTCCGACCCAGCTCGCCGTGGCGACCCCGCCGCTCGGCGGCCCCACGCCTACCGCCGCCGGGGCCAGCGCCGCCGCCGGCTCCACCCCAACCGGCGCGCCGACGAGCGTCCCGACTCCGACCCGGCCCGTCACCGTGGTGACGTCGCCCGTCCTTCACTGGCTGAGCAAGCTCCAGGGCGGCAGCGTGCTCGACGGCGGCGCCATCGTCACGGGGACGGACGTGTGGCTCCATGAGCTGTACCCGGCGGGCGTGCGGCCCAGCACGTTCGCGGTGCTCTCGATCCCGGACCCGAGCCTTGGCGATCTCGTGACGGGCATTCCGCCGGTCGTCACGTTCGCGACGCAAGACGACGCGGTCGAGGGCGCTATCTCGGATCACAGTTGGACGGTGAAGCCGCCGTCCAGCAGCGGCACGCTCGTCTACCGTTTCCAGGACGATCTCGGCAATCGTTCCGGCACGCTCACGGTCGCGTCGCTGGCCGCCATGACGATCGAGATGCCGACCGGACAGGTCGTCCCGCAGACGCGCCCCGGCCTGGCGGTCGCCGGAGCAGGCCTGCGCGCCCGGTCCGCACCTGCCGGTTTCGCCGGATTCGCGGCGGAATCCACCGTGACGCCGGTGGTGCACCTGCCCGTCGGGGGCGAGGTGGCGATTCCCGTGGACGTGCATTTCGCCGTGGATGCGTCGCTCACCGCGGCCCTCGTGGTTCCCTGGGGCAGCGAGCGCGAGTCCCTGCCCGACTACGCCCGGCAGTACCTGTTCGACCTGACCCAGGGAAACGAGAAGGCCGTCCAGGACGGCCTGTCCCGGCTCCAGGAGCTGCACCGCGACTCCCTTCCCGGCGGCCAGCCCGAGGGATGGGACATCGGCCTGGACAGGCAGGAGGTGCGCGGTCGTGCCGGCCAGACGGTGCGCATCACCGTGGTCGGGACGTTGCGGGCACCGGCGAGCTCGCTCATGGCCGTGATGCTCACGGACCCGTCGGACCCGACGCGCGTGGCTGTCTCGTCGCTCTTCCAGATCGACGTCGTCGCGGAGCCGCTGCCGGCGGTCAGGATCGATCAGCCGGCCGCCGACGGTGAGGAGGTCGCCTTCACCGACTACGACCGCGATCGAGGACAGTGGTACGCGGACGTCACCCTGGCCGGCACGGCGACCGCGGCGGACGGCGAGCCGGTCGGCGGCGACTCGCTGTTCTGGACCACGGACCAGACCACCCTCCAGGAACCCGTCCTGGGCAGCGGCGAGAAGATCGTTGTGCGGCTCTATGCACCCCTGTGCAGCCCGGGCGTCTCGCATGCGATCACGCTGACGGCGACGGATCGCACGGGGACGAGCGCCAGCGCGACGCGAACGGTCGTCCTGCCGCAAGCGCCGTGCTGAACGCCGCGCTGAGCCCTTCGATGCGAGGCTCGAGGCTCGGGGCCCGCGGGATGAGGCACCCGCAGGAGCGCCGGTTACTGCGATCCGGCGTCGACCCGATCAGGCTCCGGCGCGTCGGTCGCGGTCCGGAACATCCGTCTGGACGCGGCTGACGCAGGCAGCGGAGGCGACGATTCTTCAGCCCGTTTTCTTCGAGCAGGGAGTCCGGCTCATCGGGGACCGCTGGTCTCCCCGCGTCCACGAGCTGAAGCGATTCCTGGCGCGCAGCCGCGTTAAGTTCCGATGGCTCGACCCGCAGTCTGATCCCGCGGCGAGGGCGATCGCGGAGGAGATCGCCTCGGAGTCGTTGGCGGTCCCCATCATCTTGTTGCCGGACGGCTCCATCCTGGTCGATCCGGACGTGCACGTGCTGGCCGAGCGGCTCGGCCTCTCGACCGATCCGACGGGCACCATCTACGACCTGGTGATCGTCGGCGGCGGCCCCGCCGGCGTGTCGGCAGCCATCTCTGCGGGCTCCGAGGGGCTGCACACGATGATCGTCGAGCAGGACGTTCCCGGCGGCCAGGCCGGCTACAGCGCGCTGATCGAGAACTATCCCGGCTTCCCGACCGGCATGGACGGCAGCGCCCTCGCGGAGCGCGCCGTGGAGCAGGCCGAGCGGTTCGGCGTGGAGCTCGTCGTGACGCGCCGCGCGACCGGACTACGAGCCGAGGGACCTGAGAGGCGCCTGACACTGGACGATGGCGTCGAGATCGCGTCCCAGACGATCCTGATCGCCATCGGCCAGTCGTTCCGCTGGCTCGATGCCCCGGGCTGCGCGTCGCTCATTGGTGCCGGGGTCTACTACGGCGCGGCAACCGTGGAGGCGTCCAGCTGCCGCGACCAGGAGGTCTACGTGCTGGGCGGCGGCAACTCAGCCGGGCAGGCGGCGCTGTTCCTGGCTCGCTTTGCGCGCGTCGTGCACGTGCTCACGACCAGCGACTCGCTGGACGCGACGATGTCCACGTACCTCACGGAGCGGCTCGAGCGGGCGCCGAACGTCGTCGTGCATCCGCACACCACGGTCGCCGACGCCGGGGGAGGGGACCACCTCCAATGGATCCTCGTCCGTGACACGAAGACCGGGGAGACGAGCCAGGTCCCCGCGGACGCGCTCTTCGTGTTCATCGGGGCAGCACCGCGCTCCGAGTGGCTGGAGGGGACGCTCGACCGGGACGCGCAGGGGTTCCTGCTCTCCGGGCACGACTACGTCTGCGAGGGACCCGCGGGCTGGCCGCTGGAGCGGCGGCCGTATCTGTTGGAGACCCGTGTCCCTGGGGTGTTTGTGGCCGGCGACGTGCGCAAGGACTCCGTGAAGCGGCTGACCGCCGCGGCCGGGGAGGGTGCCATGGCCGTGCAGTTCGTGCACCAGTATTTCCGCGAGACCGTCGGCCTGCCGGCCCTCACGGGTCGTGGCGCTGGAGCTGTTGCCAGCCTCCACCACCGAACCCGTTCGGGTCGAAGCCTGGGTCCGAGACCGCGTACTCGTCCTGCGCGTTGACCCAGTACTGGCTCCAGCCGACAGGCAGCTGGACCAGCTCCTGGTTGAACGGGTTCGCGTAGGTCTCGATGCCCTGGAGGACCTGACCTCGCAGCTCGGCAATCCGGTCCTGTGACGCCTGCCGCTCCTCGGTCACCTGCTGCTGGAGCGCGGCGCTCTCCGCGCGGTACTGTGCGAGCAGGTTTCCAAAGGCCAGGGTGTCGGCCATCTGCTGGCGGATGCCCTGGATGAAGAGCTGCTGCACCAGGCGGTAGATGCCCTCCCACTCGGGTGTAGTGATCCGGCTGGCGACCACCGTCGAGATCATGCCGGCGTTGCGGTCGAGCTCGCCCAGCGGTGCCCGGACCGTGTAGGCGAAGTTGACGTACCAGGACGTGATGCCGTTGGCTGCCGAGTACAGCAGCGCGAAGGAGACGTCCTCCTCCCACGCCTGGCCGCCCTGGTCGTACTGGTACCGCATGCGGTAGGCGAAGGCGTCGGCCGGGCCTCCAAATCCGGTTTCGAACTCGGCGGCGATCTCGGGCACCTGGTCAACCCGTACGAGCGTGGCGTTCCGCAGGTGCGGCAGCACGTTCGGCATCCAGAAGTCCGCCACGAACTGCACGGGATCCGTCGCCGGCGGGACGTACGCCTTGCCCTGGTAGTTGCCGCCGATCGGCGCCGACAGCCCCGCCGGCGGATCGAACCAGATGAAGTCCTGGATGGGCAGCCAATCGATGGTGATCCCCGTGGACGGGTCGAAGACCGTGGTCTGGAGGAAAGCCAGCCGCTCCCACGCGGGGAGCCACTGCACGCCGGCCTGGGCCTGCCATCCGTCGGGCAGGAGGAACACGAGCGCGTCCACGTTCCCCGCCGCGGGATCCTGCACCGCCTGGCGGCTGAATCGGACGGGTGGCCGCAGGCCGTCGATCGGCGTGGGGCGCTGCGCCGTGTCGAGCGTCGGGAACGGCTCGAGGCTCGGGGGCGCGAACGTCAGCGCCGGCCCGATGCTCGCGAGCCCGGCCGGCACCGAGGGAGCGGCCGCTGCGGACGCCCCGGGCGTCGGGCCGACGAATGACCGCGACGGGACCTTCGTCTCGGACGAGCGGTCGCTGGACCCGCCGCCGGCGCAGCCCGCCAGCAGAACGGCGAGCAGCGCCGCGGCCAGGTGGTTCGGGGAAAGCGAGCGGAACATGCAGGACCCTCAGGTAGCGGACGGAGTCCACGCTGACGCGCTGCCGTCCAACGAGCGTCCAACCTCCGTGGGTCGCGCCCGACGGAGGTGCCCGACGCGCCTCCGCGAAGCCCCCGTGCGACGGACCGCCTCAGCAGTCCTGGGGAACGCCGGCCTCCACGCTGCCCTCGCAGTCGTCCAACCCCGCCCCGCCGTCGAGCAGGTCGTCGCCATCCTCCCCGCGAATCACGTCCCGGCCCGCTCCGCCGCCCAGGTCGTCCGCGCCGCGTCCCCCGTAGATCTGGTCGCGACCCGCGCCGCCACGGATGCGGTCGGCGCCGTTGTCGCCGCAGATGAGGTCGTTCCCGCCGCGGCCGTAGATCTCATCGCCGCCGCCGAGTCCCGAGATGACGTCGTCGCCCTCGGTACCGACGATCGACTCGCCGCGGCCCGTGCCGACGATCGTTGCCGGGTGGCCGAGGCACGTCCCCGTGGAAGCGGGTGCGGTCCCCTCGACGACCGTCGATTCGGAGGCCTCGTTGTTGCTCGGCTGGCCGTCGCGCTCCGCGGCCGTGACCGTGGCGGTGTTCACGATCGTGCCCGTCGTCTGCGGAAGGATGCGGATCTCGAGCTGTTTGGTGGTGCCAACGGGGAGGCTCCCGACCGTGCAGGTGACGGTGCCGGACGCCTGGACGCACGTCGCGGACGCAGAAACGAAGGTTGCCGAGCTCGGCAGCAGGTCGGTGACCACGACCTGCGTGGCGTCGTAGGGCCCCCGGTTGTCGATGCGGAGGGTGTACGTCAGGGTCTGGCCGGCCCGCGCCGGGTCCGGCGTATCGAAGTTGGAGATCGCGAGGTCGTTCTCCTGCGTCCGGTTCAGCAGGACGGCCACGTTGTCCGTGCCGGAGTTGGCCACGGCCAGGTCGAGGAGCCGGTCGCCGTCGAAGTCCGCCGCCGCGACGGCGGTCGGACTGTTGCCGGTCAGCTCGGGGCTGCTGTCCAGCTCGCTGAAGCCGGCCGATCCGTCGTTGAGCAGGATGGCCACGCTTCCGCCTTCGGCCTGCGCCACCGCGAGATCGGCGTCCCCATCGCCGTCCATGTCGGCCGCGGCCACGGCCGGTGGATTGCCCGCGACGGCCAGCGGGCTGCCGATCGCGTCCTCGAAGTTGCCGAAGCCATCGTTGAGCAGGATCGTCACGTCCGAGCTGGCGTTGTCGGTGACGGCGAGGTCGGCGTCCAGGTCGCCGTCGAGGTCGGCGGATGCGATCGCGCTCGGACCGTCCCCCGCGGCCTCGACGCTCCAGATCGGCTCGATGAAGTTGGCCGTGCCGTTGTTCAGCAGGATCGTGACGTCATCCGAGCCCGCGTTCGCGATCGCGAGGTCGATGTCCGGGTCCGCGTCCAGGTTCGCGGCGACGATCGCGGACGGCCCCGTGCCGACCGTCTCGGGACTGGAGGCGGCCGCCGTGAAGTCGCCGGTGCCTCCATTGAGCAGGATGGTGACGGTGCCCGCCGCTGCGTTCGTCGTCGCCAGGTCCAGGTCGTGGTCGCCGTCGAGGTCGGCGGCCGCCAGCGCGGTCGGGTTGCCGGCGGTCTCGGGGCTCGAGGTCGGCTGCGTGAACGTGCCCAGGCCGTCGTTGAGAAGGATGGAGATCGTGCCCGCCTGGTTGGCGACCGCCAGATCGACATCCAGGTCGCCGTCCAGGTCCGCGGCGACGACCGAGTCGGGAAAGTCGCCGACCGCCACCGGGCTGCTCGCGGTCTCCGTGAAGTCACCCGAACCGTCGTTGAGCAGGATGCTGACCGTGTCGGACTGGTAGTTCGCGACCGCGAGGTCCGGGACGCCGTCGCCGTCCAGGTCAGCCGTCGCGATCGAGTACGGAAAATTGCCGACCGCGACGGGACTGGAGTCTGGCTCGGTCAGGTCGCCGGGAGCCAGTGCAAGGGCGGAGCCGGGCCCGCCGAGCGCGAGCGCGGCCACCACGGCCGCGATGGCCAGGCTTCTTCGGCTCGGATGCGGCCGTGATCGATGATGCCTGTGCGACGGGACCGACTCGCTGGTCGACATTGGTATCTCCTCGGAGCCCCGCCCATGTCGACGTCGGCGCGCGACGGCCGCTCGGCGAGGGGCACTCATCCCAGCCTGACCGGCCGTCAACATACACCGCACCACGGACGTGATCGGCAACTGCAAGGTGCACCAACGCGGGCGCGCGCGCTGGCCGCGCTGCCGCCCGCCGGCCCCCAGGCCAGGCCATGTGGCTCGACGCGCTGGTGGTCAGCGAAACCGGATCCCGAGCGATGTCGAATACGAAGCCTGCCGTTCGACGCAAGGGTAAGGAGCCACTCCAGGGGCACACCGCCGGACAACCCGGTCGGCCCGGAGTACGGTGG
>JAXDKU010000005.1:0-4009 GCA_034667005.1 Chloroflexota bacterium
CGACGGGGATGTCGGGGTAGGTCTCGGCCGCCGCGAGCATCATGTGGTAGAGGAAGTTGTCGCCCGCGTAGGAGCGCGCACCGCGCGAGGCCTGCACGATCACCGGCGACTGCGTCTCCTGAGCGGCTTCCATGATCCCCTGGATCTGCTCCAGGTTGTTCACGTTGAAGGCCGCGACGCCGTAGCCGCCGGCGGCGGCCTCGTCGAGGAGCTGTCGCATGGTCACGAGCGGCATGTGGTCATCCTTTTGCGGAGTTGGTTTCAGGGGCGGGGGTGCTCTCGACGATCCGGCGGTATGAACCGGGCCGGACGATCAGCGACTGGGTCGAGATCCAGCCGGCGGTCAGGCGCGGAGCGCCGAGCATCGTCCCGCCGGTGATGCCGCAGGCCGCGAAGATCGCGGGGCCGCGGACGAGGTCCTCGGCGTCGAGCACCTCGTCGAGCGAGATCCCGGCGGCGATGATGGCCTCACGTTCGTTGTCGCGCTGAGGGGCGAGACGGGTCTGCATGCCGCCGCCGATCACCTTCACGGCGCACGCGGCCATGATCCCCTCGGGCGTGCCACCGACACCCATGAGCATGTCGATCCCCGTACCCGGCAGCAGCGCGAACATCGCGCCGGCCACGTCACCGGCACTGGGCATGATCACGCAGACGCCCATGTCGCGCAGGCGCGCGGCGAGCTCGACGTGGCGCGGCTTGTCGAGCAGCATCACGCGCATCTCGGACACGGGCTTGCCGAGCGCGGCGGCGACGGACTCGACGTTCCACTCGGAGCTCTCGCGCAGGTCGATCGCGTCCCTGGCGGCGGGGCCGACGACGAGCTTGTCCTGGTAGTGACCGGGGCCGGGCGACCAGAGGCAGCCGTCGCCGGCGAAGGCGATCGTGCACAGCGAGCCGGGCAGGCCGGCGGCGCAGAGGTCGGTGCACTCGACGGGATCGACGGCGATGTCGAAGCGCGGGCCGTCGCCGTCGCCGAGCTGCTCGCCGTTGAAGAGCATCGGGGCGTTGTCCTTCTCGCCCTCGCCGATGATCACGGTGCCGAGGCCCTTCGTCTCGCCGAGCACGTAGCGCATCGCCTCGGTGGCGGCGCCGTCGGCGGCCTTGCCATCGCCGGATCCGGCGTGCTTGCTGGCCACCAGCGCGGCGGCGCGCACGGCGCTCAGCGCCAGCGACTCGAGGCTCGCGGGCAACGCATCGGTCGCGCTGCGAGCAGCGTCGACTGGCTCCTCCACCAAGGACATGGCTTCATCCTCACGTTCGCTGACTTTGGATTCAAGCGAAATGTTCGGCTCTTTCCTTTGACAAATGGCTATATGTTCCCGCCCTGTCGCGGGTCGCAACGCCTATGTATGGTCGCAGGATGCTCTTTCGGCAGGTCACCCATGACGACCTCGGGTGTGCCTCCTACCTCGTCGGTGACAACGGGGCCGGAATCGCGGCGGTCGTCGATCCGCGTTTCGAGATCGACGAGTACCTCGACCTAGCACGGTACATGGGTGTGCGAATCGAGCACATCCTGGAGACCCACAACCACGCCGACCACGTCTCCGGCCACGGCCGGCTGGCCAACGCCACCGGGGCAACGATCCATGTCCATCGGCTCGCCGCGCCCGAGTACGAGCACGAGCCGTTCGACGACGGCTGGGAGCTCGAGCTCGGCGACGTCGTCGTGCGCGCGCTGCACACGCCCGGCCACCGCCCCGAGCACACGGCCTTCGCGCTGATCGATCGCGCCCGCAGCGACGAGCCCTGGGCGGTGCTCAGCGGTGACTCGCTGTTCGTCGGAGACATCGCGCGGCCCGACCTCGCCGTCGAGCGTGAGGAGGGCGCACGCGAGATCTTCCGCAGCCTGCACGAGCAGCTGCTCTCGCTGCCGGACTCGTGTGAGGTGTGGCCCGGGCATCTGGGCGGCTCGATGTGCGGCGGCCCCGGCATGGACATGAAGGTGTCCTCGACGATCGGCTACGAGCGCGCCCACAATGCGCTGCTGCGCGAGCCCGACGTCGAGCGCTTCGTGGTGCGGTCGCTCGCCACGCTCGGCCCGCAGCCGCCGAACTTCCGGGCGATCGTCGCTTTGAACCGCGGGCCGTTGCTGGCCGGCGGCGTCGAGCTGGCGCCGCTGACGCCGCGCCAGGTGGAGATGAAGTGCGGCGAGGACGCCTTGGTGGTCGACGTGCGCACCGACCAGCAGTTCGACGAGGCCCACATCCCGGGCGCGGTGTGCATCACGGCGCTCAGCGCGGGTTTCGGCTCGCGGTTGGCGTGGATCGCCGACCGCGCGCAGGAGATCGTTTTGGTCGGTCGTGACGACGACGATGCGCTGCACGCCGCCAAGCTCGCGACGGCGGTGGGGATCCGGCGGCTGGCCGGGTTCCTGCACGGCGGGATGACGAGCTGGCGTGAGGAGGGGCGCGAGGTCGCGCAGATCGAGCGTCTGGCGATCGAGGATCTTTTCGACCGGGCTTCGGGCGGCGGTTTGCAGATCGTCGACGTGCGCGAGCTTACGGAGTGGAAGCGGGGCCGCATTCCCGGTTCGATCCACGTTCCCTACCACGACATCGTCGCCGTGCCTGACGGGATCGACCCGGCGTTGCCGGTGGCGGTCGTGTGCGCGTCGGGCCAGCGGGCGGCGGTGGCGGCGAGCTTGCTGGCGCGCTACGGGGCTTCGGATGTCCTGCATGTCGTTGACGGGGGCGTTGGCACGTGGGAGCGGGCGGGGCATCCGATTGAGCGGTGAGGTTGCTGTTTCGGCTGGTTCGGCCCTTCGGGCCGAACTGCATCATTGAGGGTGTCGAGTTCGTGGGAGTGGGGGCGTTCGGTCCGGGGCCTGCGTTGGGGGGTCCTCGAGATCGCGTCCATATGTGGGAGGTGGATTCACGGCATTGGTGCACCGCCTCAATTGATCGGGTCTGATCTGGCCTGATCTGAGAGAGGCGGGTTGCGATGAGGGCGGGACCGAAGGGCTTTAGTCAGGCTGAGCAGGATCGGATCTGGGCGGTTCGGGAGGGCGGTTTGAACGACAGTCAGGTCGCTCGCCGGCTGGGGCTTGAGCCGCGGCGGGTGACGCGGTTTCTGGCGGGCTGTGGGGGCATCCGGCCGCCAGCGCGGACGCGCTCGGTGCAGTGTTTGACGCGTCTGGAGCGTGAGGAGATCTCGCGGGGGATCGCGCGTGGCGACTCGGCCCGGATGATCGCCGTGGGGTTGGGCCGCCATCACACGACGGTGTTGCGTGAGATCAAGCGCTCTGGCGGCAAGTACCGCTACCGCGCGGTGTTCGCCGATGAGGAGGCGTGGGCGCGCGCGCGGCGTCCCAAGCAGACCAAGCTTGATCGTTGCCCCGAGTTGCGCCAGGTCGTTGAGCGCGCGCTGCGTGAGAACTATTCGCCGGAGCAGATCTCAGGCTGGTTGGCGCGCCGCTACCCCGACAATCAAAGGATGCGTCTGTCGCCTGAGACGATCTACCGCGCGCTGTACGTGCAGTCGCGCGGGACCCTGAAGCCCGAACTGGTCCGCCATCTGCGGACCGGGCGCACCAAGCGTCAGGCCCGCGGTAGCAGCCGACACGGTCAGGGCCGCGGCCAGATCAAAGACAAGGTGATGATCTCCCAGCGCCCGCCGGAGGTCAAAGACCGCGCCGTCCCGGGTCATTGGGAGGGCGATCTGTTGATGGGCAACAAGACCAGTGCGATCGCGACCTTAGTTGAGCGCCAGACGCGCTACACCCAACTCGTCGCGCTGCCCGACGGCTTTCGCGCCGAGCCGGTCCGCCAAGCGTTAGCCGACAGCATCGCGACGCTGCCCGAGCAGCTGCTGCGCTCGCTGACGTGGGACCAAGGCAAGGAGATGGCCGAGCACAAGCAGTTCACGATCGACAGCGGCCTGCAGGTCTACTTCTGCGACCCCGCCAGCCCGTGGCAGCGCGGCGCCAACGAGAACACCAACGGCCTGCTACGCCAGTACTTCCCCAAAGGCCAGACCCTGAAAGGCATCACCCAGGCCGAGCTTG
>JAXDKU010000006.1:0-3060 GCA_034667005.1 Chloroflexota bacterium
CGACCGTCGTCGCGCGCTTCCTCACCAAGCACAGCGTCGACCTCTGGGCCCAGTCCGAAGATCTCGCGGATCACGACAACCGGGTTGTCGTGGAGGGTGACCGGATCGGCATCCGCTACCACAAGACCAACGCCGGCGCCCACGAGCAGCTCCTCCGTCGCATCCGGACGGCGCTCCGTCGTGCAGGCTTCCCGCTCATCTTCGTCGAGCGAATGGGTATCGCGACGAACTCGCATCAGTGCGGCACCTGCCGCGCGGGCGCGGATCCGCGGACATCGGTGCTGGACCCTGGCTGCCGGATGCATGACGTCGAGAACCTCTGGGTCGTCGACAGCTCGTTCATGCCGTCGTCCGCCGCGATGAATCCTGGTCTCACGATCGCGGCCAACGCCGTGCGCGTCACGACGCAGTCCGTGCTGCCGCACCTCGAGCAGCGTGACGGGCGACGGTCGGACGGACGTGCGAATGGTCCCTCGTGACCCCAGGCACCGCGACTCGTCGGAACTTGCGCGGTATGCGCAATCACCGACAGAAACGTATCTCGGTCTGCCCGTTGTCGGGCTCCGAGCGCAATCACTAATCTCGATCGTCATGCAGCGCGTCGCGCAGTCCTACCACGCTCGAGGAGGAGGAGAGGCATGAATGACAACCGAGGCCGACCTGGGAGCGAGTCGCCGCTCTTTCTGATCGAACGAAGCCTCACGTCGAGGCGGCAGTTTCTGCGCGTTGTTGGTGGTTCCGGGCTTTTGATCGTCGGCGGCGGGTTCCTCGCCGCTTGCGGCGGTGGGAGCGGGAGCGGCAGCACGGGGGCCACGACCGACGCCTCGTCGACCGTGGCGGCCGGCACGCCCAAGCGCGGCGGCACGCTTCGCTTCGGCGGCCAGGGTGGGGCTGATACGGACACCCTCGACGCCCACAACTGTCTGACGAACACCGACTTCGCCCGCCAGGCGCAGCTCTACGACCCCCTGATCGATACGGACTACCAGGGGAACGTCCGGTACCGCTTGGCGACCTCCGTCGACCCGAACGCCGATGCCAGCGAGTGGACCATCAAGCTCCGCCCGGGCGTCGTCTGCCACGACGGCAAGCCGTTCGGCGCGAAGGATGTGCTCTTCACCTTCGACCGTATCTTCAAGAACAAGTTCCCTGCGGCCGCGTCCCTCGGCCCGATGAACATCGGCGCATCCAAAGTCGTCGACGACCAGACCCTCGTCGTCAAGTTCGACCAGCCGTTCGGCCTGTTCAAGAAGTTCCTCGAACTCTATTGGTACATGTACATGGTGCCGGAGGGCTACGACCCCAAGACCGCCGTCGGCACTGGCGCCTTCAAGTTCAAGAGCTTCACGCCCGGCGTGGAGAGCACGTTCGTCCGCAACGAGAACTACTGGGATGAAGGTCGCCCGTACCTCGACGAGGTTGTGACGACGAACATCGCGGACGAGACAGCGCAGCTCAGCGGGCTCCAGTCCGGTCAGCTCGATGCGGTCAACTACCTGTCCGCCGCGTCGATCGCGACGCTCCAGGGCAACTCCGACATCACGACGATCATCTCCGAGGGCGGCGGCTGGGGGCCCTTCACGATGTCGTGCAACATGGCGCCATTCGATGACGTTCAGGTCCGCCAGGCGTTCCGCCTGATCATCGACCGTCAGCAGATGATCGATCAGGTCTTTGCCGGGAAGGGTAAACTCGGCAACGACATGTTCGGGCTCTTCGATCCGGACTTTGACACCTCGATCCCGCAGCGGACGCAGGATCTCGAGCAGGCGAAGTCGCTGCTCAAGGCGGCCGGCAAGGAAAATCTGTCGGTCGAGCTGTTCACCACGGCGAACGCCCCCGGCATGGTGGAGGCCGCGCAGGTATTCGCGACCCAGGCCAAGGGCGCCGGCGTGAACGTGAAGGTCACGAACCAGCCCGTCACGACCTACTTCGCGAACTCGTACCTGAAGGTCCCCTTCTCGCAGGACTACTGGCAGGGCTTCAACTACCTGCTGACTGCGTCACAGGGGACCGTCACCGAGGCACCGTTCCAGGTCACCCACTTCAGCGACCCGGAGTACGACGCGCTGTATGCCACGGCCCTCGCAAGCGCCGACGAGGCGGTGCACAAGGACGCGATCCACGGGATGCAGAAGATCGACTACGAGCGCGGCGGGTTCATCATCCCGTACTTCTTCCCGGTCGTCGATGCCACGTCGTCGAAGGTCAAGGGCGTGCTCCCCGGTCCCGCCGGCATCGCGCTGAACGGGTTCTCCTTCCGCGACTTCTGGATGGAGTAGTGCTCGCGCCCGCGATGATCGCCGTCTCTCACGGCCGTTCCTCTGCGGAGGATCGGCCGTGAGCGCCGCGGCTCCGACCGGCACGGTCAAACCCCCGGTCGCCCAGGCGAGCACGGCCGTAAGTCATCCGATCCGGGCGCTGGTTGCTCGACGGCTCGGCCTGGGCGTGATCACGGTCTTCGTCGTGTCGGCAATCGTCTACTTCGCGACGCATATCCTCCCGGGCGACGCCGCTACCGCCATCCTCGGGCAACAAGCGACGCCCGAGCGACTCGCGCTGCTGCGCCACGAGCTTGGCCTCGACCAGTCCGCCGTTGCCGGCTACGTGGACTGGGTGCGCGGAGCGTTTACCGCGGATTTCGGTGACTCGCTCACGGAGAAGCTTCCCGTCACGACGGTCGTCGGCGGGCGGCTCGCGAACTCGGCCGTTCTCATCATCGCCACGGTGCTGATCTCGACGATCCTCGGCATCCTTGCCGGCGTCCGAGCAGCATTCCGCCGCGATGGTTTCTTCGATTCCATCACGTCCGTGATCGCGCTCGTCTTCAATGCCTTGCCCGAGTTCGTCGTGGGCATCCTCATGGTCGTCCTCTTCGCTGTCAACGTTTTCCAGTGGTTCCCGGCCCTCTCGATCCTTCCGCCCGGTGGGCGGATCTGGTCGGAGCCCGACAAGCTCGTCCTACCGGTCCTGACACTCGTGCTCGTGATTACGCCGTACACGTTCCGGATGGTGCGCGCGGCGATGATCGAGGCGCTCGGCAGCGACTACATCGAGGTG
>JAXDKU010000007.1:0-2608 GCA_034667005.1 Chloroflexota bacterium
AGGTTGCGCGCCAGGAACGGTGCGGTACCGAACAGCCGACGTGCGTCTTCGCGGCGGTGGTTTTCGATAATGAACGGGCGCTGGTGGGCGTGCCAGATGGGCATGCCCTGGTAGATCTCACGACTGAGATCCACAACGTGGAGGCGGCGCTCCAAGAGGTGCGCTCCACCCGTCGGCGCGCGCTCGGGCCGGCTGACGCTGCTTGCTTCCATGGTTTGTCCTCGCTGTTGCATTCGTCATACCGTCAGCGGACGTGCGACGGCCTCGTAGACGGTTTTCTCCGCGCACTCTAGCTTCGCGACCTACACCTGGCCGTCCGCGACACCTTCGACACCCCGCTCGTATCGCAGTGCGATCGGGTCCACCTCGTCGCTGTCGGAACCATGGCGAGATCGGGTGAACATGCCGCGACGAGACAGCTCAACGACGGCGTATGCGGCAGGACGACGTCGCTCCTCATACGCCCGCAGGCCGTCCTCGACCGCCGTGCCACCCGAGAGGCATTCGCCGAGCACGTCGGAGTCCACGAACGTCTGACTGGCGCCCTGCGCGAGGTCGGGCATCATCGGGTGCGCCGCGTCCCCCAGTAGCGTCACGCGCCCCCGAGTCCACCTTGCCGGCGGCTCGGCCAGATCTAGAAGCCTCGTTTGCTGAATCTCGTCGCGTGCAGTGGCCGCGATGGTCCCGGGAACGTGTGTGTGCTCCCATGCTCCGAAACACGCCATGAAGTCGTCGAGAGAATTGATTCCCGGACCAGAGGCGAACCAATACGCCCGTCCGTCACCGGTCGGGATCGTTCCGAAGAACGCTCGACCACCAAAGACCTCGGTCTCGGCCTCAGGGTCGATGTCGGTGTCCGCGAGTCGGACGTGACCGCGCCAGCGGTACGCATGATGCGGGTTCTCACGGTGAGGTAGTTCGCCATACAGACATGCGCGGGTCTTCGAGTAGGTCCCGTCGGCCCCAACCAGGAGGTCACCTACCAGCTCCTCGCCATTTGCGAGAGTGCACACGACTCTCCGCCCCTCGTCACGAAACGCCATCAGCTCATGCTCGAACCTGATCTGCTCCGTGCCAAGGGCCTCTGCCAACATCCCACTGAGCTCGCGCCTGTACACACCGGTCGCCGGGGCGCCGAAGCGTTCGGGCCAGTCTGCCACGTCTCGCTTGTACGTCACCTCGCCAGTCGACGCGAGTGTCCAGTACCGCCTGAGTGGCACGGAGATCGCCTCGTACTCCCGCTGGAGCCCCAGCGAGTACAAAGCACGGCCGCCGTTCGGCCACAAGTTGAGACCGAATCCCGACACGCGCAGATCTGGCGCGCGTTCGAGCACCACGACATCAAAACCTTCGCGTTGTAGAGCGACGCCCGCCGACAATCCCCCGACGCCCCCTCCGCAGATCAACGCGCGCATCGCACATCCTTTCTCTCGCCTCGGAACGGGCTTTCGCGGACGCCGACCCGACGACGCTGGGAAGTCTGCCGTGCACTCCGCGCTCGACCGTCGCGTGAGCGGTGAAGGACGCTCTGCGCCGCGCCGGCTAACCGACGACCATAGTCCGACGGGCGGATGATATTAACCGCACGATCCTGGTGCAAGCCGCCGCACGGCCGGCCACCGCGGCCGAAATGAGATGAGCCAATTTCAGCCTGGTCGTCCGCTACGACCGCAGGGTGAGCAACGGCGCTGCGTTACCGGCTGGACGGTGCTGCTCGCGGTTCGCCCAGAGCTCGGCCTGCGCTGCGCCGTCGAGCCGTTCCGGTGGAACGCGCTTCGCCTCGTGCTGGCCGACCCATCTGCACGGCGGAGGGGGTCAGCAGGCGCCCATTCAGCTTGAACACGCGGTTCCGACGACACTACGCCCATCGCGCGGGAACATCGCGGGAACGCGCCAAACGCCTGATTTGAGTCCGATTCGGCGATTGGATCGGCACAAGAACGAGAAAAGCGCCGCAAATGCGGCGCTTTTTCGAGAGCCCTCTAGCGGACTCGAACCGCTGACCCCCTCCTTACCATGGAGGTGCTCTACCAGCTGAGCTAAGAGGGCGGAGCGCCCGGATCTGCCCGGACGGACTGGATCTGAGTCTAGCGAAGGGCGGACGGCCTGGACGGCAATCTGCCGCGGTTCGCGCTGCGGTGACCAGCCGGCTTGTGCTCCACTTCCGGCCGTGGCACCGCGGATCGGGATCATCGCTGACGACTTCACCAGCGCCATGGATGGCGCGGGGCCGTTCGTCGCCTCCCGGGCTGTCGACCGGGCGAGCGTCGTCCTCGACGGACACGCTGCGCCGCCCGGCACCGAGCTTGTCTCGATCGACATCGACTCCCGCAGCCGGCCGGCGAACCAGGCTGCCGAACTCGCTCGGGGCGCCTGCCTCCAGGTCCGCGACGCGCGGGTCCTCTACAAGACCGTCGACTCGACCCTGCGCGGCCACCTGCCGCTCGAGATCGCGGCGGCCTGGAAGGCGACCGGACGCCCGCGCGTGATCTTCGCGCCCGCCTTCCCCGCCGCCGGTCGCACAACACGCGGCGGCGTTCAGTTCCTCGACGGCGTCGACCTCGGCGAGAGTTCGTTCGCCACCGACGCTCGCCACGCTGTCGCGACC
>JAXDKU010000008.1:0-24789 GCA_034667005.1 Chloroflexota bacterium
GCTCAGCCGGATCGAGCGAGGGCTCAGCGATAGGGTCCCCGCAGAAACACTGTTCCGCCTCGCCAGCGTGCTCGGAATGCGGTTATCCATCAAGGCATACCCGGACGGACCGCCACTCCGCGACGCAGGCCAAACAGCCCTGATCGCACGCCTTCGTGCGCGGACGTGCGCCGACCTTCGGTGGCGCTACGAGGTCCTGATCACGAATGACCCTTCGGACAGACGCGCCTGGGATGCCGAGGTCACCGGACCCGACGTCAAGATCCGCGTCGAGGCGGAGGTTCGCCTGCACGATGTTCAGGCACTGGAGCGCCGGCTTGCCCTGAAGCTACGGGACAGTCCGTCTGGGACCGTGATCTTGCTCATTCAGGGATCCGCCGCGAACCGTCGACTCCTCGCGGGTGCCGCGTCAAGCTTGATGGATGCATTCCCCAATGGAACGCGTCTGACGTTGGCGGCACTTGCCGTAGGCCGGGACCCAGGCCGCAACACCATCGTCCTCCTCTAGCGCGAGAACCGCCGCTGACCTGCGCGCACCGAACCCCTGGCAAGTGGGGCGGGGTATCATCGGCAGGTGCCCGAACCGGTTCACGACGCCTGAGGAAGGCACACGATGACTGACCTTCGAAATAGCTCGCCGAGCAGCCCGTTGACGGTCGCCGTGGTGGGCGCGACCGGCCTGATCGGCCGGATGATGATGACCGTGCTGACCGAGCGGGAGTTCCCGGTCGGGGAGCTACGGCCTCTGGCCTCCAGCGGTGACGGCCGCTCCGTCGAGTTCGCCGGACGCCACTGGCCCGTCCGCGAGGCCACCCCGGACGCGTTCGAAGGCGTCGACATTGCCCTGTTCTCGGCCGGCGGCGGACCAAGCAAGGCCCTCGCTCCCGAGGCGGCCAAGCGCGGCGCGGTCGTGATCGACAACTCGTCCGCCTGGCGCATGGAGCCGGACATCCCCCTCGTCGTCGTCGACGTGAACGACCGCGACGCCGCAGACCACGAAGGCATCATCGCCAACCCGAACTGCTCGACCATGCAGCTCGTGCCCGTCCTCATGGCGCTGCGCGACAGCGTGGGGCTCGCGCGGGTCATCGTCGACACCTACCAATCCGTCAGCGGCACCGGCGGCAAGGCCGTCACCGAGCTCGAGGCACAGATCCAGGCGTACGCCGCGGGCAGGCCGATGGAGCACTCCGTCTACCCGCACCAGATCGCGTTCAATGCGGTCCCGGAGATCGACGTCTTCCGCGACGACGGCTACACGAAGGAAGAGTGGAAGGTCATGGTGGAGACACGCAAGATCCTCCATCTGCCGGACCTGCCCGTCTCCTGCACCGCGGTGCGCGTGCCGGTGTTCGCCTCGCACTCGGAGGCGGTCCACGTCGAGACGCGCGATCCGATCGACCCGCAGACGGCACGTGCGCTCTTCGCGAACACACCCGGCGTGATCGTGGTCGACGATCCGGCGTCCCACAGCTACCCGCTGGCCACCGACGCGGCCGACCGCGACGAGGTCTTCGTCGGGCGCGTGCGCCAGGACTCGTCCCGGTCCGACGGCCGAGGCCTGGCCTTCTGGGTCGTGTCGGACAACCGCCGGAAGGGCGCGGCGACCAACGCCGTCCAGATTGCGGAGCTGGTCGTTCGCCGGGGCTGGCTCGAGCCTGCGTCGCGACGGCTCGCCCGCGCCTCGTGACGTCCGAGGAGCGCCGGGCCGCCCTGCAAGTCATCGCCGCCGAGGTCAGCGTCTGCACGAAGTGCCGGCTCGCGTCCGGCCGCACCCGCGCCGTCCCCGGCGAGGGCCACCCCGACACGGAAGTGATGTTCGTGGGGGAGGGGCCCGGCTTCAATGAGGATCAACAGGGTCGACCCTTTGTCGGTGCCGCCGGAGGCCTGCTGACGGAGCTGCTCGGCAGCGTCGGCTGGAAGCGCGACGAGGTCTTCATCACCAACGTCGTCAAGTGCCGGCCGCCCGGCAACCGGGACCCGGAGCCCGACGAGATCGCGGCCTGCGCGCCGTACCTGCGCCGCCAGCTGGAGGTCATCGACCCGGCGCTGATCGTGACCCTCGGGCGGTTCTCGCTCCAGACGTTCATGCCGGGCGCGCGCATCGGCCAGGTCCATGGCACGGCCCGACCCGCGGATCCGGAGACGGGCGCAAACGGAGCCACGGCATTCGCCATGTACCACCCCGCGGCCGCATTCCGGCAGGGATCGCTCAAGCAGACGATGCAGCTGGACATGTGCCAGATCCCGGGTGCGCTCCAGCGCGCGCGGGAGGCGCGCAACGAAGGGGAAACGACCACCCGCGCCGACACCGCGGCACCGACCGCCCCCACGCCCACCGAGGCGGCACCCATCGCCGCGACACCCATCGAGGTGGCACGCACCGCCGCGGTACCCATCGCCGCGGCGCCCATGGCCGCCGAACGGACGACCATCGACATCGCCGTGACCGAGGAGGTCGTCATGACCCAGGAGCTGATCGCCGCCCTGCCGGACGGGCAGTCCGACGCGGCCGAGCCCGGCCTGTGGAGCTGATCGAGGCCATATGAGCATCAACCGATCCCAACCGGAGCTGCCCGCCGACGCCCTGCGCATCCTGCCGCTCGGCGGCATCGGCGAGATCGGCCGGAACATGACCGTCTTCGAGTACGGCGACGACATCGTCGTCATCGACTGCGGCCTCGCGTTTCCGGACGAGGAGATGTTCGGCATCGACCTCGTCGTCTGCGACGTGACGTACCTCAAGGAGCGCCGCCACAAGCTCAAGGCCTTCCTGATCACGCACGCGCACGAGGACCATGTCGGCGGGCTCCCATACATCCTGCCGCAGTTCCCCGGTGTGCCCGTCTACGCGTCCACGCTGGCCCGGGGGCTGCTGGGCAACAAGATCAAGGAGCACAAGCTCCACAACCACCCGCTGCTCCCGCTGGAGCCCGGCAGCGAAGTGAAGCTCGGCCCCTTCACGGCACGGCCGTTCCGCATCGGCCATTCGATCCCGGACGCCATGGGCATCGCCCTGGGAACGCCGCTCGGGACGATCGTCCACACCGGCGACTTCAAGTTCGACCACACGCCGATCGACGGCAAGCTCTCGGACTTCCACCTGCTCGCGCGCCTCGGCGAGGAGGGCGTGCTCTGCCTCATGTCCGACTCCACGCGCGCGGAGAACCCGGGCTATACCCCGTCGGAGCGAACAGTCGGCGAGGCCTTCCGCGACATCATGGAAGGCCTGGACGGGCGCGTCATCGTGGCGACCTTCGCGAGCAACATCGCCCGCATCCAGCAGGTCCTTGACGCGTCGGCCACCTTCAAGCGCCGCGTCGCAATTATCGGCCGATCGATGGAGCAGAACACCCGCATCGCGTCCGAGCTGGGCTACCTCAACTACCACGAGGGCCAGCTGGTCCAGAAGGACCGCCTCAACGAGATCCCCGATTCGCAGCTCACGATCGCGACCACGGGCGCCCAGGGAGAGCCGATGGCAGGCCTCGCGCGCATGGCCAACCGCGACCACCGCTTCGTCGAGGTGAAGCCCGGCGACACCGTCATCGTCAGCGCGAGCCCGATCCCCGGCAACGAGGAGTACGTCGCCCGCACGATCGACAACCTATTCAAGCTGGGCGCGAACGTCTACTACCACGCCATCAAGCGCGCCCACGTGTCGGGCCACGCCAGCCAGGAAGAGCTGAAGCTGATGCTCAACCTGACCAAGCCCAAGACCTTCATCCCGATCCACGGTGAGTTCCGCATGCTCGTCCAGCACGGGCGCCTCGCCGCTGAGGTGGGTGTCGCCCCAGAGGGCATCCTGATCATCGAGAACGGCCAGTCGATCGAGTTCCTGCCGGACGGCACGCATCGCCGCGGGCCGAAGTTCGAGGCCGGCTACGTCTTCGTCGATGGGCTGTCCGTCGGCGACGTCGGCGACGTCGTGCTCCGCGACCGACGGGCACTCGCCAACGACGGCATGTTCCTGATCGTCGTGACGGTTGACCGCCAGACGGCCAGCCTCGTCGGCAAGCCCGAGATCGTCACGCGCGGCTTTGTCACGGCGCCGGACGACAAGCTGATCCAGGGCGCCACGGAGCGCGTGGCGCAGGCGATTGCCACGCCCGGCGACCACCTCAGCGAGATCGCGCTGCTCAAGGCGCAGATCAAGGACGCCGTCTCGCAGTTCCTCTACGAGCAGACCCGCCGCCGGCCGATGGTCTTCCCGGTCGTGGTGGAGGTGTAGCGGTGGCGGCTCCCCGCCGGTCGTCGGCGACGCGCACCACGGCCAGGTCACGCAGCGCCGCCTCCCGCCGAAGCGCCCCTGCCGGTCCCACCCCGCGCCGTCCCCGCCGCGTCCCTGGCTTTGCCATCGCCCCGGACACGATCCGCTCGCTCGTCGGGGTGGGCCTCCTCGTGCTCGGTGCCGTCACGCTGATCGGCCTCGCGCTCCCGAACGCCGGGATCCTCAACCGCTACGTCTCGGTCATCCTGCGGCCCAACTTCGGCCAGGGGGCGTGGCTGCTCGCTGCGCTGCTGCTCATGGCCGGTGCGCTCGTGGAGCGCGCGCCGAAGGTGGGCACCGGCTGGGGTGTGTCCGCCATCGGCGGGCTGATCCTGTTCCTGGCAGGGGAGGGTCTGATCCACCTCGTGGGTGGTCACGGCGGCCGCGCCACCGAGCTCGTGGCGGGCGGCGGCAAGGTCGGCAACTGGCTGAGCGGCCGGCTCGTTGACCTGGTCGGCCGAGAGGGCGCCTTCGTCGTCCTCGCCGGGATCGGCCTCGCGGGAATCCTTCTCCTCTTCAACCTGACATTGCGCGCGCTGCTCCGGCCGGTCACAGCCGGCGGGCGGGCCGTCGCCAACGTCGCCTCGGCGACCGTCGCGAGCGCCGCCTCCGCAACGGCCGCCGCCGCGCGGATGCCGATGGAGGAACGCCGTGAGCGCGGCATTGTCGCGGTGCCCATCGAACCGGAGGCTCCACGGTCTCGTCCGCGCCGGCGCCGGAACGGCGACGCCCTGATCGAGGAGGTCCGCGAACCGGACGCGCCGGAGCCGGATCTTGCGCCGCTCTCCAGCCCGATTCCCATGAGCCAGACCGTCTGGGACAGCCGCGGCGCAGCGGCCGCGAGCGCCGCGGAGACCTCGGATGCTGCCGATGCAGGGCGGCGCCGCAGCCCGGCTGAGCCTCTTGGACGCCTCACGCCGGCGGCTCCAGTCGGCCCCGGCGGGTCCGCGCTGTCCCTGCCCAGCTCCTCGGCACCGGCGGTCTTCCCGGCCAGCGCGTCCATGAGCACGGCTCGTGGGACCGGCACGGCCGTCGCGCCGCCGCCGCTCGACGGCGCCGCGGAGGAGCTCCGGGACGCCATGCCGATCCGGACCGCGCCCGTGCCGCGGACCTGGAACCTGCCGCGCGTCGACCTGCTGGAGCTCGACTCCGCCGCCCTCCCGGCCACCGCGCTGGACCACGCCCGCAACGTCCGGATCATCGAGGAGAAGCTGCGCAGCTTCCAGATCCCGGCCACGGTCGTCGCCACGAACACGGGGCCGGTGGTCACCCAATACGAGGTGAAGCCGGACGCTCGCGTGAAGCTCTCACGCATCGAGGGCCTGGCCGACGACCTGGCGATGGCCCTCGCGGCCCGGAGCATCCGCATCGAGGCGCCGATTCCCGGGCGGGACGTGGTCGGCATCGAGATCCCGAACCATCTCTCCGAGGTCGTTGCGTTCGGCAGCCTGTACCAGGACGCGCAGATGGCGGCGGCGACCAGCAAGCTGACCTTCGCGCTGGGCCGGGACGTCTCCGGAAAGGCCTACGCGGTCGATCTCGCGCGCATGCCGCACCTCCTGATCGCGGGCGCCACCGGCTCCGGCAAGAGCGTCTGCGTCAATGCCCTGATCACGAGCCTGCTGATGCGGGCGCGGCCCGACGAGGTGAACCTGGTCCTGATCGACCTGAAGCGCGTCGAGCTGGCCCAGTACGACGGTTTGCCGCATCTGAAGACCGCCGTCATCGTGGAGGCCCATCACGCCCGTGCGGCCCTCGGCTGGGCCGTGCAGGAGATGGAGGAGCGCTACAAGACGCTCGCAAGCCGCGCCGAGCGAAACATTGCGGCGTACAACGCGAGCCCCCGTGTGGAGCCCGAGGAGCGCCTGCCGTACATCGTGATCGTCATCGACGAGCTGGCGGACCTGATCATGCGCGAGGGGCGGAAGATCGAGGACCCGGTGGTCAAGATCGCGCAGAAGGCCCGCGCGGTCGGCATCCACCTCGTGCTGGCCACGCAGCGGCCGTCGGTCAACGTGGTCACCGGCCTGATCAAGGCCAACGTGCCCAGCCGGATCGCGTTCGCCATGTCGTCCAACGTGGACAGCCGGACCGTCCTCGACCAGCCGGGCGCGGAAGACCTGATCGGGCGCGGCGACATGCTCTACCAGCCCGCGGACCTGCCACGGCCGGTGCGGCTCCAGGGAGTCTTCGTGAGTGACGCAGAGGTCCGCGCGGTGACCGACGCATGGCGTGCGCAGTCTCCAGAGCCCGACTACGATCCCGCGGTCCTGGCGGGCGGCGACGAGGAGGCCGAGGGCGGCGGCCAGTTCGGCTGGCTCTCCCAGATGGCCGAGGACGAGCTGACGGCGAGGGCTGCGGAGCTGATCATGCAGACGGGCAAGGCCAGCACGTCGATGATGCAGACCAAGCTGAAGGTGGGCTTCAACCGGGCCAGCCGCCTGATGGACGAGCTGGAGCGGTACGGGATCGTGGGGCCCCAGGATCCACGCAACCCGGCGGTGCCGCGGCAGGTCTACGGGCCGGACAACTGGGTTCGCGGTCCATCCGACATGGACGACCTGTAGCCAGAGGCGCGTACTGAGGCGCTCGCGCCAAGCGCGTATCCTTTGCCAGTCATCCCACCTCCGGTGCCGGCCCGTCAGCCGCGCGCCTCGACAGGGGACCAATTCCGACTCATGACCGCACGCCACCAGATCCGCGTCGGAGGCCGCCTCGGACGAGGCCGCTCGCCGATCGACGCGACGCCTGCACCCAGCGTGGGCGAGACGCTCACCGCGGCCCGTGAGCGCAAGGGCGTCGATCTGCACCGTGCCGAGCGCGACACCAAGATCCGCGCCAAGCACCTCGCCGCGCTCGAGAGCGGCGACTACACCGAGCTGCCCGGCGAGGTCTACACCCGCGGCTTCCTGCGCAACTACGCCGCGTACCTCGGGCTCGATGCCGACGAGATCCTCGAGGACTGGCGCGAGGAGCAGGACGCCAACGCGCCGCGCGTGCGCGAGCCGCTGGCCCTGCCGCCGCAGCCTCTCGTCGAGCCGAAGGGCCACCTGCGATTCACGCGCGGCGTCTTCGTCGGGGCGCTCCTGATCCTCGTCGTGGTCGGCTTCCTGGGGTATCTCGGCGTGCAGCTCCTGCGCTTCTCGCACCCCCCGACCCTCTCGCTGGACGCGCCGCTCGTCCAGACGCTCGCCCCGGACTCGCAGAGCTACACGTTCGCGGGCAAGGTCGACATGCCGGCCGCGATCATCACGGTGACTGGCCCGTCGAGCTTCCTCCAGACGACCGACGCGCTCCAGGACGGCACGTGGCAGATGCAGGTGCCCGTGATGAAGGGCATCAACGACTTCACGATCCGGGCCCGGGATCCGCAGATCCCCGATCCCGACCGTGGCTCTGCGCCGCTGAGCGTGCGGCTGACCGTGCCGATCCCCGCGACGCCCAGCCCCGTCCCGCTGCCATCCGCCTCGGGCGGACCGCTGCCGTCGAGCGGCGGAACGCCCCTGCCCCTGGCGCAGGTCGCGCTGTCGCAGCCGGCGGAGCGCGCCACGTTCCCCAATGGACCGGTGGCCGTGTCCGGGACGAGCAACGCGACGAGCGTGACGGTGAGCGCCACGTACGTCGGGCCGCCCGGCGTCGAGGCCCCGTCTCCCGCGCCGTCCGCCGCACCCAACGGCTCGCCGGGCGCGTCGCCTCCGGCCGGGCCGAGCGCGCCGTCCGTCCAGCTGACGGTGACGAACGGGACATTCTCGGGCTCGATCAGCCTCACCGCGGGCCGCTGGATGGTCGTGGCCACTGCGAACGAGGTCCCCGGCTCGCTCGGGGCCGCCGCGTCGCCCCCGGTCACGGTCGACATCACCGCGAACGACCGCCTGGTTCTTGAGATCAAGTCGCGCCTCGGCTTCGCGTGGATCCGCGTCATCGTCGACGGTCAGACGGTGGAGCCGGGCCACACGTGGCGCCCCGGCGAGACGCAGACGTTCACGGGCAAGGACACGATCGACGTCCTGACGGGCAATGCCGGGGTCACGGCGTACACGCTCAACGGCCGGTCCCTGGGCACGCTCGGAAACGAGGGCGAGGCCGGAACCTGGCGTTTCGAGAAGGACAAGGCACCGCGCCGGATCTAGCACCGGCAGCGCGTGGGGCAGCATCGCTGGAGCACCGTGGCATGGATCCACTGAAGGCGGAGGCGCCACCCACGGACGAGGAGCTGGTCGCGCTCGCGGCCGAGCTGCAGGCGGCCAGCGTCGCGGCGGGGCTCAGCATCGCCACCGCCGAGTCGTGCACCGGCGGGCTGGTGGGCCACATCCTTACCCAGGTCGATGGCTCCAGCGGCTATTACCTCGGCGGTGCCGTCTCCTACAGCGACGGGCTGAAGCGGTCCGTGCTGGGCGTCACGCCGGAGGCTCTCGAGCGCCACGGGGCTGTCTCGGCCCAGGTTGCCGTGGCGATGGCGGAAGGCGCCCGCGACCGGTTCGGGGCGGACATCACGGTGTCCGTCACCGGGATCGCGGGGCCCGGCGGAGGGTCGGGCGCGAAGCCGGTGGGGCTGACGTACGTCGCCGTCGCCTCGGCGGCCGGCCACGAGGTGCGCCGCTTCCACTGGTCCGGCGACCGGGACGCGAACAAGCGCCATAGCGCGGGCGCGGCGCTGCGGCTCCTCGCACTGCGCGTTCAGGAGACTGCGTCGGCACGAGACGCGCGCGAGGCTGCGTCACCACCAGACGCCCACGGGTGAGCGCATGACGCGTGACGCCGCCGACGTCGGCCGCGGACTGGCTGCGGCGCGTGAGGCACGCCCGATCCCTGCCGGACAGCGGATCCACGTGATCGGTGCCGCGGGCGCGGGCGCGTCTGCTGCGGCGCTGCTGGCCGCGGCGGCCGGCGCCGAGGTCACGGCCTGCGACCCCGGAGCGCCGACGCCCTACACAGAGGCCCTCGAGGAGATCGCGATCGAGGTGGTGCCAGAGCACTCGGCGAGCCACGTCCTCGGCCGCGACGGAACGGCCACGGTCGATCGCGTTGGCGTCACCAAGGCCCTGACGTCGATCGCGCCGGATCACCCGGAGCTCGCCGCTGCCCGCCAGGCGGGCATCGCACCCGAGGCGTGGCAACAGGTGATCGCCGACGCCGCCGCCACCCAGGGAGGGCGGCTGATCGGCATCGCCGGCACGCACGGCAAGTCCACCTCCGCGGGGTGGCTGGTCCACCTCCTGGTCGGCGCGGGCAAGGACCCGGGCGCGTTCGTCGGCGCCCTGCTTCCCGCCGAGCTCACGGGCGGGACGTCCGCGACGGGCCGGTGGGGCAGCGGCGACGCCTTCGTCGTGGAGGCGGACGAGTACGCCGGCAATTTCGACGCATACCGCCCGGAGGTGGCGGTGATCCTCAACGCGGACTGGGACCACCCGGATGTGTTCGCGGACGAAGCCGCCGTCCTGGATGCGTTCGAGGGATGGCTGCGCGCACCCGGATCGGAGCGAAGGACGTGCGTCATCAACGTCGGCGACGCGGGCGGAGCGAGACTGGCCGAGCGCCTGTCCGGGTGGGCTGGGCGCATCGTCCGGGTGTCGCTCGACCGAGCCGAGAACGCACCCGCGTACGACGCTGACGGAGTCGCCGACGAGGGCGCAGCTGCCGCCGACGTCGTCGGCCACGCCGGACCGCAGGGGCGCCTCGCCATCGACGGCCTGCACGCCCTCGATGGGACCGGCGGCCACGATGCAGCCGGCGGCCTCGGTGCAGCCGGCGGCGGCCTCGCTGCAGCCGGCCGCCTCGAGACGACGCTTGGCCTGTCCGGCCGCCACAACGCCGCGAATGCCCTCAGCGTTGCCGCCGCGGCGTCCCTGCTCGGCGTCGAGCGCGAGGCGATCGCACAAGGGCTACGGACCTTCCGCGGCGTCGGCCGGCGGCTGGAGCTGAAGGGCGAGCCCCTCGGCGTGACGATCTACGACGACTACGGCCACCATCCGACTGCGATCGCGGCGAGCATCGCCGCGCTGCGCGAGCGCCATCCCGGCCGGCGGCTCATCGCGGT
This sequence comes from Chloroflexota bacterium, assembly GCA_034667005.1. Classification (GTDB taxonomy): domain Bacteria; phylum Chloroflexota; class Limnocylindria; order Limnocylindrales; family CSP1-4; genus JAFMJV01. The sequence goes on from JAXDKU010000008.1 coordinate 10,308, forward strand.
CTACGAGCCGCTCACCTTCCACCGCACCGCCGCCATGCTCGAGGAGTTCGCCGAGGTGATGGCCGCCGCCGACGCGGCGTTCGTGGCCGACATCTGGGCCGGCCGCGACCCGGACACGACGGTGACCAGTGCGATCGTGCTGGCGGACCGGATCAACGCCCGTGGCCGCGCTCCCGCCCTCCCGACCGGCTCCGTGGAGGCCACCGCCGATTCCCTCGTGGCTCTGGTCCGTCGCGGCGACGTGGTCCTGATCATGGGTGGCGGACGCTCATACGTGATCGCCGACCGGCTGCTGGAAGGCCTCACGGCTCTGGCCGACGCGGCTGTCCGGGTAGACTGAACCGTCCAATGGCGACCTTGACGCCCGGTGACGGGCAGGATCTGCTCGACCGCTACAAGCGCGCCCTGGAGCGACGCGACCCCGATGCGGCCATGCAGCTCTACGCCCCCAGCGCCGAGCACCGCGAGGACCCCTTCGAGGAGCCGCACGTGGGCGCCAACGCCATCCGCGAGATGTGGAACCGCATCGCCGCCACGCAGGCCAACGTGGAGTTCGATGCCGAGCGGGTCTGGGTCGTCGGATCGACCGTCCTCGCCAGCGCCCATGGCGCGCACACGGAGCGTGCCACGGCGCAGCGCGTGCGCCGGCGGGGCTTCATGACCTTCGAGCTGGACGACGCCAAGCTCATCGTGCGCGCGCGCGAGTGGCCGGTCACCCGTGTCGTCGGGGTGGATTCGACGTTCCGGCCCGACCCGCAGCCCGAGGCGGAGGCAGCCAATGGCCGGTGAGGTCACGTTCGACGTGGTCAGCGACTTCGACCGCCAGGAGCTGGTGAACGCCCTCGACCAGGTCCGGCGGGAGGTCGCCACCCGCTTCGACTTCAAGAACGCGAAGGTCGATCTTGAGCTCGGCAAGGAGGAGGTGGTCCTGCGCACCGACAGCGAGATGCGCGCCAAGTCGATCCGCGACCTCATCGAGAGCAAGGCCACGCGACGAGGGCTTTCCCTGAAGATCTTCGAGTGGGGCACGGTGGAGCCCGCGGGCAACAACACCGTTCGCCAGACGATCGGGCTGCGTCGAGGCGTCCCCGAGGACCTCGCCAAGAAGATCAGCAAGCTGATCCGGGACGACTTTCCCAAGGTCAAGGCACAGATCCAGGGCGACGCGGTCCGCGTGAGCGGCAAGAGCAAGGACGACCTCCAGCGCGTGATCGTGCGGCTGCGGGAGGAGTCCGAGGGCTATCCCGTCCCGCTGCAGTTCGAGAATTACCGCTCGTGAGCTACGCGACGGAGCGCACGGAGGAGGTGGACGAGGGCTCGGCGACGGCCGAGGACCAGGACGCGGCTCCTCCGCCGAGGGCTGAGGACGAAACGCCCGAGTCCGAGGTCTCGGAACCCGACGTCACCGAGCCGGCGAGCCTCGAACCGCTGGCGCCGCCGCCAATGCCGGAGCCGGCGACCGCCGAACCCGAGGAGCGTTCCGAGGACAGCTCTGGCCTCGAGCAAACCGTTGGAACTGACACGACCGAGTCCGAGGGCCGGTCTGAGGCCGAGTCCGACTCTCCCGTGGCCGCTGAGGCCACTGAGGCCACTGAGGCCGTCGAGCCCGCCGAGCCCGCCGCGGCCGCCGAGCCCGCCGAGCCGCGGACCGTTGGGCGCGCGATCGCCGACGCGCTTGCCGCCGCCGGCACGCGCTTCGTCTTCACGGTGCCCGGCGAGAGCTTCCTGGGCCTGCTCGACGGTTTTGCGGATGCGGGCGTCCGCGTCGTCGCGACGCGCCACGAAGGCGCCGCCGCATTCATGGCCTCCGCGGCCTCCCAGCTGAGTGGCCGCCCACAGGTCGTGCTGGCCACCAGGGCCGTCGGCGCGTCAAACGCGGCCATCGGCATCCATGCCGCGCGCGCCGACTCCGCTCCGCTGGTCGCGCTCTTCGGCCAGGTCCGCCGCGATCATCGCGGCCGAGAGGCATTTCAGGAGGTCGACCTCGCGGAGTCGATCGGCTCGCTGGCGCTGTGGGCGGCCGAGGCCCGCGACGAATCGGACGCGCTGCGCCAGGTGGGGGAGGGCCTCAGGCGCCAGAGCCGCGGCCGCCCCGGACCGATCGTGCTGTCCCTCCCGGAGGACGTGATCGCAGGCTTCGCTCCAGGTTCGGAGCCACAGACCGGCGCCTCGGCAGCCGGTGGCCCGGCGGCGGATCGCACCGAGGTGCGCCAGATCCTGAAGTGGCTCGCCGCCGCATCGCGGCCCGTCATCCTCGCCGGCGGCGGTGTCCTGCGTGCTCGTTCGAGCAAGCGCCTGATGCTCCTCTCCGAGACGCTTCAGGTCCCGGTGATCGCCTCGTGGCGCCGCCCCGACGTGGTTCCCAACGACCACCCCAACTACCTCGGGACGACCGGCTATTGGGCCGCATCCACCGTCCGGAAGCGCCTCGAGGACGCCGACGTTGTGCTGGTGCTTGGCTGCCGCCTGAACGAGGTCGCCACGTTCGGGTACAGCGTGCCCGGTCCCGGCACCCGGTGGGCGCACGTGGACGTCGAGCCGCGCACCGGGTCTGGAAGCTTGCCGGCGCCGGATCTCAGCGTCGTCGCCGATGCCGCCCGCTTTCTGGACGCCTGCTGGAGCGATCTCCGGGGAGCCGCCCTGGACGCCGAGACGCGATCGCAACGGGAGGCGTCGATCGCCGTGGACCGAGCGGCGTACCTGGCTGCCAGCCAGGTCGACGAGGCCCCGTCCACGGGCGAGGGGGTCCACCCGGGGCGGGCGATCGGCACCCTTCAGCGGCTCCTGCCCGCCGAGACGCTGCTCACCACGGATGCCGGGAACTTCGGCGGCTGGCTGGTGCGCGGCTTCCGCTTCATGCGCCCAGGCACCTTCGCGGGCACGACATCGGGGGCCATGGGCTTCGGCCTGCCGGCGGCGATCGCCGGATCGCTGCTCCGCCCGGACCGCCCGTCGGTCGCGCTCTGCGGTGACGGCGGGTTCGCCATGTCGATGGCCGAGCTCGAGACCGCGGTTCGGGAGCGAGTGCGGGTGATCGCGATCGTGTTCGACAACGGCGAGTACGGCACGATCCGGATGCACCAGGACCACGACGGGCATCAGCCCGTCGCGACGACGCTCGGCCCCATCGACTTTGCCGCCGTGGCTCGCGCGGCGGGCGCGCTCGGGTTCACCGCGACGGACGACGACGCGTTCGAAGCGGCGCTGGAGGAGGCCCTGGCGTCCCGGCAGCCGTCCGTCATCCACCTGAAGGTCGACCGGCGATGGGTCTCGGTGGACGAGCAGGCGCCCGCCGCAGCCCGGCCGCCGGAGACGGTCTAGCTCGAGCCCGGGCGGATCGCCCTCGACATCGCCAGCGCGCCGTAGGTCCGGCCGGAAGCGGCGTCATCGCCGTCGAGCTCCAGGTCGAAGCCGAGCTTGCGGTAGAAGCGGATCGCGGGCTCGTTCGCTGCGAAGACCCAGAGCACGCTGCGGGTTGCGCCCCACTCCCGCGCCCAGGACTCCACGTCCTCGATCAGGCGGCGGCCCACCCCCAGCCGCCTGACCTCCGGATCGACCCACATCGAGAAGATCAACAGGTCCGCGGGCAGCCGCCTCCGTCCCTGCACCAGTCCGAGTGGTCGCCTCGACCGACGGCTCGCCGTCGCGCCGTCACCGGCGTGACCCGCCCCGAGGCCGTCGCTGTGGCCCGGGCCCGTCGCTGCCGTGGCGAGGAACCAGGCGCGCCGCTCGCCCGAGCTCGACTGGCGGGCCTGCTGCTGCCAATCGGCGTCGTCACGGGCACCGGCATCCGCGACCGTCTGGCCGAAGGCCTCCGGGCTGTCGGCGAGGCTGCGCAGTCGCGCTTCGCGCAGCAGGTTGCCGTCGTCCGGGCCGATGCGCTCGACCGAGATCCGTTCCACGTCGGGACCGTAGCACGCAGGAGACGGCCGATTTGGCCGCCTGACTGACACGTCCCCACCCGTTCTGTAGCTCCACCGCGAGCGCCGCAGCGCAGCATGGTTCGGCACAGGGGGTCGGTACCCATGCCCGATCTGTCTGCGCCGGACTACCAGATCGCCCGTTTCCTGATCGAGCGTGGTCTCGGCGCCATCTACCTCATTGCGTTCGTCGTCGCGCTGCGCCAGTTCCCCGCGCTCTGCGGCGAGCGCGGACTGGAGCCCGCATCGAGGTTCGTGGCAGCCGTGCCGTTCCGCCGGGCACCCAGCCTCTTCCACTGGGGCTACTCCGACCGACGGCTCGCCCTCGTCGCGTGGCTCGGGATCCTGCTCTCCATCGGCGTGGTGATCGGACTCGCGAGCGCCTTGCCGTTGCCGGTCACCATGCTGGTGTGGCTCGCCCTGTGGGTGCTGTACCAGTCCATCGTCAATGTTGGCGGCACGTTCTACGGGTTCGGCTGGGAGACGCTCCTCCTGGAGGCGGGCTTCCTGGCGATCTTCCTCGGCAACGCCGCCACGGCGCCTCCGATCACGATCATCCTGCTGTTCCGCTGGCTCGCGTTCCGGGTCGAGTTCGGAGCGGGCCTCATCAAGCTGCGGGGGGATGCGTGCTGGCGGGCCCTGACCTGCATGGACTACCACCACGAGACGCAGCCCCTGCCGAACCCGCTGAGCTGGTACGCCCACCACGCCCCGCGCGGCTACCACCGATTGGAGGCCTTCGGGAACTTCGTGGCGCAGCTGGTGCTCCCGTTCGGGTTGTTCCTGCCGCAGCCGTTCGCCTCCGTCGCGGCCGCCTTGATGATCGGGACGCAGCTCTACCTGGTGGTGACGGGCAATTACGCCTGGCTCAACTGGATCACGATCGTGACGATCGTCGCCGGCCTGTCCGACCCGGTCATCCGTGCCGTGCTGCCGTTCCTGGCCGCGCCCGCGCCCGTCGGGGAGCTGCCGGCCTGGTTCGCGGTCGCGGCCGTTGCCGTCACGGCGCTCGTGATCGCGCTGAGCATCTGGCCCGTGCGGAACATGCTCAGCCCGTCCCAGAAGATGAACGCGTCGTTCGATCCCCTGCACCTCGTGAATACGTACGGCGCGTTCGGGAGCGTCACACGCCAGCGCTACGAGGTCATCGTGGAGGGCACGACCGACGACCACCCGACCGAGGCGACCGTGTGGATCGAGTACGAGTTCAAGGGCAAGCCCGGAGACCCGCGCCGCCGTCCGCCACAGGTTGCGCCATACCACCTGCGCCTCGACTGGCTGATGTGGTTCATCCCGATATCACCGGCGTACGGCGAAGGGTGGTTCCTCAGCTTCCTGCTGCGCCTGCTCCAGGCCGACGTGCCGACCCTCCGGCTGCTCCGGCGCGATCCCTTCCCCGGGTCGGCCCCCGCGTACGTACGGGCACGGCTCTTCCTGTACCGCTTCACCACGCGGGAAGAGCGGCGCGAAACCGGAGCGTGGTGGCATCGTTCACCGATGGGCGAGTACGTTCCCCCCATGCGATTGCGCGCGTGATGTTCGCGCCGCTCGGAGTGAGGCAATGACGGGCGCGGCGCGCGAGACGGAATCGATGGACGCGAAGGGCGCATCGGGCGCCGTGGATGCCGTCGTCGTCGGCGCGGGCCCGAACGGTCTGACCGCGGCCATCCAGCTTGCGCGAGCCGGCTACTCCGTGACCGTTCTCGAGGCTGCCCATCAGATCGGCGGGGGTGCGCGTTCGGCTGAGCTGACGCTTCCGGGCTTCGTGCACGACGTGTGCAGCGCCATCTACCCGTTCGGCCGCACGTCGCCTGCGTTCGCCGGGCTGCACCTGGAGCGGCACGGCCTCGAATGGGTGGAGCCCCCCATCGCCATCGGCCATCCGCTCGATGACGAGCCCGCGGTCCTCGTCCATCGCGATGTCGAGACGACGGCTCGCCAGCTCGGTCCCGACGCCGATGCGTATCGCCGACTCATGGACCCGGTCGTCGGAAGCTGGGAGGTGTTGCTTCCGGACGTGCTGGCCCCGTTCCATGTGCCGCTGAACCCGGTCCGGACCATCCGTCTGGCGCGGTTCGGCCTCCAGGCCATCCGTTCAGCCACATCCGTCGCGCGGCGCTTCAGGACGGATGCCGCTCGCGCGTTGTTCGCGGGCGCGGCCGCACATTCGATCCTGCGCCTGACAGAACCCGTCAGCGCCGCGGCCGGCGTGCTGATGCTTGCGAGCGCTCACGCGGACGGCTGGCCCTTCCCGAAGGGTGGTGCCGGCCGGCTCTCCGAAGCGCTCGGAGCCGAGCTGCTGGCAAGCGGCGGGCAGATCGAGACGGGCCGCCGCGTCGCGTCCATGGAGGACCTGCCGGATCACGGGATCGCCCTCTTCGACGTCGCGCCCCGCGGCCTGCTCGCCATCACTGGAGACCGGCTGGGAGGCGGCTATCGCACGGCGCTGGAGCGCTACCGCTACGGCCCCGGTGTCTTCAAGCTGGACATGGCCATCGAGGGGACCGTCCCGTGGCGCGATCGGGCACTCGAGCGGGCCGGCACGGTGCATCTCGGCGGAACGCTGGAGGAGATCGCACGCTCGGAGGCGGAGGTTGCCGCAGGGCGCGTGCCGCGGCGGCCGTTCGTGCTGCTGGCCCAGCAGAGTCTCTTCGACCGGACGCGAGCGCCGGATGGCCGCAACACCGTCTGGGCCTACTGCCACGTCCCCAACGGATCGTCGGAGGACGCCACGGAACCGATCCTGCGCCAGATCGAGCGGTACGCGCCCGCGTTCCGCGAGCGCATCCTCGCGATGGTCGCGACCGGACCGGCGGACCTCGAGCGGTACAACGCGAACGACGTTGGCGGCGACATCAGCGGCGGCCGGCTGGACCTGGAGCAGCTGTTCACGCGTCCCGCGTGGCGCATCGACCCGTACTCCACGCCCGATCCCGCGATCGTGCTCTGCTCGGCGTCCACGCCACCCGGCGGCGGCGTCCACGGGATGTGCGGCTACCACGCCGCGAGAACGGCGCTCCGGCGGTTGTCGTAGCCGTCGGCGGCCGGTGGCGGGGACGCGTCCGACGTGCGCGCCACCTGGCGCGCGGCCGCGATCGCCGCGGGTAGTTCTGGATACTGAGCGCCGCTTCGCACGGCTCTAGGCTCGCTCCAAACCTTCGCTTGGAGCGAGAGCCATGGCAGTGACGTTGAACCGGCGCGGGTACGACCACGCGCAGTCCCTCATCCGCGACGGACGGGCCGTCTACGACGACCGCGATGCCTGGAGCGAGCACCAGCCGACCACGGACCAGGAGAACGCCGTCATCGAGGAGAACGGCTGGGCCGAATACGCGGTCTGGCACCTCGGCGTCGACGATGACGCGCCCGAGGAGACCAAGGGGCACTACAAGTTCCCGTACGGCGACTTCGAGAACGTGCACCGCTGCGGGTTGCTCTCTGCCGAGTCGCGCGCCGGCCAGTACCGCTACCTGGACGTCGAGCGAGCCGTGGCCCATCTCCACGGCATGCTGGAAGCCGCGCTCGAGACGAGCTAGGCCAGTGCCTCCCGCAGCGCGCCCTCGAGCTCTGGATCGAGGGTCGTCTGGAGCACCTCTCCGTGGAACCGGTCGAGCGCTGGGACCAGCGCCTCGAAATCCGCCTCGCGGATGACCAGGAACAGGGCTGACCGGCCGGGGGTGAGCCGCGCCTTGACCTCGTCCACGAACTTGGGGTCGACGCCGTTGTCCATGAGCGAGCCAACGAGAGCGCCCGCGGCGGCGCCGATGAGCACGCCCGCGATGGGGAACACGAACCAGAGGATGGAGCCCAGCAGCCCGCCGACCACGATGCCGGCTTCCGTGGTGGCGCTCAGCTCGTTGACCACGTGCGTGCGCCCATCCGGCTCTCGCGAGACGATCGCGGTGTCCTCGAGGCGGATCTTGCCCTCGCGTTCGAGGTCGCGGACGGCGGCGAGCGCGCTCTGCGCATCGTCGGCACGTTCGAACGTGATCACCACCAGCTGGTTCATGGCAACTCCCGGTGCAGCCGCGGATGCCGGCAGAGGTGTAGCGTGATCGGTGGCCGTTTCGGCCTCAGTAGCCATCGATACGCCGCGCCGGCGCCCGCTCAGCGGCGGTAAGCGCCCGCCGAGCCTGCCTGCCACCGGGGAGTCGAGATGATCACGGGCACGCACGCGCTCATCTACACGCGCCAGGCGGACGCAGTCCGCGACTTCTTCCGCGAGGTCCTGGAGCTGCCCTCCGTGGACACCGGCGGTGGCTGGCTCATCTTCGCTCTGCCGCCGGCTGAGCTCGGCGTCCACCCCGCGGAATCGGAGACGCGGCATGAGCTGACCCTGATGTGCGACGAGATCGAGGCGACCGTCGCCTCCCTGAAGGCCAAGGGGGTGGAGTTCCTGTCGGCGATCGAGGACCAGGGCTGGGGGCTGGTCACGAATCTCAGGCTTCCGGACGGGAGCGCGCTGATGCTCTACGAACCGAAGCATCCGAGTCCCGCCGCCGCCGTATAGCCCGACCGAAGCCCCGGTGGGGGCCCGAATGATGCGGCCGCGGTGCGCTCCGGTGGCATCGGGTCCGGTGCGGGGCCTTGCGGACGGCGTACCACTGGACCGCCGATCGGGCCATGGCCCGGGGGACTATCCGGCCGTACCGTTCTGTTTGCTCGAGCGTGACTGAGTCTCGTCGAGCGAGCCGACTCCCGGGAACTCGGGAGTCCAGACCGGAGGTTCGGGTATGCGTCGTCTGGTTCTCATCGTCGTCCTGGGGTTGTCGCTGGCCGCGATCGTCGGCACGGGCGTGATGGCGCGCTCCTACTCGCCGTTGAGCGTCAAGGCGAGCAAGGCCTCCCCCGGCGGGGAGCTGGTCGTGACCATCAAGCTCAAGAGCGTAAAGGGCGTCAAGGCCGCGCCGCCTACCGGCAGCGCCACCGTGCACTTCGCGTCCGGCGACGTCTCGGCCGCACTGACGCGGAAGGGCAAGTCGCTCGAGGCTCGCGCCAAGGTCCGCGTGAGCGCGTCGGAGGCTCCCGGCGAGGTCGCCATCGACGTGACCCTGCTCTACAACGGCGTGCCGTTCGCCCTCACGACCACCGGCGTGGTGCTCTCGGCGGACGATGACGACGACGACGGCGGCGGCGATGGTGGCGGCCACGATCGGGACCGGGGCCACTGAGCCCACCCCGCTCTCCGGATACGGGCAGTCAGTCCTCCGCGATCGTGAAAGCCACCCGCCGCGACCGTCCCTGGGAGATCGCCAGCCAGACCTTGACCATCTCCTCGAGCGGCTTGGCGTTGGACAGGGGCCCGGCGTCCTGGGGCTCGAAGCCGATCTCCTCGGCGAGCGCCATGGCCACCCCTTTCGCCTTTGCGTCGTCTCCGGCAACGAACATGGCCGCCTTCGTCTGGCGCCCGCGCGCCGTCGTCAGGTTCTCGAACCCGATCGAGTTGAACGCCTTGGCCAGCCGGGCGTCCGGCATGAGATCCGCCAGGTCCTGGGTCGTGCTACGCGCCGGATCTCCGCTGAACCGGTTCATGGCATCGATGACCACGCGACCGGGCAGGGGAGGCAGCTGAGCGACAGTCTCCGGCACGGCGTCCCAGCGGAGCGCGAATACGACGACATCGGCGCCGTCGACTGCCTCTGACGGTGATGCGGCCTCGGCGCCGGGCGCAGCCGCCAGCGCCTGCCGTGTCTTGTCGCTGTCGGGGTCGCGGACGCCGAAGATCACCTCGTGGCCGGCCGCCACGAAGGCGGTTCCCAGCCCGCCGCCCACGTTTCCGGCTCCCAGGATCGCGATTCGCATTCGGTCTCTCCGATCGGTCTCGTCGACACCGGGCGACCCGTGGTCCGCGGCCCGGTGTGCGTCGTCGCAGGATGCTACGTCGGTGCTTCACGGAGCGGCGTGCGGACCGTGTGAGCTGCGCCGCGTGCCGCGCTCAGCCGGCTGTGGCTTGCGCCCGGGGACTCCGCCGCCGATAGTGGTAGGACAACATCGCGCGTGACGCGCGAGACGCGGAGGTGGGCATGACCGACGGCGCCTGGGCAACGGCCGAATCCGCCGCGAGGAGCCGTGCGGTCGTCGAAGAGGCCAGGCGCGACCCGGAGTCCTTCTGGGCCGGTGTGGCGGACGGCCTGCCGTGGTTCCGCCGCTGGGATCGCGTCTTCGTCCCGGAGCCACCGTCGTTCCGGTGGTTCGACGGCGGTCTCACGAACCTCTCGTACAACGCGCTCGATCGTCACGTCCTGGCCGGGCGCGGCGGCCATGTGGCGCTCATCGCGCTGTCGGAGGCAGGCGACCGGCGGACGCTGACCTACGCCGAGCTGCTTGCCGAGGTGACACGGGTCGCGTCCGCCCTCCGGGGTCTCGGGATCGGCCGCCGGGACCGCGTGACGGTCTACATGCCAACGTGCGTCGAGGCGATCGTGGCGCTGCTGGCGATCGTGCGGATCGGTGCCATCCACTCGGTGGTCTTCGCGGGGTTCGGTCACGCCGCGCTTGGCGACCGCATCCGCGCGAGCGGCTCGCGCCTCGTGCTGGCCGCCGACGTCACGTTCCGGAAGGGCGTGGAGGTGCCCCTGAAGCCGATCGTCGACCGGGCGCTCGCCAAGGATCCGGGCGCCGTCGAGCACGTCGTCGTCCTGGAGCGCGGCACGGCGCGGCACCGGATGGAGCGCCCTCGCGACCTGGCGTGGCCGGAGTTCCTGGCCCTCGGAGAAGGGCATCCCGATGCGCACGAGGAGATGGAGGCGAACGAGCCGGCGTTCATCCTCGCGACCTCGGGGACCACCGCGCGGCCGAAGCTCGCCGTGCATACCCACGGTGGCTACCAGGTGCACATCCACGCGATGGGCCGCTGGGTCTTCGACCTCGCGGCCGACGACGTCTGGTGGTCGACCTCGGACATCGGCTGGATCGTCGGGCACTCCTACATCGTCTACGCGCCGCTCCTGGCAGGCGCCACGACCGTCAGCTACGAGGGAGCCCTCGATCACCCGAACCCTGAGACGTTCTGGCGCGTCGTGGACGAGCTGGGGGTCACCGGCGTCTTCAGCTCGCCGACAGCCATCCGGATGCTCATGCGCTACGGGGAGGAGCCGGCGCGCCGCTACCCGATGATGCAGCTTCGGCGCCTCGCGTCGGCGGGCGAGGTGCTCAACGCCCCGGCCTGGGCGTGGCTCCAGAAGACCGTCCTCGGCGACCGCATCCCGGTCATCGACCACATGTGGCAGACCGAGACGGGCGGGCCCGTGTTCGGCAACCCCTTCGGCCTCGGGATGCTGCCCATCAAGCCCGGCTCCGCGGGCATCTGTCTGCCGGGCATCCAGGCGGAGGTCGTCAGCGTGGACGGGACGCCGCTGCCCGCCGGCGAGAAGGGGATCATGACGTTCACGCGGCCGTTCCCGGGCCTCATCGCCAGCCTGTGGGGCGAGCCGGAGCGGTACGGGACCGACTACTGGTCGCGAATCCCCGGTCGCTACTCAACCGGCGATGCCGCCCATTTCGACGAGGACGGCTATGCCTGGTTCGCAGGCCGTGCCGACGAGATCATCAAGATCGCGGCGCACCGCCTCGGCACGATCGAGGTGGAGACGGCGTTCCTGCACCACCCGGCCGTGGCCGAGGTCGGGGCGACGGGCATGCCGGACGCGCTGCGCGGCGAGGTGATCGCCGCGTTCGTGGTGCTGAAGCAGGGCCGCCAGGAGTCGGACGTGCTCCGCGGCGAGCTGATGGCGACGTTGCGAGACCAGCTCGGGCCGCTCGCCGTGGTAGGGCAGCTTTCGTTCGTGGCGACGCTGCCGAAGACGCGCAGCGGCAAGATCATGCGGCGGGTCCTCAAGGCGGTCGTGGGCGACCTCGACCCGGGCGACATCACCACGATCGAGGACGAGGGGTCCGTGGAGGACGCTCGCCAGGCCGTGGCTGAGCTGAAGGCCGCGGGAGCGGCTGACGGGCGGCTGACGGGCGGCTGACGCGCGGCTGACGCTCGGCCCTGTTGGGACGAAGCGGCCGGGCGTGCCGGGCCGCCGTCAGTCGTTCGAGCCGACGGGGTTCGCCAGGCCGTCGACCACCTCGACGTTGGGCAGCTCGAGCAGGATCTCGGGCGGCGCGAGCACCTTCCAGCTGCGGCTTCCGCCCCCGAGCACGATGCGCGGCCGCATCATCACCGCGGCATCCACCCAGACCGGCAGTTCCGCCGGGAGGCCGAACGGCGTCACCCCGCCGATCTGCATGCCGGTCAGCTCGCGGGTTTCGTCTGCCGCGGCGAAGGACGCCTTGCGCGTCCCGAGCTTGGTCTTCACGGTTCGGTTCACGTCAAGCCTGTGCGGCGCCAGCACGATGCATGCGGCGTACCGCCGCGGCTCGGACTTGCCCACGACGACGATCGTGTTCGCCGAATCCTCCATGGCGAACCCGTACGCGGCGCAGAACTGGGCCGTGTCCGCCAGCCCCGGGTCGCAGGGGAAGAGCTCATGAGCGACCTTGAAGGAGCCGAGGGCAGCCTCGAGTCGCGCGCGGTCGCCGTCCTCAGCCACCCTCCAACGGTAGCCGATAGGTTTCTGGCTGTCGGCAGCCGGTCTTCGGGGGCGTATGGTGCGCGAGTCACGCGGTCCCCAGCTGGAGGGCGAATATGGAGCCGAACAACCGCCCGTACGTCGAGGCCGACACGGAGCCCGGCGACGAGGGCACGGAGGAGTGGGCGGATTCGCCCACAGGAGACGATGCGGATCGCGGCCCGCTCGCGAGCGGTGGCGCGGCGACCGACGGGCAGGGAGCGATCAAGGGTTCGCCGGCGGATATCCTCGACGACGGGGGCGGAGCGGGCGCCATGGACGACGACGCCGGCTGAGCCTCCGCAAGACGGGCAAACGCTTTGGGCGCCGCGCGCTCTGGCGGCTAGGCGCGCCCCGATGGCGCGGCTGGGCCGATGGCGCGGCTCGGGCCGATGGCGCGGCCGGCGCAGCGCGGTGCTCTACGACCGCCCGGGCGACGAGCGTCGGATCGCCGCCCTGGCCGCCTCCTTCACGCCTGACCGAGGGCCCACTCCCGGACGAAGCGGTCCAGTGTCGGCAGCGGCATCAGGCCGGAGCCGAGGACCGCGTCGTGGAAAGCCCGGATGTCGAACCGATCGCCAAGGGTCGCCTCGGCCTCCGCGCGAATCCGCTGGATCTCGAGCCGGCCGATCATGTAGGCGAGCGCCTGACCGGGGGTGACGGCGTAGCGATCGATCTCGGCCCGGACCTGGCCGTCGCGCATGGGTGAGTTTTCGATCATGTACTGCACCGCCTGCTCGCGGCTCCAGCCCAGCGCGTGCATGCCCGTGTCGACCACCAGGCGGCAGGCGCGCATGGAATCGGCGCAGAGCATGCCCATGCGGTCGAGCGGCGTGGAGTAGAGGCCCATCTCGTCCGCGAGCCGCTCGGTGTAGAGGCCCCAGCCTTCGCCGTATGCGGCGATGAAGGCGCGCTTGCGGAACTCGGGGACCCCCTTGAGCTCGGACGCGATGGACAGTTGGAGGTGGTGGCCCGGGATGCCCTCGTGGTAGGCCGTCGCCTCGATCTGGTACCGGCCCCAGTCGGACGGCACTGCCGTGTTCATGAAGAAGACGCCGCCGCGGCTGCCGTCCTCCGGCGGGGAGAAGTAGTACGCGAGGGCTCCTGTCGTCGCCGCCTCGACCTCGCAGTCCGCCTTCGGCAGAATCCCGAACCACTGCGGCATGGCCGCCTTCGCCTTCGCCAGCGCGGCCTGCGAAGCCGACACGACATCGGCGGCGTTGGTGTGATGCAGCGCCGGGTCGGAGCGGAGCGCCTCCAGGACCTCGCCGAGATCGCTCGAGCCCGTTACCTCGGGACCGAGCGCCCGGTACTCGGCCGCCAGCGATTCGACCTGCGCGAGGCCGACGTCGTGGATCTCCTGCGCCGTCAACGGCAGCGTCGTGTAGAGGCGGATCGCGCGCTCATACGCCTCCGCGCCGTCTGCCAGCCAGGTCAGGCCGCAGCGCTCGTCCGGGCGGGCCTGCGGGAGCACCTCGTCACGGAGCGTGTCGCGGAAGGTGGCCATGGCAGGTCGGATGTCGTCGGCGATCACCTGGCCCAGCCGCCCGAGCCAGGCCGCGGGATCGGGAATTCCGACGGGTTCGCCGACCCCGAGCAGCGGGTCCTGCTCTGGCGGCGACGCCACGAGCGCATCCAGCTGCGCGAGGGTTTCGGTCACCGCGAACCTGGCGGGCGTCCGGCCGTTCGCCACGCCTTCGCGGTGGCGTTCCGCGGTCTGCCGGTACATCGCGGCAATGGCGTGGTACTTCGGGATCATCGCCTCTGCCACCTCGGCCGAGGGGAGGGGCAGCTTGGCAATCCGGACGGGCAGCAGCGTCTGGGGCCCGTGAATGGGGTCCGCGCCGAACTCCTCCAGCCGGGACTCGAGGAAGTCCGCTTCCACCGAGGCGCTCCACGCGATCATCTCGCGGGTGATGCGGTCCTGGGTTCCGAGCTGACGTTCGTCGATGGCGGTCGCGCGGCGGGCGAAGTCGCGATCGTCCTGGATGCGCCGGTCCTCGGCGGCTC
>JAXDKU010000009.1:0-11873 GCA_034667005.1 Chloroflexota bacterium
GGATATCGAGCTCCAGCTCGGCACCGACGGTCTCGAACGTTTTCGTGATGGTTCGGACGGCGATCCGGCCGAGATGCCCGCGCTCGAGAGCCGAGATGGTCGACTGGCTGAGGCCCACGCGATGCGCGAGGTCGACCTGGCGCCAACCGTGGCGTCGCCGCAGGGCTCGGAGGATTCGGCCGACGCGCACGGGGTTCATCGGATCCAAGGATGGCGATCACTCCTGCACCGACGCTTCGCGGGCCCATGGCAGCGGCTTATGCGGAGCGCAGGTCGCTCAGATGGCGCTCGGAGTCATGCCTGCGACGGAGTTCGCGGAGGGTCCCGTGCCCGTTCTTGGCCGCGACCGAGCTGCGGCTGCTGGGGCCGACTCGGACAGATATCGATGCAGGCGGCGTTAGACCCAGGTTCGCCGCCCGGGTGCGGCGCCGACGGGCGGGCGGCGCGGTCATAGGTCGAATCTTGAGCGTGGAGACGGTGCCACTGGAAGAGAAGCCCAGGTGATTCGAGAGAAAGGCCGGACTTGTACCGCGTCCATCGATATCTGACCGGTGAGTGGGCGCGGAGGCGGGAGCCGGGGGGACGTGTACCGCGTCCATCGATATCTGACTGGCGAGAGGGCGCGGAGGCGCGACTGGCCGGACGAGTACCGTGTCCATCGATATCTGACCGGCGAGACGGCGGGCGCGGACGCTGCGCACGGAGCCGCGCGGACGCTCCATCTGGGACCTCTGGCGGGAATCGGCCGGACCGACGATGGCTCGACACGGACCGCTCCGGACTCCACCCTTCCGCACGTGATCGATGCGGAGGGTCTGCGGCTGCTGCTGTTCGGCGTGGCCGGCGCGGTCGTGGGGCTGGCTTCGGATCGTCTGGCCGCGCGGTGGCCGGCACATGCCGACGGCCACGTTCGGGGGCTGGACTGGCGTAGCGTGGCGCTGCCGCTGGCCGGGGCCGCGGCGTTCGTGGGCCTGGCCTCACGGTGGGCGGATCCGCGGGACGTCGCGGTGCTTGGCATCTACTTTGCCGCGCTCATCGTCCTTCTCGCCACGGACCTTGACCAGCGAATCCTGCCCGACGCCGTCACGCTGCCGCTCATCCCGTACGCGGCGGCCCTCCTGCTGCTCGGCTGGGACCCGCTGCTCAACGACAAGGGCATGGGCCTGATCTCGGGACTCATCGCCGCCCTCGGGGCACCGGCCGTGCTCCTTCTCACGAGCCGTCTCTTCGGCGGCGGCCTCGGCATGGGCGACGTGAAGCTGGCCGTGAGCCTGGGCCTGATGTGCGGCATCTACCTGCTGATCGCCGGGTTCCTGGTGGCGTCGATCGTCTTCGCCGTGCTGCTGCTCGTGCTGATCGGAACGCGCCGGATCGGCCTCCGTTCGGCCATCCCGTTCGGTCCGATTCTCATCGCCGCCGGGGTCGTCGCCACGCTCCTTCCCTGACCCCGGAGGGCCCCGCGGCCGCATACGCGCCGCAACGAAGACCTCACACAGACCCCTCTCAGACCCCAATCGAGCGTGACGGGTTGCTCATTCGCGTCTGTATGCATATGATTCCCGTGCCGGAGTCGTCACGGCGACGTGCCAACGCACGGGCGGCGCACCACCGGCGGGCAGATCGAATGGGTGGCTCAGCAACCCAAGGGAGCTGGCTCGCGCGATGATGCGGACGTTGGAGGGCAGGGTGGGCAGCATGGATTCGTGCCTGTGAAAAGGGTGCGCGCGCACATCACGCATGTCGCCGCCCTCGTTCTCATCCTTTCAGCGCTCTTCCCTGCCGGTGGGTCGCCCGGCGTCGCGCCCGCGGTACGCGCGGACGGCCTCAGCGACCGCATCAACGCCGCAAAGCAGCACCAGCGCACGCTCCAGCGCTCGATCGACCGGCAGAAGGACCTGCTCGCGGGCCTCAAGGACGACGAGGCGGTCGCGCAGACGGCGCTGACCAGCACGGCCGACCAGCTCGACTCGATCAACACGGACCAGGCCGCGGTCCAGGCCCAGATCCTGACCGCCACCGACGCCCTGCATCGCGTCCAGGACCGACGGGACTCGTTGCGGGCGGAGCTGCGCCAGCTCGACTGGACGCTGTCGCTCCTCGAGGCCCAGATCGCGCAGGGGACGGAGGACCTCCAGGCCCAGCAGCGCGCGCTCGGGCAGCGGCTCGCCGACGCCTACCGGTCGCAGCAGACCAGCCTGCTCGAGCAGGTGCTCTCGTCGAGCTCGTTCACCGACATCCTCAGCCAGGCCTCCGCCTACCTCGCCCTCGGCGAGCAGGACGCCGCGATGGCCAAGTCGATCGCGGAGGATCAGGCGGCGCTCGATTCACTTCGCCGGCTCACGATCTCCACGCGCTACCGGACGGACCAGCTCCGTCGAGACACGGAAGCCGCGGAAGCCGAGCTGCTCTCCCAGCAGGACAAGCTCGAGCGGGCGCAGTCGCGGCTGTCGACACTGGAGGCGCAGACCAAGCAGATCCAGGATCAGCAGCGCGACGCCTTCACGGCGATCAACGACACCCAGGAGAAGATCGACGCCGCGCTCGCGAGGGAGGTGCGCTCCGACGCGAAGCTCGACAAGAAGATCCACTCGATGCTCGTTGAGGCGCAGCGCCGCGCGCGAATCCGCGAGCGCAACGAGGCGAGGAACAACAATCCGCCGCCGCCCCCCTCGAACCCGGGCAGCGGCGGCAGCGGGCTCATGCAGTGGCCCGCCACCGGCGTGGTCACCCAGGAGTTCGGCTGCACCGGCTTCGTCTGGGAGCCTCCGTACGGCAGCTGTCCGCACTTCCACCAGGGCATCGACATCGCCAACGCCAGCGGCACCGCGATCCGGGCAGCCATGAACGGCGTCATCGCCTACGTCGGCTGGGCACCGTTCGGCGGGGCCTATGTGGTCGTGATCGGCCATGCGCACGGGCTCGAGACGCTGTACGGGCACCTGCTCCCGCACCAGGTGGTCCGTGTGGGCCAGTACGTGCGGCAGGGCCAGCTGGTCGGCTACATGGGCAACACGGGCCACAGCACGGGCACGCACTGCCACTGGGCCGTGACGCTGCACGGCGCGCCGGTCAACCCGCGCAACTACCTCTGATCGCGGGGCGGCCTGAGGCCGCCACTCGCGGCGTCTCCTCGGCAGGCCTCGGGCCGTCGCTTGCGTGTAGCATCGACCCGTGAAGCGCGTCGTCGCAATCGTCCTGGCCGGCGGCGAAGGGGAGCGCTTGTCGATCCTCTCGGGCGTCCGCGCAAAGCCGGCCGTCCCGTTCGCGGGCAAGTACCGGATCATCGACTTCACGCTGAGCAACTGCGTCAACTCCGACATCGACGACGTCGTGGTCCTGACGCAGTACAACCCGCGCTCGCTCAACGACCACGTCGGCGCGGGACGCCCGTGGGACCTGGACCGGACGACCGGCGGCATCCGGATCATGCAGCCGTTCATCTCGCGCAACCGGGCCGCCGAGTGGTACCGCGGCACCGCTGACGCCGTGCTCCAGAACATCGAGATGCTGCGCCAGACGGCCGCGGACACCGTCCTCATCCTCGCCGGCGACCACATCTACAAGATGGATTACCAGCCCTTCGTGCAGCAGCACCGTCGAAAGCGGGCGGACGTGACCATCGCCGTGAAGCGCGTGCCCATCGGCGAGGCGCACCGTTTCGGCATCCTGGCCCTGGACGACAACGACGAGGTCGTGGAGTGGCAGGAGAAGCCGCGGCAGCCGAAGAGCGACCTCGCCAGCCTCGGCGTCTATGTCTTCTCCAAACGGGCGCTGCTGCGCTGGCTGGACGAGGGCCGCATCGACTTCGGCGCCCACGTCGTCCCGGCCATGCTGGAGGGCGGCGCGCGGGTCTTCGGCTATCGCTTCGAGGGCTACTGGCAGGACGTGGGGACCGTCGAGAGCTACTGGCGGGCCCACATGGAGCTGCTGGAGGACCATCCGGCGCTCGACCTGTACGACCGTGACTGGATCGTCCACACGCGGTCCGAGGAGCGGGCACCCGCCCGCATCGGGCCCACCGCGAACGTGCATCGCAGCCTCATCAGCCACGGCTGCCAGATCGCGGGCACGGTGGAGCGGTCGGTCCTCTCGCCGGGCGTGCGCGTGGACCCCGGCGCGATCGTCCGCGACAGCGTGATCCTGTTCGACACCGTCATCCGCGCGGGTGCCGTGGTCGACCGAGCGATCGTCGACAAGGAGGTCTCCATCGGCCCGAACGCCGTCGTGGGCACGGGCTCCGACTACACCACGGCCAACAAGGCCGAGCCGAGCCGCCTCAACACGGGGATCACGATCATCGGCAAGCGGGCCAACGTCCCCGCCGGAGCGCGCCTCGGCCGGAACGTGCGCGTGGCGGAGAACGTGCGGCCGTCCGACTTCACCTCCAAGTCCGTCCCCAGCGGCGGCAGCGTGGAGCGCCGGCCGGCCCGAGAGGCACCTCGCCGCCGTGCGGCTCGCGGCCGGGAAGAGTTCGAGAAGCCGGCGCCCTCCACGGCGCGGCCGCGACCCGTCGCCGTCCCGATCGAGCCCGATCGTCCTGCCGTCTGAACCCGCGGGCACCGGCCTGGCGGCCGCGTCACCCGCGGCGGCCGACGTGGATGCGTGGCTGACGGAGCTGGGGATCGAGCCGGTCGAGCGCGGCGAGCGTGAGGGCATCGCCAGCTGGGACCTGCTGCTCGACGGCCGTCGCCGCCGCGACGTGCGGGTCACGCTGATCCTGGATCCGTCGCTGGCCCTCGTCGGCTGGGTGCACTACGCGCCGCCCCTCGCCGACAGCTTCCGCAAGAGCTACCGCCAGTTCCTGCGCTGGAACGACGAGCTGCCCTTCGTGAAGTTCGCGCTCTCCGCCGACGAGCGGCCGGTGCTTTCCGCGGAGCTCCCGATCGCGCAGGTCGACGCCGCTTCGACCGGGCTCATGCTGGCTCGCCTGATCGGCGTGTGCGACCTGCTGGTGGACGAATCGGTGCGCTGGCTATGGCCCGGCGCGAAGGCCGCGCCCGAGCCCGAGGGCCTCGGCAGGAACGATGCGTTCCTGGCGCGGTACGCGGACCTGCTGGCCGAGTTACAGTCCGACGTCGATGGAGCGCATCGTGATGCAGCGGCGCCGGCCGTCCAGGGAGATCCTGACCGGCGAATCGGCTGACGTCTATTTCGCGCGGGCCGACGAGATCCTGTCGAAGGAGGGTCTCGACCCCTTTGTCGCGATGGAGGTCTTCTCCCGCCAGGGCGGCATCCTGTGCGGCGTCGACGAGGCCAAGGTGCTGCTGGCGCACGTGCTCGGTGACGCCCCGCCCGACGAGGCCATCGTGGAGGCGCTCTCCGACGGCGACCAGTTCAGCGCCAAGGAGGTCGTGCTTCGGATCCGCGCCCGCTACCGCGCATTCGGCCTCTACGAGACGGCGATCCTCGGGATGATGGCCCAGTCCACGGGCTGGACGACGGCCGCGCGCGAGTGTGTCGAGGCCGCCGCTCCAGAGCCGGTGATCAGCTTCGGCGCGCGGCACGTCCATCCGGAGATCACGGACGCGCTGGACTACGCGGCCATCGTCGGCGGCTGCGTCGGCGCGTCGACCCCTGCGGGTGCGCGGCTGGCGAGCCTCAGCCCCACCGGCACCATGCCGCATTCCCTCGTGCTGATCTTCGGCGACACGGTTCGCGCGGCCGAGGCCTTCGACCGGCACCTGGACGAGACGGTGCCCCGCATCGTGCTCGTGGACACGTTCCGCGACGAGGCGGAGGAGTCCCTGCGCGTCGCGCGCGCGCTCGGCGACCGGCTCTACGGCGTTCGCCTCGACACGCCGGCGGAGCGAGGACGCGTCACACCCGACCTCGTCCTGGAGGTCCGCGCGCGCTTGGACCAGGCGGGCTTCGGCCACGTCCGCATCATCGTCAGCGGCGGCCTCAACCCGGATCGGATCCGCATCTTCAAGGAGGCGGGCGCACCCGTCGACTCGTTCGCGGTCGGCAGCCACATCTCCGGAGCGACGCCGATCGACTTCACGGGCGACCTGAAGGAGATCGACGGACAGCCGATCGCCAAGCGCGGGCGCATCCCGGGGATCACGGTCAACACACGCCTCCAGCGCGTCGACCTCTCCGCCTGGCTCGCCAGCTGAGGCACCGCGGGCCGCGCTCCGCGGCGGGGGCGGTGCCGAGTTGTGGCAGCATTCGGAGGTGGGCAGCGTCTTTCCGGATCCCGCGCGCCACGAGGCCGATGACGGCCGTCCCGACCGCGAGACCGCGTACGCCCTGCTGCAGCGCGGCTACGCGCTCCTGAAGCAGCGCCACCACGCCCAGGCGGCCGTGGTGCTCGAGCGAGCCGCCCGGCTCGAGCCGCGCAAGGGGTCGATCGTGGAGGCCCTCGGACGCGCCTACTACAACAGCGGGCAGCATCTGCGTGCCGTGGAGACCTTTGAGGAGCTGCTGGACATCGACCCCTCTGCCGCCTACGGCCACTACGGCCTCGGCCAGGCCCTCAAGCAGATCGGCCGCCGCGGTGAGGCACGCACGCACCTCAAGCTCGCCGTGGCGCTGTCGCCCGACTCGGCGCTGTACCGCGCGGCCCTGGTCCGTCTCGGGTGAGCAACCGCGACTGGCAGCGTGTCAGCCAGTTCCTCGGCGTCCTCCTGGTGCTGCTCGTGGCCGCCGCGGCCGCAGTCGTGCTCCTGCGGCCGAATTCCACCCCGGCGGGCGTGAGCCCCACGCCGACGCGGCTCGCATCGGTGTCGCCCAGCCCGAGCCGCACCCCGCGGCCGACGGCTTCGGTCGCGTCCCCGAGCGATGGCGCCACGCCGTCCGCCGAGCCCTCGCCCGAACCGACCCCCACCCCGACCGATGCGCCCACGCCGACCCCGAAGCCGGAGATCACGCCAACGCCGACGGCCTCGCCGACCGCGACGCCCACGCTCGAGCCGACGGCGCCGGAGCGCTCGATCCGGTTCATCGGCCTCGGTTTCGACGGGCCGACGTCCGTCGCGCCGACCGCCCGAACCATCACGTTCCGCTCGGAGGGTCCCGGCCAGGTCCTGGCGCGGCTCTACCGGGCGTCGGAGGGACGCGTCCGCTTCTGCCTGACGCGCAAGGGCGGCACCGGAACCTGCGTGGAGTCCGACCACGGCACGCTCATCGGCAGCACCGAGGCGTCCGGCAAGACGGTCTGGACTGTCACGGCGATCGGCACCGCCGGCGTGGCGCCCACGGCCGACGTGCGCCTCGTCTTCCGCACGACGGATCCGCGCCTAACGCTGGAGGGCTTCCGCTTCGAGGGCACGGACCGTCCGGGCTACAACGGGATCGAGGCCGAGCTGCTCTCGGAGGAAGGCGACTTCCGGATCGACGCCGACTGGGACGGCCCGGAGCGGCCCTGGAGGGCGCAACTGGTCGATGCGGACGGCGGCGGGACCGTCGCCGAAACGGAGGGTACCGGCAACGACCTGCGCCTCGAGTCACCGGTCGGTGCCACCCGGCTGCACCTCTCGGTGACCAACACGGAGGCGCTGTCCGACCAGCCGGTCTTCCTGCACGCCCAGATCCGCTGGACGTAGCGGCCTCGGCCGCCGGGCCGGCCCAACCGGCCGCCGTCGGAGCCGTCTCCTAGGGGACGAGCTCGCCCCGATCGATCAGCCGGCCGAGCCAGAAGAGCCCGACCAGCGACTTGGCGTCCTGGATCTCGCCGTCCTCGGCCATGCGGAGCGCTTCCTCGATCGGCACGCGCCGGAGGTCCAGCCGTTCGTCCGCCTCCGGGCCGGCGTAGTCCTCGATCGGCGAGAGGTCCGTCGCGAGGTAGAGGACCATCAGCTCCGTCGCAAAGCCCGGCGCGGTGTAGAAGCGTCCGAGGCGCCGCCACGTCCCCGCGGCGTAGCCTGTCTCCTCGCCCAGCTCACGCGGAGCCGCGACGTCGGGATCCTCGGTCGTGCCGTCGCCCGCACGGTCGAGCGTGCCTGCTGGAATCTCGAGCAGGACCTGTTCCACGGGCGTGCGGTACTGACGGACCATCAGCACCTCGCCGGCGTCGACCGCCAGGATGGCCACGGCTCCCGGATGGATCACCAGGTCCCGGGTGTGGCGATGACCGTCCGCATCGACCACGGTGTCCACGCGGAAGGTGAGGTAGCCGCCCTCGTACACGACGCGGCTGTCCACGGTGCGCTCGATCAGGCGCTCGTCGTCCATGGCTCGAAGCATAGGCGAGGGGTCCGGTGCACCGGCGCAACCGGTCCTAGTACGAGAGGTCCATTGAGGGTATGACCGCCCGCTCCTAGCGTACGTCGTGCTGGCAGCCCGCCCTGGACTCCAGACCTCCCATCGGGTCTCGGCCCGTTGTGCCCACAGACGGAGACATCACATGACCCGCTTCACCTCGCTGGCTCTGCGCCTGGCCGTCGTCGCGTCGTTCGCGCTCGCGCTCGCCGCGCCTTTCCGCTGGAACTGATCGCCCCCCGCTGAACACCAGCCGGCGGCGGTGATCGCAGCCACTGCCGCCGGCATTCCTCCCGCCGCTGCTGCGCCCCAACACCGACTCGTTGACCGCCGGTGCGTCCCAAGCGCGCCGGCGTCTCGATTTCCGGGATCCGAGACGGGGGTCCCGGCCACGAACCTTCCTGAGGGAGCCGTCACCGTCGTGATCCTCGTTCCCGCGCACCACAGCTGACGCGATGCTGCTGCTGTACTTCCTCGCGGCCGGCCTGATCCTCGGCCGGCTCGCGGGCGGCCGCGTCGCGGGCATCGGGAGCGTGGAGTTCCGCTGGGTGCCGCTCGCCGTTGGGGGGCTGCTGGTCCAGGTGGCGCTGTTCGCACAGCCCGTCGCCGCCCGCATCGGCGACATGGGACCGCCGCTCTACGTCGCCTCGACCGTCGCCGTTCTGTGTGCGCTGCTGCGCAACGTGCGGCTGCCGGGCCTGGCGGTCGTCGCGGTGGGCGCCGTGCTCAACCTGATCGCGATCGTGAGCAACGGCGGCTTCATGCCGTCGTCCCCGGAGGCCTGGGCCGCGCTGAACGGCGTCGGCGTCGTCCCCACCGCGGACTACTCCAACTCGGCGCTCATCGGTCCCGGCACACTGTTTCCCTTCCTCGGTGACGTCTTCTACCTGCCGAGGCCGATTCCCTTTGCCAACGTCTTCTCGATCGGGGATGTCCTGATCGGCGTCGGCGTCGCGTATCTCCTGGTCCGAGCCATGCAGGGCCGCGCGTCACGGGCCGCCGCCGAACCTGTCCGCAGCCGCGGGTCGCGGCTCGGGCTTCCGCAGGCGAACCCGTGACCGACGGACAGCGGGTCGACCGCGTCCTTGCCGAGCTGGCACAGGCCGCCGCGGCCGACGCCGGAGCGCGCCTCTTCACGGCCGACGGGGAAGGCACGTTGCAGCTGGTCGCGTCCGCGGTCCAGCCGGCCTCCAAGCTGGCGCGGCTCGTGGGACGTGGCGACCGGCGAGCCGACCAGGAGCAGGGCCGGACGCTGCTCGTGCCGGTGCCCGACGAACGGCACTCGGTGATCGTGCTCGCCCGGAGGGGCGACGAGGACTTCTCCTCCGAGGACCGTGCGGTGGCGCGGCTGTACGCGCGCCAGCTGGCGGACCAGATCGCCATCCCAGCGGCGCCCGCACCGGCGGCCGTCTGGACGCGCCAGCTCCAGGCCGTGCAGAGCGTGGCCGCGAAGCTGACGCGCCTGACCACGCTGGCAGAGGTCGGCGAGGCCATCTGCGTCGAGACCCGCCACGTGATCGAGTACGACAATGCCAGGGTCTACGTGCTCTCCGTGGACCAACCGGTGCTGGAGCCGATCGCGTTCCGTTCGACCAATGCGGCCTACAGCGGGGAGACGCGCGACGGGCTGCTCGTCGGGGTGGGGGAGGGCATCACCGGCTGGGTGGCCGAGAAGGGTATCCCGCTCCTGATCCCGGACGCCGCCCGGGACCCTCGGGCCGTGGCCGTTCCGGGCACGGAGCCGCTCTCCGAGGAGTCGATGCTCGTCGTGCCCATGCGCCACGAGCGCGCCGTCATCGGCGTCATCGTGCTCGCCAGGATCGGGATCGGGACGTTCGACGAGGACGACCTCCGGCTGCTCCAGATCGTGTCGGACCAGGCCGCGGTGGCCATCGAGAACGCGCGGCTGCTCGCCGGCCGCGACCGGCTCGTGCGTGAGCTGGAGGCGCTGCTCGACATCAGCCAGGCAACCCAGGTCGCCGAGGACGAGGCCGGGCTGGCGGTGCTGCTCTCGGAGAAGCTGGCCCGCGCATCGGGCAGCGAGGGCTGCATCGTCTCGCGCCTCGACGAGGGCTCGACCCTGCTGCGGACCCTCGGCGTCCACGGCGTCAAGGGCGTGGCGGCGTCATACGACGTCTTCGACTACCCGCTCACGCGCCGCGTCCTGCGAACGGGCACCACGGAGCTCGTCCAAACCGACGCTCCGGACTCGGATCCCGCCGAGGGCCGGCTGCTCAATGCGATGGGCGCGAAGACCCTGCTGATGCTCCCGCTGACCGCCGGAGGGCGTACGGTCGGCCTCGTCGAGCTGTTCTGGCTCTCCGCGAAGCGGGGCTTCCAGGGCTCCGAGATGGAGGTCCTGCGGACGATGGCCAACCAGGCCGCGACCGTCCTCGAGAACGCCCGGCTGATGGAGCAGCTCCGGCAGGCGGCCGACATCGACCAGGTCACCGGCGTGACCAACCACCGCTATCTCCAGGAGCGGCTCCA
This sequence comes from Chloroflexota bacterium, assembly GCA_034667005.1. Lineage (GTDB taxonomy): Bacteria > Chloroflexota > Limnocylindria > Limnocylindrales > CSP1-4 > JAFMJV01. The sequence continues at coordinate 10,690 of JAXDKU010000009.1, forward strand.
GCAGGAGTGCGCCCGGTCGGGACGATCCCACTCGCCGTTCAGCGTCCTGATGGTCGACCTGGACGGCTTCAAGGGCATCAACGACAAGTACGGCCATGCCGACGGCGACCGGGTGCTCCGGACGGTGGCGCTGGGACTCAAGCTCGCGGTGCGGACCCAGGACATCGTCGCGCGCTACGGCGGAGACGAGTTCGTGGTCCTGATGCCGGACACGGACGAGGGCCAGGCACGGGCCGTCGCGAACCGGATCGTCACCGGCGTCCGCAAGGTCCGGCACCAGCTCAGCGAGGGCGCGGAGGCGTCCATCGGAGCGTCTGCCGGGCTGGCGGTCTACCCCCGCGACGGGCAGACGCCGCAGCGCCTCCTGACGGCCGCCGATGCGGCGATGTACGCCGTCAAGCGAGCCGGCGGCGGGAGCGTCCGTCGAGCCGAGCCACAGTTGCTGGCGCGACCGGTCGAGCGGACCCTGGAGCGAACGGCAGGCCGCTGAGGCCGGTTGGGGGAGTCGCCCTAGGTCGTCCCGGGGGGATCCGCACGCAGCAGGTTGAGCCGGTAGCGCATCGCGCTGAGGATCGGCAGGTAGGCCGGGTCGCCCGCCAGGTTGACGAGCTCGCACGGATCGCCGGGCATGCCGCCGTGCCACGCCGGGCACGGCCCGCCCGACAGGTCGTACAGCTCCTCGAAGCCGTCCTCGTACTGGATGTAGTGCCAGCGGCAGGCGTCCTCGTCGGCGCCCTTGCAACCCGCCGAGCGCAGCGACGAGGCGGACGACGTCCGTGCGGCATACCAGACCGGGATCTTCTCCACGCTGGCAGGCAGATCCTCGATCACCGAGTCCCGACCAAGGCTGGTGGCAGTGCCCAGCAGGAGCCGCGCGAAGCTGGTGCCGTCGGGATGCGCCTGGCCGTTCGGATAGGGGCCCATGGTGCAGCCCGTGAGCTCGCAGATCGTGGGCGCGAAATCGATGTTCATGACCAGGTCGTCGACGCGGCCGGCCACGAGACCCAGGCGCGCGGGCCAGCTGACGAAGAACGGGATCCCCGTCTCGTAGGGGCCGAGCTTGCTGCCGAGGCGGTGCGCCCCGTAGTTCATGCCGTTGTCGCCGGTGAGGACGAGGATCGTGTTCTCGAGGCGGCCCTGGGCTGACAGCAGCTTCTTGATGTTGCGCACCAGGTCGTCGACGG
>JAXDKU010000010.1:0-29235 GCA_034667005.1 Chloroflexota bacterium
GGGCCGCACGGCTTCTACTGGTTCCAGCTCTCTCCCGCGTCGACCGGTGCGGCGGCCGTCGTCGCGGCGCCTCAGCGCCTGCCCGAGCTCCCGCTCGCCCGCACCATCGACCGCGTCCTCGCGGGGCGTCCGCTCGCGGCCCTGCTCACGGCCCTGCCGGCGTGGCTGCGCTCGCGGCGATGGTTCGGTGCCAAGGCGCGCCGCATCCGCGCGATCTCGCTGCGCGACGTCATCCCGCTTCCCGAGACGGACGATCTCGAGGCTCGGCTCTGCCTCTTCGAGATCGAATACGTCGAGGGTGAGCCCGACGTCTATGTCCTCCCGCTCGCCCTCGCCGACGCCGTCCGCGCCGAGCGCCTCGCGCAGGAGTCACCGGGCTCGGAGATCGCGTCGCTGCCCGACGGACGGGTGCTCTACGACGCCTTCGTGGATCCACGCACCGGCCCGGCGCTCTTGTCGCTGCTGGACCGCGGACGGCGGGTCCATGGGAGTGCGGGGAGCCTCGGCGGCGTGCGCACCCGCGCCTTCCGCAGCGTGCGCGGATCGGCCCGCGACCGGCTCCCCGTGGCGCCGATCAGGGCGGAGCAGAGCAATACCTCGGTGATCTTCGGTGACCGCCTCATCCTCAAGCTCTACCGGCGGGTGGAGCCCGGCGTCAACCCCGACTTCGAGGTCGGGCGGCTGCTCACCGAGCACGACTTCGCGCATACGCCGCCCGTCGCGGGCGCGCTGGAGTACCGCCCGACCGGGGGAGACTCGATCACGCTCGGCATCCTCCAGGGATACGTGCCCAACGAGAGCGACGCGTGGTCGTACACGCTCGACTCGGTCGACCAGGCGTATGAGCGCGCGCTCGCCCTGAACGAGACACCGGCCGTGCAGTCCCCGTCCGTCGCGCGGCTGCTCGCCGTGGGTCGGGAGGGCCTCTCACCCGATGTCGTGCAGTGGATCGGCGGCTACCTCGAATCCGCTCGGCTGCTGGGCGTCCGGACGGCCGAGATGCACCGCGCGCTCGCCACGTCGTCCGACGACCCCGCGTTCCGGCCTGAGGCGATCAACAGCTTCTTCCAGCGGTCGATCTACCAGGGCATCCGGACGCAGCTCCGGGAGACGTTCAGCCTGCTCTCGAGGCGTCGCGATCTCGTTCCCGCGGATGAGCAGGCGGCCGTCGACGCGGCGCTGCGCCTCGAGGGGCCGCTGCTGGAACGCCTGAAGCAGATCCTCGCCGGCCCGATCGGCGGCCGCCGGATCCGCATCCACGGCGACTACCACGCGGGCCAGGTGCTGTGGACCGGCAGCGACTTCGTGATCATCGACTTCGAGGGAGAGCCCGGCCGGCCGCTCGGCGAGCGGCGACTGAAGCGCTCGCCGCTGCGCGACGTGGCCGGGATGCTCCGCTCGTTCCACTACGCGGCGTACGGGACGCTGCTGACCGACGGCCTCGCGAGCGCGACGCGGCCGGAGGACGTGCCGCGGCTCCAGCCGTGGGCCCGCCTCTGGTACGAGTCGGTGGCCGCCACGTTCCTGCGCGCGTACCTCGACGCGCTCGACGGCTTCGACCTCCTGCCGACCGTCGCAAGCCAGCTCGTGACGCTTCTCGACAGCATGCTGCTCCAGAAGGTCCTCTACGAGGTGGTCTACGAGCTGAACAACCGGCCGACGTGGACGTCGATCCCGCTCCGGGGCCTCCTCGAGCTCGCTGAGGCGCCCGACTCGACGGAGCCCCCGCGACTGGGGTGAGCTCGCCCTCCCCGTTGGCGTCCCACGCGCCGCCGCGACCTGAACCGGAGCGGCTGCCGGACATCACCGCCGACGTGGTCACCTGCCGTCTATGCCCCCGCCTCGTGGAGTGGCGAGAGCAGGTCGCCCGGGACAAGGTCGCGCGGTTCGCCGACGAGGCCTACTGGGGCAGGCCCGTGCCCGGGTTCGGCGATCCGGCAGCACGCGTGCTGCTCATCGGACTTGCCCCGGCCGCGCACGGCGGCAATCGGACGGGGCGCGTCTTCACGGGCGATCGGTCGGGCGACTTCCTGTTCCCTGCCCTCTTCCGGGCCGGATTCGCCAACCAGCCGACGTCGGTGTCCGTCACGGACGGGCTGCGCCTGCATGATCTATACGTCGCATCCGTGAATCGATCCGCGCCGCCAGACAATCGCCCGACGCCCGCGGAGCGCGACAACTGCCTGCCCTACCTCGTGCGCGAGATGATTTCGCTGCCCAACGCGAAGGTCCTGGTCTGTCTCGGTGCGTTCGCATGGGACGGGACACTGCGGGCGCTGGCCGCGCTGGGTTGGCGGCTGGCGCGAGCACCGCGCTTCGGCCACGGAGCGGAGGCAACGATCGGGCCCTACACCCTCCTCGGGTCGTTCCACGTCAGCCAGCAGAACACCTTCACGCGGAAGCTCACCCCGGAGATGCTCGACCGGATCTTCGTGCGAGCCAGGGACCTTGCCCCGGTCCCGGTCGAGGGCTGATCAGCCGGCGTTCGGATTTGTGATCCGGCCGAGGAAGAGGATCGCGCCGGTGGGCACGTCCCGGACCGCGAAGAGAAACGGCCGGTCGACGCGCAGCTGGAGGGCGTCCCGCGCAGCGTTGGACGTGCGCATGACGATGGCGGTCGCCGCGGCGGCTTCCGTGGCCTCGTCGACGCTGATGCCGGCCTGGTGGATCGCGGCCCCGATGAAGAGCCGCTCGGCCGCCGTCATCCCGGAAAAGTCGGCACGTCCGGAATCGAATGCGAGCGGCATGCCCATGGCGCTCAGCTGAGGCGCCAGCTCGGTCGCGCCCGTGATGTCGAACCTGGGAAACGCCAACTGAACGCTTCGAGGCTTCATGGCGCCGACGATCTCTTCGAAGCGACCCTCCGACAGCTGGCCCTCGAACGAGCCGAGGTCGTCCGGAACGATCACGGTCATGGCCAGTGCTTCACCGATGTATGGCAGCTGGACCGCGCTCCAGCCGCCACCTTCCCCGTGTGGGAGAGTCATGGAGACGCCCGCCATCGTCGGAGCCTGGACCGTCGATCCATCGGGAAGTGTGAACGGGCGCTCGCGCGTGGCATGGTCCATGAAGGGCGCGCGCCACGCGGCTTTCAGGTAGATCGCGTTGGCGAGCACCAGGCGCGTCGACGCGTCGAGGGTGCCCTCCGCCAGCAGCTCGGGAATGCGACCCTCCGTACGCTCCAGCACCCAGCCGTTGACGAGCGCGCGAGCCGCCTCCGCATCGGCGACGTAGTCCACGAGCCGGATCCCGGCATCGAAGCGCGATGCAAGCGCCTCCAGGTAGGCGGCCTCGAACGGGAGGTCGCGCTGCGCGAAGGCCGAATTGGCGATCCGCAAGGCCACGCTGTGATCGTCACCCGCGCTGTCCGAGAACGACCCGGTTCGTGACGCCAGGGCGGCGTCGAGCGCGTTGAGGCCTGCGGCCATCTGGTCGGAGCTGGCCTCGCGCATCACGGCGTCCATCTGCGCCCCGGTCGCGCCGCGGGCGCCCGGCCGTGCCATGGCCAGCGCAAGCTCGATGCTCGCGGGCGAGAAGACGAGGTTGCTGCCACCGGACGCGAGGTGGCGATAGAGCTCGAAGCCGAAGGTGTTCATCGCCGCGGCGACCGGGATCGCGTCGTCCGGGGTTGCCGTGGCCCGCGCAACGGCGGCCTTGGCCAGCGTCATTCCGGCAGGGTCTTCGCCGCGCGGCGACCACGTCGGCAGGACCGGGGACTCGCCTCCATGTCCGCTGGGAGCGCCGGCGCGGGCGCACGCGGAGAGTACTGAGGCGGCGAGGACCACGGCCGCCAACACGCGGTTCATGTGGTCGCGGAGACGCCGGCCGTTCCGACCCGGTTCCGCCGCAGCGGGCCGGACGGCTCCCGGCGGGTCAGAGGCCCCAGAACGCGCCGTCGAGTCCGACTTCGCGAAAATATTGCGCGGCCGCGGACGGCTCTCGCCGCACATAGCCGCGCTCCAGACGGCCCTCGTACCAGCGGCTTCCCAGCCGCCAGAGCGTGGCCAGGTCCATGACGTAGCCGCGTTCGTTGCCCGTGGCCGCGAGCCAGCGGTCCACGCAGCCCGGGTCGCAGAAGAGCCGCTGGTTGCCGCACGCACGGAGGACGTCGTCCCAGATGCGCTGGACGGGCAGCAGGAAATGGGCAACCTGCTCGCCGTCCGGTGGAGCATTACGACCGACCACCCAGGCATGCGGCTTGCCGCAGCCGGGACATCGCGTCGAGACCAGCACCTCCGGCTCGTCCGGCACGATGTGCGGCAGCGCGAACGAGTCCCACGCGCACCCGCCCCACCAGAGGGTCTCGCGACCCATCACCGAGAACCCGAGCGGCACGGTCGCGAACGGGTGGGCCATCACGATCGCCTCGTCCGGGCCCAGAACGATGTGGCGGGCCTTCGCGAGGTCTCGAAGCCCGTCGCGGATGCCGGCTTCGCTCGCGCTGAGGTCACGTGCCAGGGCATCGATCCCGGGCGCCCTGCCGGTGCGCGCCAGCGCGTGATAGATCGCGAGGCGCAGCGACTCGGTGTCGAGCGTCTCCGCGGTCATCGGGTGAAGACGAGCGCCGCCTGCGTGCCCCAGAAGCCGAGCGAGGTCGACAGCACCGAGTCGACGGCGGCGGGCCGCGGCTCATCGGAGATGAGGTCCACGTCGCACGCCGGGTCCACGGAGTCGAGGTTGGCGGTCGGCGGCAGGCAGCCGGCGCGCAGGGCCAGGATGGAGATGATCGCCTCCAGCGCGGGCGTTGCCCCGAGGCAGTGCCCGGTGACCGGCTTGGTCGAGCTGACCGGCGGCGCCATCCCCGCCCCGAAGACCTCGTTCAGTGCCAGGCATTCGACCGCGTCGTTCACCACCGTGCCGGTGCCGTGGGCGTTCACATAGCCGATGTCGCGTGGCGCCATCTCAGCGACGTCGAGCGCGCGTCGCATCGCGCGGACAAGGCCGTCGCCGTTGGCCGTCACACCGGTCCGACCGCCCGCGTCGACGCGGCTTGCCCAACCGGCCAGCCGCGCGTAGGGCACCCGGCCGCGCGCACGAGCCGAAGAGAAACGTTCCAGCACCAGGAAGCCTGCTCCCTCCCCGATCGCGAGGCCGTTCCGCTCCGCGTGGAATGGCCGGCAGGTGAGGTGCGGGTCCTCGTGGTGGCCGACCACGCCGGCCGCACCGAGCTGGGCGGCCATCAGGCTGATGATCGGCGCCTCTGCGCCGCCCGCAATGGCGACGTCCGCCTCGCCCAGCAGCAGATGCGCTGCCGCCATGCCGATCGCTGCGGCGGCCGACGCACAGGTCGCCACGACGCTCGCGCTCGGCCCGAGCGCACCCAGGGCCTGCGAGAGCACGCCGTTGAGGGAACCCATGGTCGTCTGCGCCGAGGATCCTGGCCGCACGCCACCGTTGCCCCACGCCTCGACCGACTCGAGCCACTTGAGGATGGGACCCCGGCTCGTCCCGCAGTAGACGCCGACCCGGTCCGCGTCCAGGCCGCTGTCCCAGTCGAGGCCGGCGTCATTCCACGCCTGTGTCGCCGCGAGCATCGCCAGCTGGGTGACGCGGTCCAGGCGGCGAACGGGGCGCAGGGTCGGATGCTCGAGATCGATCGCGCTCGCGGCGCTGCCCGCCACGCGGAGTGGCTGCGTCGGTCCGTCGAGGTCGATCCATTCGGCCGTCGCCCTGCCGCGGAGGGCCAGGGCGTACAGCTCGTCGGGCGAGCGGCTTCCGGCAGCCCAGCTGCCGAGCCCGGTGACCACGATCGGATCCGCCGCGAGCGCCGCGGCGGCCGTCGAACGTGGATCGAAGGCGAGTCTCGTCATCGGGTCACCTGGGCCTGGGCGGCCTGCCGCGCGGCAGCGGGCTCCGGCGTCGCGGTCCGGGCCGGCTCACCGAGCATGGCGTACACGAATGTCGGGCCGGCCTGGTGCGGCGAGCTGGCGGCATACGGCAGCAGCTCGTCCACGACGTGCTGCGCGGCGGCTGTGAAATCACCGGCCTGGATCAAGGCGTCCGGGACGGGGCTGCCGACGTGGATCTGGAAGCGCCAGCGCCGCGTGCTCATGAAGATGATCGGGACCACGGCCACGCCGCTCATCGCCGCGAGGCGGAAGGAGCCCACCGCGACCCGCATGCTGCCTCCTCCCCACGGCACCGTGACGGTCCGCCCCAGCGGATGGTCCGCGCCGATCCCGAGCGTCGAGCCGGGGCCGAGGTAGCGCAGCAGCTCGCGCGGCATCCCCGTGGGAAGCGCAGTCACCGCGGCGCCCGGCTGCCCGAGGCGGGTCCGCGCGAGCATGTGCGGGCTGAACCACTCCGGGTCGAGCGCCACCGATGCCGCCTGGACGCCCAACGTGCGCATCCATGCCGGCCCGTTGCGCGTGGCGACGGTGTGGAAGCCGATCGAGATGATCCCGCGCTCCTTCGCCAGGGCAACGAAGCCGTCGAACCCATCGACCACGTAGCGCTTCCGCCAGCGCGGCGAGCCGAGCCGGTCACCCCACGAGTGGAGTGGGCGTCCGCTGTTCAGGTCGAAATAGAAGCGCCACCGGGCGCGGAACGAGGGGGGCGGATCCGTGGGGGACGGCGGGAGGTGGGAGACCGGGATCCGCAGGTCGGTTGCCGACCGGGCCTCCTTGACCCCGCGCATCGCCGCAATCGGCCAGTACAGGAACCACAGCACGTCCGGCGGGAGCAGGCGCTCGACGATCCGGTTGGCGACGAGCGTGAATCGCCTGGCTGCCTGCCGGGCCCCTCCCATCCCCACATTCCCTCGCTGCTGGCACGCCAGCGGACTCGATTCGCGGCCGCCGGGTTCCCCAGCCTGGCGGTGCCGATCGCTGCGATCCCAAGCGTAAGCCATCGCCCGTCGGACGGCGAGGGGTCAACCGAGCGGATCGCTCTCCGAGGAACTCGAGGACCACGCACGATCCGAGAGCTGGCGCGCCCGGCGGGACTCGAACCCACGACCTTCTGCTCCGGAGGCAGACGCTCTATCCGCTGAGCTACGGGCGCACGCTGTTGCGCTTGGATAGAGAGGCTAACTCCATCCGGCACTACTGGAGGCTGACGCACAGCGCACCAATCGCACAACTCGGGGTGCTTACCAACGAGCGAACGAGGTAAAAGCGCGCCAGAATCCAAGTCCTATGAGTTTGGCGGCATCCGACATAGCGGTCAACCTCGCCAATCACGGGCGCCACCTCCGCGCCAGCGATGTCTCGCCCCGCACCCCTACGCCAACAGCGAGCGCTGCGGCTGGGCGGCAAGGGACACTTCGACATTATTCGTATCGGCTCGATGATGCGGGCTCCCAGGCGACTAGCCGGGCTCCCGGGCGCCATCTACCCACAACAGCTGCGCCACGCGGTCGCACATCACTCCCAGGCGAGACGGATGCACGAGCCAGACCTCATGCGGCTGATGCGTGCGCGACCGCTCAATGCGTTAGCGCTACGCGGCCAGTACGTCTGCCTGTTGTCGGCGGTTGGCTGAATGCGCCGCCGCACCTGCTCGCGACGCTCAACGGCGAGCCGCGCGCTGCCGCTGAGGTGTTTGAGGCCTTGCGTTACGACGCGTCGACTTGGGCACCCGACTCAGCAGCCCTGGTGGGCGCGACTGCGCCGCTGCTCGGGGGCCAAGGGCTACGTGCCACCGCAGGGGCTGGCGCGCGCCGCCAGCATGTCGCGTCCGCGCCTGGCGGGCGGGCTGGTCTACGGGTATGCCGCCTGTCCCCGGTAACCGGGACCCAGACGAGACGTATGTCCTCGCAGCTGTTGGCGGCCCCGCACGCAAGCGCCTGATAAGGGCCGATCAGTAACGTGCCACGGGCTGCTCTGCCGACTCACGCCATGAGGGCAACGTGAATATGATTTGCAAGGGAGATGCGGCACCACGACTGCTCGATTCGAGTGTTCACCGCCCTGGCTGCCAGGCGCCGCGAGGGTCCAGAAGTGAGCGAATGAGCCGCCGCGCTCAACAGGTGGCAGGTGGAGCGAGGCCAGTTCAGCGAGCTGTTCTTGATCACCCACGTCGGCAACGTGGCGTCCATAGTTCGGCGCGGGATCTTGTCTCACAACAGTGCAGCACGGCTGCCGCACCATGACCTTTCGCTCGGGCCCGTGCAGGACATTCGGGCGGGCATCCGCGTGTCGCCTGCACTCATGCTCCACGACTACGCCAACCTGTACTTCTGTGCCCGCAACCCGATGATGTTCTACATCAAGATGCACAACTCGCTGCGCGACGTCTGCCAGCTCCGGATCGAGGCGGACGTGCTGGACCTCCCCGGGGTCGTTGTGGCCGACGGCAATGCCTCGCGCCGATACGTGACGCGCTTCGACCCGGTCGAGGACGGACTGCCGCAGCTCGACTTCCAAGCCGTCCACGCATACTCGTGGAAGCACCCCGAGGATGACGGCGAGGAGTACGAGCACAAGCGCGTGAAGTGCGCGGAGGTCCTCGTCCCGCATCAGGTTCCACCCGAGCTGCTTCTTGGCGCCTACTGCCCCAACGCGACGTCCCTGGCCGCCGTGGAAGCGGCCATGCCTGGCCGCGACGTCCGTATCGAGAAGTACCCCTTCTTCCTGTGAACATCGTGGAGGACGTGAGCGTGGGCAACGTCAGGCTGGTGCTCGGCGACCTGTTCGAGTCGCGCGCCCAGACCCTGGTGAACACTGTGAACTGCGTCGGCATCATGGGCGCGGGCGTGGCACTCGGCTTCAAGAAGCGGTTCCCCGACATGTACCGCGAATACGTCAAGCGCTGTGAGCGCGGCGAGATGCGGCTGGGGCACCCCTACCTCTGGTCACCGATCATTCCTCCCTGGGTCCTTAACTTCCCCACCAAGGACCATTGGAAGTCACGTACGCGACGCGAGGACCTCACTGCCGGGCTGGCCTACCTCGAGGCTCACTACCGCGAGTGGGGGATCACGTCACTTGCCGTCCCGCCGCTCGGAAGCGGCCTTGGTGGCCTGGAGTGGCGGATCGTCGGGCCCACCCTCTACCGCGGCTTGTCGCGGCTCGATGTCCCCGTCGAGCTGTTCGCACCTCCTGGTACGCCCGCGGAGGAGCTAGAGCCCGGGTTCTTGGGAGGAGCCGTGCGCACCATGAGCGCAGACCTGCGAGTGAGTCCTGCGGCCATTGCAATCGCAGATATCGTCAAGCGCCTGAGTCGCCAGCCCTACGGCGCTCCCGTTGGCCGCACTACATTCGTCAAGCTCGCGTACTTCGCCACGGAGGCAGGGATCCCGACGAACCTCACCTTCGCTGAAGGATCCTTCGGGCCGTACGCCGCCGACCTTGCCACGGTTACCAGGAAGCTGTTCAACAACGGCGTACTTGAGGAGAGGACGCTCGGCCAGATGCAAGCGGCCCGCCCTGGTCCCTCGTTCGACGATGCACTCGTCATGTACCAGCCCTTCCTCGCGCAGTGGGATGACCGCATCGAGCGCGTGGTGGACCTGTTCATGCGCCTTAGGTCAACACGTCAAGCCGAGGTCGCTGCCACCGTCCACTACGCAGCCAAGGTGCTTCGAGAGCGGCGAGGCGAGGATCCCAGTGAGATGGAGGTCCTCACCTACGTTCGCAAGTGGAAGGAGCGGCGGAAGCCGCCGCTCCTTGACGATGAACTCGCGCACGCGATCCGGTCGCTCCGCCGCGTTGGCTGGCTTCGGCTTAAGGAGAGCAAAGGGCTCCCAGTACCAGCCGGCTGAATGGCTGTCGGGCGCGTAGCCCGGAACTGCCTACTCGTCGGTCAGAGACACTGGCGCGGGCGTGGCCTCGACCTGCCATTCCAGGGTGCCCGTAGGGTGGCCCTGGACGTTGGAGCAGGCCGCCGCCCACTCGAACTTGATGCTCGACCCTGCCATCGACTCCGGAAGGGCCAGCGCGAGGTCGGCCAACTCCTTGGTGTCGCCTGCGAGCAGGTCGAAAGGCAGGTACTTCACTCGCACCGACCCGGAGTTGTCGATCTTGCCGCGCCGGGGTGGGCGTGCGGCCAGGGGCGCTATGCCGAAGTCGCCGAAATGTGTCGAGTACCGTAAGGACTCAAGCGTTCCGGCCACAAAGCGCGGTCCCCATGGCCGCGGCGCCTTCGGTAGTGGCTCCTTCGGAGCCCCCTCGCTGGCCCACCATCCGTGCACCGGGCCAGGGGCATGGATGGTCACGCTTACTCCGAGGTACGGGATGTCCGTCGGGTTGTGGACTTCGAGCTGCAGGACTGCGAGTCGACGGTGCACTGCGATGTGCTCCCCAGCGCCCTCGTAGGTCGTTACGCCGCGGGCGACGTACTGCTCAACCTCCTTGCGGTAAGCCTCTTCGGTCCGGTCCTCGGGTTCGTTGTGGCCAAGGCCTACCGCTAGGGCGCCCAGGCCCGCCGCGTACTTGTTGATCAAGCCAAGCGGATCATCCTCGCCGGAAGCTAGAAAGGGGCTCAGCATTCCGCGACCGAGGGGTCGGTTGCGTTGCTTCGCCGCGAGTGCCTCCTCCAAGGGCTTCAAGAGACGTTCCCGCTCGCCATCCGCCCAGGCTGTCAGCGCCGACCTGCTGACGGTGAATGCGCGTGCAGCCGGCTCCCCGGTGTGTTTGACGGTCACCTGCAGATGGGACGCGCCTGCACGGCCTCGCTCCCACAGCATGTCCTCCTCGGCCACGTTGGCGTGGACAGTGGACCCGTTGCGACGGGTGAACCGCGAGTTTTCGTGCATCACGACGTGCTTGCCGCCCACCAGCTGGTTCCACTCCTTGCGAAGTGGCCAAGGCCGGTCGCCGTAGCGTGGCGCCTCAACAGTGATGACTAGCACCACGCGCTCCCCCACCGATACATAGTCGGCTTCCCAGGCAGGCCCTTGCGCCCCTCCTACGAATGGCGCGATCCAATTTTCCAAGTCTGCGGGATCGGCAGGTGTCACGCCAACGAGCTGCCCGGGCGGGCTGGCGCCGATTACGATGTAGGCGCAGCCTTCCATCTGACGCTGCGCGGCCGCTACCTCGCGGTTGGCGAACCCGAGGATCGTGCGGGCAATCAATGCGCGCGCGGCCCGGATGTCGGGCAACAGCTTCCACTCGATCCAGCTGTGCTCCGGCTCATGCTCGGGTGCTTCTAGCACGGCGTTGACCAGCGCCAGGCGCGCAGCTGGCCCACGAACGGCCCGTGTGGTGTCGATTGCCAAGGCCACGAGCAGAGTATGTCAGCGGCTCCAACAGCGGCAGCAATCCGGATGCCAGAGACGGGCAGTAACCTGCGGCTCGTGGTGTTGAAGACCAACGCGCTGTATTACGGAGACACCTGCTCATCCTGCGCCAGTACGTGCCCGACGCGTCCGTCGATCTGGTGTACCTGGACCGGCCCTTCAACTCCAACCGGGCCTACAGCGTGATCTTTAAGGATGAGTCAGGGCGCAACTTCGACGCCCGGCAGATCGCCTTCGACGACGCCTGGCACTGGGGGCCCAACGCCGAGGCCAAGTACTCCTATCTCCCCAACACCGCGAAGCACGAGGGGCGCATCCCAAGCGAGGTCAGCACTCTGATCGCGGTGCTCTCACGCGGGTATTCCGCCAAGCCCAATGCTCGCGTACCTGATGGAAGTGACGGTAGGGCTGGTCGAGCTGCATCGGGCGCTCAAGGACAGTGGCTCCCTCTACCTGCACTGCGACTCCATCACGCGAAACCATTGAGTTCGCTGGCCTCGCCACTGGGCTGCCCCGCGTGGGCACCCCCGCCTGTCAGTCGTCGGCCACATTCAAAGCCAGAGTTGGCCAGGTGATCGCCTTCGCGTTCGGCGGCCGAGTTCCGGAATACCCGGGGCGAAGGATCACGACGGCGGCCTGGATCGAAGGACGGCCGCCGGTATCTCCATGGGCGGTATCGAGCGCCTGACCCTGAGTCAGGTGCGGGCCATCGCTGGCCTACCCGATACGTCCACCGCGGCGCTTGAGCGAGGAGCGCCTAGCGAAGGATTTCTCGTGCCCGGCTCGGTACTTGGGACCGTTGCCGCGTTGAGCCTCCCCATGCGCCGCCGAGTAGGCGAAGGATCCGGACGCGCCTTCGGAACGGCCTAGTTTGGCGCGAGGGCTTGGCGGCACGCTGGTGCGCCCGAAGCTCACCCGCGAACGGACTCGATCGCGAAGAACCGCGGCAGGTGGTCGCGGTTCGCGTCCAAGAGCGCGTCGAGCAGCGGGACGGCCATGGACCAACGACCAACCAGGGGATTCGCCAGCAGTGCGCGCAGCGCGGCGCTGCGGTCGCCGGTGATCGCCGCCTGGATGGTGAGCTCCTCGTACGCGCGGACCTGTTGGACCAGGCCGCGCATGTCCGGCGACAGCGGTGCCAGGCGCAGCGGCACGGCGCCGTCCTTGCCGATCCACGCCGGGATCTCCACGACCGCGCCGTCCGGCAGGTCCGGCAGCGCGCCGTTGTTGAGCGTGTCCACGACCTGGACGTCCCCGGTGCCGCCGTTGAGCGACGCGATGAGCTGGGCGGCAGCCTCGCTGTAGTACGCGCCGCCGCGGTGCTCCAGGAGCTCCGGCTTCGTGTCGAGCGCAGGGTCGCGATAGAGCTCGATCAGCTGGGCCTCGATGTCGATGACCTCCTGCGCTCTGGTGTGGCCATCGAGCTGCTCGCGGAGCACGCGGTCGGTCTCGTAGTAGTACCGCAGGTAGTAGGACGGAAGGGCCTTCACGGTTCGGACGAGGTCGCCCGGCACGCCGACCATCTCGCCCAGCCAGTCGGCGTCCCGCTCGATCAGCTCCGGCAGCCGGTCGATCCCGTCGACCGTGATGGCGCGCTCCCAGCTCAGGTGATTGAGGCCGACGTGCTCGAGCGCGACCCGCTCCGGAGCGACGTCGAAGCGCGCGGCCATCCGCCGCTGGAGCCCGATCGCGACGTTGCAGAGCCCGATGGCGCGGTGGCCGTCGTTGAGCAGCGCCTGCGTCACGATGCCGACCGGGTTGGTGAAGTCCACGATCCAGGCACCCGGCGCGGACAGCCGCGCCACGGCCTCCGCGAGCTCGAGCACCACCGGAACGGTCCGAAGCGCCTTGGCGAAGCCGCCGGGGCCGGTCGTCTCCTGGCCGATTGCCCCGAATCGATGCGGCAGTGTCTCGTCGACGAGGCGTGCCTGCTGGCCCCCGACGCGCAACTGGATCAGCACGTAATTGGCGCCGTCGAGGGCGGCGTCGCGGTCGCCGGTCGTGACGAGCCGCCCGCTCCAGCCGCTCCGGGCGAGCATCCGGCCGGCCAGGCCTCCGACCACCTCGCGGCGGGTCGGATCGATGTCGTAGAGCACCAACTCGTCAATGGGGAGCTGCTCCGACCGCCTGGCGAAGCCCTCGACGAGCTCCGGCGTGTAGGTGCTGCCCCCGCCGACGACGGCGATCTTGAGTCCCATCCAACCCTCCCGGGCAGGGCCTCGCGTGGCTTCGGCGGCCGGCGAGGTGGCCGACTTGACAGCGGCGGGTGCGATTGCTTATAAGCGTATCAGCAATCGCGGACGGCGCAATCCTCTCCGCGCGGCCCGGGCTAGAGGCAGAAACGTGGCGCGTTTCCGGCTGGCGCTGGGACCGATCCCCTTCTACCACCAGGTGTACCTCCACCTCAAGTCCGCGATCGACAGCGGCGAGTGGCCGGCGGGCCACCGCGTGCCGCCCGAGCGCGAGCTGGCGACGCACTACGGGTGCAGCGTGATCACCGTGCGCCGCGCGCTCGACGAGCTTGCCCGGGAGCAGCGCCTGGAGCGGACGCGCGGCCGGGGCACGTTCGTGCTCCCGGCGCGCATCGACCGCGACCTCGAGGAGCCCATGAGCTTCACCGAGGAGATGCAGACCCGCGGCTTCGACCCGGAGACGCGGCTGATCGCGGCGCGGCCGGAGTCCGCGACGGTCCGCGTGGCGGCGGCGCTTCAACTCGAGCCCGGGTCGCCGACGCTGTTCCTCGAGCGGCTGCGCCTCGCCGACGGCGCGCCGCTCCTCCTGGAGCAGGTGCACCTGCCCGCCGAGCGCTTCCCGGGATTGCTGGCCTCGGACCTCGAGCATGCGTCGCTCTACGGAATCCTGACCGAGCGCTACGGCACGCAGGTGGTGCGGGCACGCGAGACGTTCGAGCCGGTGCTCCTGCGCAGCCGCGAGGCGGGCCTGCTCGGCGCCGCACCGCGGACGCCGGCCCTGCTCGTCGAGGGGATCGCGTACTCGGCCGCGGGCCATCCTGTCGAGTTCGGCCGCACGTACGTGCGTGGTGACCGGACGCGCTATTACGTGGAACGAAGCGTCGTCGTGAATCCAGAACGGAATCGATCGCGCGCCGCACGACAGCTCGTCGCGGCCGGCCGGCAGGGGAGCGAGTCGGGCAACGGACGCCAGCTCCCACGACCAGAGGAGGAGGAAGACGATCGGAAGCGAAATGCGCCGCCCCCATCGAGTCACCCCAGCTGAGGTCACCATGAAGAGTTCGCTGGCCCGCCTGACGACCGCTCTCTGTGCGGTGCTCCTGGTTGCCGCCGCGTGTGGCGGGAACTCCACGCCGTCCCCGAAGCCCGCCACCACTCCGTCCGGCAGCGTTGCGGCGCCGACGGGTACGCCGGCCGGCGCAACGGCCACCGCGGCTGTGCCCACGGACGCGCCACCCTCCGTCGCGCCACCCTCCGAGGCCCCACCGTCCGACGTGCCCGCGTCTGGTGCCCCGACTGCCTCGCCGGCCCCCACCACCCTTCGGGTCGACCCGGAGGTGCCGGAAGGCGCGGTCCTCGTGCGCTGGTTCTGCTGCCTCGGCGCTGGCGACGCGCCGGAGCAGGTCACGGACGAGCTGGCGGCCATCGACGCGTTCAACGCCTCGCACGACACGATCAAGATCGCCTTCGAGGTGGTGCCCTACGCCGCCGCCCGCGACGCGCTGGCGACGGAGATCGCATCCGGGAACGCGCCGGACATCGTCGGACCCGTCGGCGTCGGCGGTGCCAATGCCTTCAACGACCAGTGGCTGGACCTTCAGCCACTCATCGACCAGACCGGCTACGACATGAGCCAGTACCAGCAGGGCGCCGTCGACTTCTACAAGATCGGCGACGTCCAGACCGCCATCCCCTTCGCCATCTACCCGTCTGTGATGTTCTACCAGGCCGGCATGTTCACCGAGGAGATCGGGCTTGCCGAGCCCCCGCACAAGTACGGCGAGAAGTACGTGATCCAGGGCGAGAAGGCCGCGGCCCTCTTCGGCGTCGCCGAGGGCACCGAGGTCGATTGGACCTACGACACGGTCCGCAAGCTCGGGCTCCTGCTCACGGTCGACGTCAACGGCAAGGACGCCACCGAGGCGGGCTTCGATCCCACGCAGATCGTCCAGTACGGCTTCGAGCCGCAGCGTGACGACCTTCGGGGCCTCGGCGCCTACTTCGGGCCCGGCAAGCTGGCAGCGGATGACGGCACCACCGTCCAGATCCCGGATCCCTGGGCCGCCGCGTGGAAGTACGTCTACGAGGGCACGTGGAAGGACCACTTCATCATGAGTGGCCCCACGTTCGAGAGCCCCGAGTTCCAGGGCGGCGGCTACGCCTTCTGCTCCGGCAAGGTGGCCATGCAGACCAACTTCCTCTGGTCCAAGTACTGCCTGGAGGGCACGGCCGACGCCCCGGCGCCCGCGGGCGACAACTGGAACATGGCGGCGGTCCCTGTCTACCAGGGCGACCCGTCGGCCGCGTTCAACGCCGATACGTTCCGCCTGGTGAAGACGACCAAGCACCCCCTCGAGGCGTTCACCGCGATGACCTACCTGGAGGGCGAGGCCTCCGCCGATCTGCTCAACACGTACGGCGGCATGTCCGCCCGTCCAGCCGAGCAGGAGGCGTTCTTCGCAGCGCTCGACGAGGGCTTCCAGTACCCGCCACTCCTGACGCCTCCCGACTGGCAGGTCGTCAAGGACAGCGTCCAGTGGGCGGACAATCCGAACTTCGAGGCGTTCATGCCGAAGTACAACGAGTCGCTCGACATTCTCAACACCTACCTGACCAAATGGACGCACACCGACGGGCTGGACATCGACGCGGAGATCACGGCCCTGAAGGACGAGCTCCAGGCCACCTGGAACCAGTAGCCAACCTGACGTGACTGCGATCTCGCTCCCGCGGCGCATCCCGCGCCCGCACCGAGTTCGCCTGACGCCTCTGGCGCGCCGCGAGGCGCGCTGGGGGCTCCTCTTCATCTCGCCGTGGGTGATCGGCTTCCTGCTGTTCACGCTCTACCCGATGCTGGCCTCGCTGGCGTTCAGCTTCACCAACATCAACCTGGACCAGACGGAGCCGCTCCGTTTCGTCGGCCTCAAGAACTACGAGCGGCTGATCAACGACAAGCAGACCTGGGAGTCGCTGGCGGTCAGCCTGAAGTTCGCCGTGCTGTGGCTGCCCTTCACGATCGCCACGCCGTTCCTGGTCGCGCTCCTCCTCAACAGCCCCAGGCTGCGCGGCACGACCATCTTCCGGGTCCTCTTCTTCCTGCCGTACGTGGTGCCGTTCGTTGCGGGCCTGGTGATCTGGCAGGGGATGCTCGCGGGCCAGACCGGCTGGGTGAACGAGTTCCTCAGCACGATCGGCATCGCCAACCCGCCGGACTGGCTCCAGGACCCGCAGTGGATCTATCCGGGGCTCGTCTTCATCGGCGTCTGGGGTATCGGGGCGGGCGTCATCGTCAACCTCGCCGGCCTCAAGAGCGTGCCGACCGAGCTGTACGACGCAGCCAAGATCGATGGCGCCGGGTGGTGGGGACAGCTGCGCAACGTGACCCTGCCCATGATGTCGCCGGTCATCTTCTACACGCTGATCCTGGGCATGGTCGAGGTGATGCAGTACTTCCTGCCCGCGATCGTCCTGAAGAACGGGACCGGCGAGCCCGGCGGGTCGACGTACTTCTTCAACCTGTACATCTACAAGCAGTTCTTCGGCTTCCACAACATGTCCTACGGCGCCACGCTGGCCTGGCTGCTGTTCCTCATCACCCTCGGAATCACCCTGGTGCTGTTCGCCGGGGCGAAGCGCTGGGTCTACTACGCCGGCGAGCGCTAGATGAGTGCCGTGTCGACCCCGGAGCGCGCGCCGCAGCGGCTCCCGCTGATCCGGCGGCCGCGGCTTCGCCGTCCGAGGCTGAAGAACGCGCGGCAGTCGTTCCTGCTGACCTTCATCGCGGTCGCGCTGCTGGCGGGCTTCCTCTCGCCGCTGCTGCGGTCCGTCTCGGTCTCGATCAAGAACGCGCAGCAGGTGAACACCGTTGGCGCGCCGATCCTGCCGTCCGATCCGAAGCGACTGGCGGTCAACGGCAAGACCTACGACATCTACCAGGTTCCCATCGATGGAACGTTGCGCGAGCTGGCGCTGGTCCGCAAAGGCCGCACCGACGCAGACTTCCTCGATCCCGCGAACCCGTCAGCGCCGCCGATCACCTGGCAGGGCTCGTGGCGATCGCTGACGCCGGCCTGGGAGCTCGCGCCCCACCCGGAGAACTACGTCAACGCATGGAACCTGATCAAGTTCCCGCGCCTGCTGTTCAACACGATCGTGCTCGCGCTGATCGGCATGGTCGGCACGCTGATCTCGTGCACCCTCGTGGCGTACGGCTTCGCGCGGTTCCGGTTCCCCGGCCGCAACGCGCTCTTCATCCTTCTGATCGCCACGATCTTCCTGCCGGCGACCGTGACGATCGTGCCCACCTACACCACATGGGTCTGGCTCGGCATGCTGAAGCCCGAGATCGGCTACCTGGCCTGGGCGCCGCTCCTCGTGCCGACGTTCTTCGCCAATGCCTACGACGTGTTCCTGATGCGGCAGTACTTCCTCACCATCCCGCGCGAGATGGACGAGGCCGCTGCGATGGACGGCGCGGGCCCGTTCCGGACGCTGATCTCCGTGATCCTGCCGCAGTCCTGGCCGGTGATCATCGCGGTCGGCATCTTCCACTTCATCTACGCGTGGAACGACTTCTTCGGCCCGCTGATCTATCTGGGCGCAAAGCCCGACCTCCAGCCCCTGTCCGTCGGCCTGGCGTCCTTCAACGCGATTCGTGCGGTGCGCGAGCCCGGCGTGGTGCAGGCTGGCACGATCATGACGCTGCTCATCCCCGTGGTCCTGTTCGTGATCTTCCAGCGCGTGTTCACGCGCGGCATCGTCATCACCGGCGTGGAAAAGTAGCCGCGTGCGCGTCGCGCTGACCTTCGACGTGGAGCACCCGGACCGGCCGACGGTCTCCGGCGTGACCGAACGGTTGGTGGAGGTGCTGGACAGCCGCGGCGTGATCTCCACGATGTTCATCCAGGGCCGCTGGGCGCAGGCGTACCCCCGGCTCACGGAGCAGATCGCCATGGCGGGCCACCTCGTCGGCAACCACTCCCACTTCCACGCCCGGATGCCCTCGTTCAATGACTCGGGCCTTGCCTCGGACGTGCGATCTGCCGGGGCCGCGATCCGGGACGCGTGCGGCGTGAACCCCACGCCGTGGTTCCGCTGCCCGTTCGGCGCCGGGTCGGACGACGAGCGCGTGCTCCGCGGGCTCGCGAAGCTGGGCTACCGCGACGTCGGCTGGCACGTCGACTCCAAGGATTGGGCCGCACGCGGACCGAAGGCGCTGGTCGAGCGGGTTGTGGCGCGCACGCTGGAGCATGGCGACGGTGCCGTGGTGCTGATGCACGGCTGGCCGCGGTGGACGCCGGACGCCGTCGGCGCCATCGTCGACCGGCTGCGGTCAGAGGACGCCGCCTTCGTGACGATCGACCAGCTCGAGGAGCTGCCCGGCAACCGTCCGGAGACGCCGGAGGTGGCCGCGCATCCCCGGCCGCGGACAACGTCGGAGACGCCGGAGACGCCCGGCTGAGCGGGTCGGGGATGATCCGCCGATGACGCGTGACCCGCGGACCGGCGCTCCCGTCGTCCTGGGCGTCGACGGCGGCAACTCCAAGGTGGACGTGGCATTGGCAACGGCCGCCGGCGGGCTACTGGCAGCGACACGCGGGCCGACGGTCTCGCACCAGCAGACGAAGCTGGACTCCGGGATGGCACGCCTCGAGGCGATGGTGCGTGCCGCCGCGGCAGAAGCGGGCCTGCCCGCCACGGGCCCGGTGGCCCAGATCTGCGTCGCGTCACTGGCGGGTGCCGACTACCCGGACGACATCCGCCGGCTCAGGCACGCGATCGAGGCGCTCGGCCTGGCCGATCGCGTCGTCGTGGTGAACGACACGATCGGAGCGCTGCGCGCAGGCGCGTCCCGGTCATGGGGAGCCGTGCTGGTGTGCGGCCAAGGCGTCAACGCTTCGGTTATCGCGCCCGACGGAAGGATGGCCGGCTATCCGGCCGTCGGCGACTACGCGGGCGACTGGGGCGGGGGCGGTGGGATCGGCATGGCCGCGCTCCGGGCTGCCGTTCGCGGACGCGACGGGCGGGGACCGCACACGAGCTTCGAACGTTCCGTGCCCGCGTTCTTCGGCAAGACGCGGCCCGCGGACGTCGTCCGGGCTGTGTACGACGGCCGCATCGACTGGTATTCCGGGACCAGCCGGCTGGCGCCGCTGGTCTTCCAGGAGGCCCGTGCGGGGGACGCGGTCGCGCGCGGGATCGTGGAGCGGCTCGCAACGGAGCTCGCGGGGATGGTCAACGCGCTGATCCGCCGCCTGCGTCTCACCCGGCTCGACATCGAGGTGGTCCTGGCCGGGGGCGTCTTCCGGACCGACGAGCCCGGCTTCTACGCGTCCCTGGAGCGGCAGATCCAGGACGTTGCCCCGCGCGCAACCCTGGTGCACCTGCGCTGGCCGCCGGTCACGGGATCCGTCCTGCTCGGGCTGGACCGCCTCGAGGGTGAGGCGGATCCCGACGCCGCATCACGCCTTCGCACGGCTCTCGGCACATGGGACGTCGAAGAGCTGGCCAGGAAGCGACCTATGGACAGCGAACCCCGCTGACGGCGTCTCCGGATCGAGCCTCCCGCTCGGGAGACGGGCGCTGGGCGCTGGGGCCGCTGGGGCCGCTGGGGCGCCGGCAAAACTGGCGCCAGAATCGAAGCGACCCCGCCGAAGCGGGGCCGCTTTCACTGTCCCGGCTTGGCCGGTGGTTGCCCACCGGTCTTCTGCCACGCCACAAGGGCATCTATCACGCCGGCTGCACCGGCTACCCTAACCCAACCTACCCATGACCTTGCGCCTGGGGCAGTCGTGCTGACAAGCAGCACCACGGGAAGTGTACCCGCTCAGGCACCTCCGGCTCAAGGGGAGTATGCAGTTTGCATCGTTAATATTCCGTAATGTCGCGGAGATGCAACACTCCGGACCCGGCTCCAGCGGCTCGTCGGCCTGCTGCCGGTGGCCGGCCCCCTGTCAGGGCCGCTGGACGGTGACCCGGTCCATCGCCACGGGGTCGATGGCCGCGTTGGTTCGCCCGCCCGAGTTGGGCATCGCCGCGATCGCGTCCACCACGTCCATCCCCTCGGTCACGCGGCCGAAGATCACGTAGGTCCGGGCCGCGTCGAGCGACCTCCGGGCGGCGTCGTCCAGCACGATGAAGAACTGCGACCCCGCCGAGTCCACCTGCCCGGTCCGCGCCATCGCCACGATGCCGCGGGCATAGTCGCCCACCACCGGCTCGTCCTGGATCGTGTAGCCCGGGCCGCCACCGCCGGTTCCCGTCGGGTCGCCGCCCTGGATCACGAACCCCGGCACCAGGCGGTGGAAGACCACCCCGTTGTAGTAGCCGGCTGACGCGAGGTTGAGGAAGTTCGTCGCCGCGACGGGTGCCGACTGGTCGAACACCTCGACCACGATCCTGCCGAGCTTGGTCTCGATGGTTGCCTTCACACCGCTGCTCGCGGGCTGCGACGGAGGATTGGCGAGCGGCGTCGCAGCGGGTGGCGCGTACAGGCCGCTGGCGCGCGGCGTGCCGGCGGCGCCAGCCGAGCACGCGACGAGGACGAGCAGCAGCGACAGCAGCGCGACGAGCCGCGCGCCGCGACCGGCGGACGGACCCCCGCTCATGCGGCAGCCGCCAGCGCCAGCGGGTAGTCCACGGCCCCGTTGAAGATGGCCTCCCCCAGGATGACGCCGCTGATCCCGGCGTCGCGGAGGCCCGGCAGCAGCGCGGGGCTGGCGACCCCGCCGGCGACGACCAGCTCGGCATCGACCGATCCGCTCAGCGTCGCCAGGACGCCGAGATCCGGAGCCGCGCCTCCATGTGACAGCACGAACCGATGGACGCCGGCGCCCGCCAGCTCGCGGACGAGCTCCGCCAGGGACGGCGGGGCTCGATGAGCCCACGGGTACTCGCGCAACCGTTCCGGCCGCGCATCCAGGCCGATGGCCAGCCAGTCGCCGGCGATCGTCAGGCTCTGCCGCAGCAGGCCGGGATCCTCGGCGACGGCCCAGAGCGGCATGACCACGCGGGTCGCGCCGGCGGCGAAGGCCAGCTCGATCTGCTCCGGCCCGTCGACGCCGCCCGCCAGCTGGAGCGGCACGGCCACGGCACGTGCCACCTCCTGGATCGCCGTGATGTTGGCCGGACGTCCCTGTGCCGCACCGTCGAGATCGACGAGGTGGACGAGCGGCGCGCCCTGCTCCACGAACCAGCGACAGATGCGCTCGGGACGGTCCGTCGGCGTGCCGGTGCCTGACGCGGCTCCCGGCCACCAGACGAGCCTGGAGCGGCCGCTCTGGAGGTCGAGGCTCGGGATGACCTGCATCAGGGCGCGGGCGTCGCGGCCTTTCCGTGGCCGGCCGCGACCGGCGACTCCTCCACGGCTCGGGGCATCGTCGGCCCACCGCCCTCGCCCGCCAGCAGGCGCCGGTGGAAGCTGACCGGGATGCTGCCGGAGTAGAGCAGCGCGTCGTGGAAGTCCTTCAGGGAGAACGCGTCTCCCAGGCGCCGGCGCTCGTCCTCCCGGAGTCGCAGCAGCATGACCTTGCCCAGCAGGTAGCTGAGCTGGTACGTCGGCGTGAACGTGTAGCGATGAACCTCGGCGGTGGCCTGCGGACGCTCGAAGCCGGTCTCGCCGACGAGGAAGTCGATCGCCTCGGGGACCGAGATCTCGCCACGATGCAGCCGAACGTCGAGGATGATCCGGCAGGCGCGCCAGATCGCGTCCGTGTACATGATCACGCGG
Organism: Chloroflexota bacterium; assembly: GCA_034667005.1. GTDB lineage: Bacteria > Chloroflexota > Limnocylindria > Limnocylindrales > CSP1-4 > JAFMJV01. The sequence goes on from JAXDKU010000010.1 coordinate 22,103, forward strand.
TGCTCGGGGCTGTCGTCGAAGCCCTGCTCGCGCATCATCTGCTCGCAGTACATGCCCCAGCCCTCGACGAACTCCGGCGCGTCGATGAGGAGCCGCGTGATGCTCGGGTGCTCGACTGCGGCGGTCAGCTGCTGGTGGTGGCCGGGGTAGGCCTCGTGGATGCTCGTGTTGCTGATCGAGGCCCAGTTGTGCTCCATCATCGCCCTTGGGTCGCCGTCCACCGACGGCGTGACGATGTAGATGCCGCGCCGCCGGCTGTCGAACTTCGCGGGCTGGAAGTACGCCGCGAAGGGCATGACGTTTCGAAGGTATTCGGGGGTGGGGATGACCGAGAGCGTCTCGTTGCCCGGGATCGTTGCGAGGCCGTGCTCGCGGATGAAGTCGCGCGACCGGAACATCGCATCGCGGTAGCCGTCCAACGCCGCCTCGAACGACGCGGGGTGGTCCGCCTTGATCCGCGCCAGGACCTCGCGAACGTCGGAATCGGGATCCACCTCCGCTGCCGCCAGCCGGCGGCCCTCGTGGTTGGAGGCGAGCTGCTCGATGCCGATCTGGAGGATCTCGTCCGTGGTCAGGCCGTCGAACGCGCGCAGGCCGACGAGACGGTCGTAGTCCGCGGAGCCGAGCGGAAAGTCGTCCGAGGCGCCGGCCACCTTCTCGCGGAGCCAGCCGGCGTACTCGTCGAGGGCGGCGGTCGAGGACTCGACGGCCTTCACGAGCCGCTCGAGCTCGGGGCTGTCCTCGGTCCACTCCGTGCGGGCGGCGACCACGATCTCGTCCAGGAACATGGGCAGGGAGCCGGTCGACTCCAGCTCCATCTCGTTCCATAGGCGGACCGGGCGGTCCCCCAGGCGGCTGCGCGCCTCCACGAGCACGCGAGGCGCGTCCTCCAGCCTGCCGGTGATGCAGACCAGCCGCTGCGTGAGGGGCGCGAAGTCCCGCGCGAACAGGAGGAACAGCCCGTCGCCGATCTCGTCGCTCGCGGAGGCGCGCCGCTCCCACAGCCGGTGGACCTCGTCGTCGAAGAGGGACCGCTCGGCCGCGTTGATGGCCAGCTCGCGCTCGAACCGGAAAATCTCCGACATCGCGGCCGGATCCAGCGCCTGCACGTCGGACAGGAAGCGTCGCTCGATGGCGATCTGCTCCAGCTTCGCGTCGCGGCTGAGGTCGCCGAGCCGGTCGTCTGCGTTGTGCACCCCGAGCCAGGTGCCGAAGATCGGAAAGTCGCGCAGCAGCCGCTCGAACCGTTCGGTGATGAGCGACTCGAAGCGACGGTCGACGTCCGTTTGTGGATGGGCTCCGGCCGGATTGCGGATCTCCGGAATCGCCGCGGCAGAATCGCTCACCGATGCTCCTCCAGGGGTCGCCTGCTCGCTGGCAGGGGCTGCGCCGTCAAAGGGAAGCGTCACCGCGACCTCTCGCCGGCGGCGGCGAGCGCGGCCTCGCTCCCGGCACCGACGGCGGCCAGTGCCCGCTGGGCCGCGAGGACCGTCCGGTCCAGATCCTCGGCCTCGATCCCGTAGTGGGTCACCGCGCGAATCTGCCTGTTCGGGTACGCCACCATCAGCACGCCATCACGCGCGAGCTCGTCCAGGAAGGCCTGCCGAAGATCGAGCTGCGGCCTGCCCTCGCGCCCCTCCACGCGGAAGAGCACGAAGTTGGTCCGTGCGCGCTCGGGGTCCAGCCCGGAGATGCCCGGCAGGGCGGCGAGCCCCTCGGCCAGCCGGCGCGCGTTGGCGTGATCCTCGGCGAGTCGTTCGATCATCCCGGCAGGGCCGTCGCGCAGTGCGATCAGCCCCGGAGCGGCGAGGACGCCGGCCTGGCGCATGCCGCCTCCCAGGAGCTTTCGCGCGCGCCGCGCGCGCCAGATGAAGTCGTGGCGGCCGACCACGACCGACCCGACCGGGCAGGCGAGGCCCTTCGACAGGCAGAACGAGGCCGAGTCGGCGTCGGCCAGGAGCGCCCCGACGGTTGTGCCGAGCGCGACCGCGGCGTTGAAGATGCGTGCCCCGTCAACGTGGAGCGGCACGCCGCGCTCGTGAGCCAGCGCGGCGACGGCGCTCACGTACCCGGCCGGCAGCGGCTGGGCCATCGAATCGGAGTGGGTGTTCTCGACCACCACGAGTGACGTGATCGGGTCGTGGGTGTCGGTGGGATCGCGGAACGCGTCCCGGATGTCGTCGAGGTCCATGCGGCCGTCCCGATCCCAGGGGAGAGCGCGCATCGAGGCCCCCACGACGACGGCGTGGTTCGCGGCCTCGTGCTGGATCGTGTGGCCGCCGTCGCCGCAGATGATCTCGCCGCCCCGCGGGACGTGCGCCATCTCGCTGACCAGGTTGCCCATCGTGCCGCTGGCCACGAAGAGACCCGCCTCCTTGCCCGTGATCTCGGCCGCCCGCGCCTCGAGCGCGATGACGGTTGGATCGTCACCGAACACGTCGTCGCCGAGCTCGGCCTCGGCCATGGCGCGCCGCATTTCCGGGGTCGGATGCGTGACGGTGTCGGATCGGAGATCCACGAGGCGGGGCATGGCGTGTCGAGGATACCCGCGGGCCGGTGCGACCGCCGGTACGCCTTCCTGCGGAGGCGGGTCGCGTGGCACCCGACTGGTCCCAACCGCACTGAAATGCAATTGCAGCCTTGACACCCTTGGAAGTGGTGCTCTACTTTCCGGCAATCACCACCGCACGTGGTGGCATGTTGCGCGGAGGTGTCGGGGGACCCCGCCGGCGACGTCAGCCATGCATGAGGGAGGCACCTTCGAGATGAGACGACGCAGTTGGGGCGCGACGATCGCGCTCGTGCTCGCGGCGCTGATCGCGCTGTCGGGCACGGCGACAGCTGCTGCACCCGCAGGAAGCATCCGCATCTCGTCCGTCGGCGGGAAGACCGTCGCAGGGCAGAACGTGTACGCGAAGCTCTCCGGCAATGTCGCCGTGAAGGGCACCTCGGCCATGACCGCAACGAACACCGGTCCGGCTCCGCTCGTGGCGGATGCGGGCGCGAGCCCCGCAGTCCGAATCGGGACCCCCGGCGTGCTGCTCGGCTCCGCATGGGGCGGAACCCCGCCGTACACCTATGCGTGGTCGAGCTCGGTGGGCGACCTCAAGGGCGCCGACAGCCCGACGGCCCAGCTCCAGACGGCGAGCGCCACCGCGCCCGGCACGTACGTCCTGACCCTGAGCGTCGCCGACGCGGCCGGCGCCAAGGCCACCGACACCGTCAAGGCGTTCCTCTACGACGCGTCGCCGCGCGTCCTTCTCGACCAGACCGAGTCCGACGTGGTCCCGGGCACGTTCGCCACGGATGACCCGCTGGAGATCCCCTTCGAGGTCCCCGCCGGCATGGATTCCATGACCGCGACGCTCAGCTGGACCATCGAGGCCAACGACTACGACATCAGCCTGCGCGATCCGGCCGGCAACCCGGTCGAGATCACGAACGGCGGCGCGCCGGAGACCTCCGAATCGATCGACGTCGCCAGCCCGATGGCCGGCACCTGGACGTTCCTGGCGCAGGACTGGGCCACGACCATCGATGACGTCACCGCGCACGTCGAGGCCATCCCCCACGCGGCAGACCCACTTCCACAGGTGTCCACGGCGGGCCCCTTCAAGTTCCTGACGGGTGCTGCCCAGAAGCTGGGAAGCACCATCATCGGCGGCCAGGCCCCCTACACGACCGAGTGGGACGTCAATGAGGACGGGCGCTCCGATGCGACCGGGCCTGCGCCGACGATCTCCGTCGCGGACGGACGCCGCCTGGTGACCCTGCGCGTCACCGATGCCAGGGGCTACGAGGCGCGCGAGACGACCTCTGTCCTCGTCGGCGACGCGAAGGCGCTCAAGGCGTCCACGCCGATCACCGTCATCGGCCTCGCCGACAGCGGCATCAACCCCTACCACCTCGAGTTCTCGGCGCAAACCTACCCGGACCCGGACGTCCTTGCGCTGACGAAGAACTTCACGCGCAACCCCGCCGAGTACATCCCCGGCTTCCCGAAGGACGCCAAGCCGCTCCCCATCACGCTGGGCAAGGGCTACTTCCCCCAGCAGGACCAGGCGCTCTGGGACAGTGTCAAGGGCGGCAAGTGGTACTGGATCCCTGGCACCAAGATCATCGGCGCGTACTCGGCCGGCGTCAGTGGCAGCAACGTCGCCACCGACGTGCGCCCGATCCTCGATGAGGACGGCCACGGCACCGGCTCGGCGTCCGTGACCGCCGGAAACCGCTACGGCTATTGCCCGACCTGCCTGCTGGCCGTGGTCGAGGCGCTCGATGAGTCGATCATCTCGGCGCAGCCCTGGGTCGACATCCAGACGAACAGCTTCGGCTACGTCGGCGGCGCGCCGCTCGGCCCTGCCGTGGGCGCGAACGTCGCGACCCGGAACGCCGTGGAGCGGGGCCAGACGGTCCTCTTCGCGGCCGGCAACGGCGTCGGCAACGCCTTCGACGTGCCGGTCGCCACGTACGGCTCCGATCAGACGGGCAACGACTGGAACATCACCGTCGGGGCGATCCGCCGCGACAACCAGCGCGCCATCGTCGGCGACGGCATCCCCGTTCACCTCTCCTCCTGGGGCGACGGCGACATCCCGTCCGCCTGCCGGACGGGCACGGTGTCCCAGTGCCAGCACGGCGGCACGTCGGCCGCCACGCCGTACACGGCCGGCATCTTCGGCACGGTCCTCAACGCGATCCGCGGCGCCATCGGCGACGGGGACGCGGGGCAGAAGGCCGGCCAGGTGGTCGCGAGGGGCGTGGCCATTCCCGACAGCCCGTACCTCCGGGACGGCACGCTCACGCGCTCCGAGCTGCGCGAGGCCGTGCTCAAGACGGCGTTCCCGCTCAACCAGGACAACAACGCCTCGATCTATCCCTTCCCCCTGACCGCGCCGTACAGCGGCGACACCAACGTCCTCGTCGAGGGCTACGGCGCCGCCACCCCGGAGAGCGCGAAGCGGGCGATCGACGTCCTGCTGGGCCGCGCGGCACTTCCCGAGCGGCCGTTCGAGGACCAGTTCTTCCAGCTGGACCGCCAGGTCCGCGACACGCTGTACGGCGGCTACGACCGCGACGGCGACGGCGTCATCGACAGCTACAGCCTGCCGGCGGGCACGCTCGACGGCATGAACGTCAGCAAGGTCCTCGGCTCGATGAAGGCCCTCCGCAAGACCGCGGAGGTGACTCGGGGCACCGTCGGCCGGCAGACGCTCGGCAGCGACAGCCTCACCTACTTCCTCCACCGGGTCGTGTCGCGAGAACCCAGCTCCACCGTGGAGTGCGGAGCGGAGCACAACGAGCTGTACATGGACACACGCGACACCAACGGTGACCTGGAGCCCTGCTACGAGGCCCGTGTCACCACGATCGCGGCGGCCTTCCGGCCGGTCGGCGTGTTCGCCTCGAGCGTCGAGCTGGACGCCCCGCTGCCCGCGGGATCGCATGTCGCGGTGACGCTGTACGTCGCGGCGGAGAACTCGACCGTGATCCGGCCGTCCGGCACGCTGCTCGCCACCGACCGGGAGATCGGCACGGCCGCGGGCACGGCAGGCCCGGTGATCGGCACCGGGACAGGGCCAGGCTCCAACGCCCAGGGCAACGAGCTGCCGGACTCCGGCGGGTGCAAGGCCGCGGGCGAGCTGTGCTGGACCCGCTTCGACATCGCGTTCGACACGACTCGTCCCGCCTTCAGCGGGGAGAACCTGACCTTTCAGGTCAGCCTCGTGGGGACGCGGGCCTGGGCCTTCGGGTTCGAGGGCGCGCATGCATCCAAGGTCTCGATCGACCCGGCACCGCTGCCGGCGACCGGCTTCGAATTCGGCGTCACGATCAGCTCGCCTGCGGCGGGCGCGAGCCCGACCCAGGGCTCGACGCTGATGGCGGGCGGCCAGGTCGCCTTCCCCGACCAGGGCTCCGATCCGACGGACGCCGGCGACCATCCGAGCGTCCAAAAGGTCCAGGTCTCGCTCGACGACGCCACCTTCTTTCATCCGGTGAAGGCGACGATCGACTCGGCGACCGGGACGTGGAGCGCCGAGCTCGGCAAGGCCACCCTCGGCAGCCACACGCTCTACGCGCGGGCCGTCAAGGACCGGACGGTCTCCAAGGTCACCAGCTCCGCCTTCTCGGTGGGGGCCAGGTCCACCGTGGAGTGGCAGATCGTCCGTCCTGGCGAAGCCGCGAAGTCGGGCGCCTGGAAGGCGGCCTCCGGGCTCTCCAACTGGTCATTCACCTTCAAGTCCGCCACCTACGGGCATGGCAAGCGCGTGCTGCTGGTCCGTCTCGTCCAGGGCGGCATGGAGCTGGCCCGCCAGGCGGTGACCGTCCGGCTGAGCTGACCATCCGGCTGCGCGACGCGCAGCACCCCCCGCACATCCCCGCGCCGTTCCCTCGGCGGCGCACCCACTCGAGCGAAGGCCCCGTCCCGCCGGCGGGGCCTTCGCTCTTGCCGCGTCGCCGCGTGAGGGTGCTGAACGTTGGGCGCCGGATCTCGGGTGCGGGACCTCGTCCAGGCCGCAGGCCCGCGCCGGACCTGGTGCAGGCCGCGGGCCCGCGCCGGACCTGGTGCAGGCCGCGCACGTGGCGAAAGGCCTCGAGCATCGGCAGTGGACCAGACCGCCACCGGCTCGCGGCCAGGGCTCAGTCAATTTCTCGCCAGGCGGCCCTTGCGCGGACATTCGGTCGTGCCGACGGTCTGTTTCGACTCCGGCTATGCCTGGCCAAGCGTGAAATTGGTGCGGCTGAGGCGACAGTAGGCCCGCAGGGCATCCAAGTTCCGGCGCAAGGCTCGCGCGATGGGAATCTGGCAGAGAGTGGACAGCCAGGTTCGCGCGGCGGGAATCTGGCAGAGAGTGGACGGCCAGGTCCGCGCGGCGGGAATTTGGCAGACAGTGCACGGCAAGGTTCGCGCGGCCGCGCCGCGCTGCGGACCTCCGGGCCGATCCGTGCGCCGTTCGCTCGGCCGGGCGCCCGCTCGCTCAAACGTCTCAGGCGGCGCGTGCGGCGGCCGCTGCGCTACACTCACCGCTCGCCGCGGACCCGTGGTGTAGCGGCCCAACATGCCAGCCTGTCACGCTGGAGATCGCCGGTTCGAATCCGGTCGGGTCCGCCAACTCTCTCACTCCAAGCGT
>JAXDKU010000011.1:0-28577 GCA_034667005.1 Chloroflexota bacterium
TCGCCCACATCCAGGCGGTCGAGAGCGCCCACCCGGGCATCGTGGCGCTCTCCCAGATCGGCACCAGCTACGAGGGCCGCGCGCTCTGGGCGGCCAAGATCAGCGACAACGTGGGCACGGACGAGAACGAGCCCGAGGTGCTCTTCGACGCCGTCCACCACGCCCGCGAGCACCTCACCACCGAGATGGCGCTCTACGTCCTGGACCTGCTGGCGGGCCAGTACGGCGAGGGGTCCGCGCTCGGCCAGCGGGTCACCGGCCTGGTCGACGCCCGCGAGGTCTGGATCGTCTTCATGCTCAATCCGGACGGGCTCCAGTTCGACCTCACCGGCAATCCGTACCGCCTGTGGCGCAAGAACCGCCAGCCGACGCCGAACTCTTCGAGCATCGGGACCGACCTGAACCGCAACTACGGCTATCGCTGGGGCTGCTGCGGCGGGTCGAGCGGCAGCCCCGGGTCGGACACGTATCGCGGCCCCGCCCCGTGGTCCGCGCCGGAGGTCGCCGCATTCCGTGACTTCGTGAAGAGCCGCGTGGTCGGCGGGCGCCAGCAGATCCGTGCGCACATCACGTTCCACACGTCCGCGGAGCTGATCCTCTATCCCTACGGCTACACGCACGACAAGGTCCCGGCGGACATGACCTCGGCCGACCACCGCACCTTCATCGACCTGGCGGACGCGATGGCGGCAACCAACGGGTACACGGCGATGCAGTCGAGCAGCCTCTACATCACCGACGGCGACCAGATCGACTGGATGTACGCGACGCAGCGGATCTTCTCGTTCACGTTCGAGATGTACCCGCCGGCCGACGGACAGACGACCTACGGCCGCTTCTACCCGCCGGACGAACAGATCGCCCCGCAGACGACGCGCAACCGCGAGGCGGTGCTCTACCTGCTGGATCAGGCGGACTGCCCCTACCGCGCCTCCGGCCGCGAGGCGGAGCTGTGCGGGCCGTTCTTCGACGACCTGGAGATCTCCCGGGGCTGGACGGTCGATCCCTCGGGCACGGACTCCGCCACGGACGGCATATGGAAGCGCGGCATCCCGAAGGCCGGGACCTACCAGCAGCCCGCGTTCTCCGGGCAGGGTGCGCTCACGACCGGGTTGCAGGGTGGCCACGATGTTGACGGTGGCGTCACGACGGTGCGCTCCCCCCGGGTGGAGCTGCCGGCCGGGGCCTCGACCTTGCGCCTGCGCTACTGGGTCGGCCTCGGCGCGGATGCGCGTTCCAACGACCGCTTCACCATCCGACTCGTCGATCAGAGCGGCGCGCCGGTGGCCACCGCGCTTACGGTCCACGGCGACCGGGCGCGCCACGCCGCAAAGTGGCGGACGCTGACGTTCCCCATCCCCGCCGGCTTGCAGGGCACGGACGTCGCGATCGAGCTGGTCGCCTCGGACCTCGGGCTCGACGGAACGCTCGAGGCGGGCGTCGACCAGGTGCGCATCACCGCGCCGTAGTCCCGCGGCTCAGGGAAAGCTGGCGACCGCCTCCAGCAACAGGCCGACGAACCGTTCGCGGTCGATGCCGACGCCCACGTCGACGGTCGTGCCCGTCGCGAACGGACGCACGTCCACCACGGTGCGGCCACGCGTCAGACGGCCCTCCGTCTCCACCGCGACCGGGTAGGCGCGCGTCTCGACGATCCCCAGCCCGAGGGTGTGGGCGACCGCCACGGCGTCGTGGATCGGCGGCCCGTCCCAGCCGTAGCGCTCGGCGTGATAGCGCGCGTAGTAGCGCATGAGGTCGGCGAACACCCGGCCTGTCCGGTTCCCGAGCGCGTCCATCGCCTCGATCTCGGCCGGTCGCAGCCGCGCCTGGTGCGTCACGTCCAGGCCGTGCATCGCGATCGGCCGGCCGCAGGCGAAGACGGCTGCCGCGGCCTCCGGGTCGGCCCAGATGTTGAACTCGGCCGAGGCGGTCCAGTTGCCCTCCCCGATGGCCCCGCCCATCAGGCAGATGGAATCGACCCGCTCCACCAGGTCCGGCCGCGCGGCGATGAGCTGCGCCACGTTGGTGAGCGGCCCCGTGGGCACCAGCGTGATCGGCCGGCTCGCGGTCTCCAGGAGGCGCGTCATCAGCTCGAGCGCGGTTTCCGCGACCGGCTCGACCTGTGGCTCGGGAAGGTCGGCCCCGTCGAGGCCGCTCGCCCCGTGGACGGACGGCGCGGTATGTCGCTGCCCGGTGAGCGATTCCGCGGCGCCGGCAGCGACCGGGACGTCCGTCCGGCCGGCGAGCGTCAGCACGCGCAGCGCGCTCCGCGTTGTTCGTTCCAGCGGCGCGTTGCCCGCAACCGTGGTGATGGCGAGGACGTCCAGCTCCGGCCGTGCGAGCGCCAGGAGCATCGCGAGGGCATCGTCGTGGCCAGGGTCGCAGTCCAGGATGATCGGTCTCGGGACGGCCATCCGGCCTCGATCCGGTTCCGTCGTCACCCCTTCTTGTACGGCCGGCCGTCCGCGGCCGGCGCGCGCACCCGACCGACGAGCCCGGCGACCACGATGATCGTGATCACGTACGGCAGCATCAGGAGGAACTCCGAGGGGATCTGGACGTTCAGGATCGAGAAGCGTGCCTGGAGCGTGTCGGCGAAGCCGAAGACCAGGCTCGCAAGAAACGCGCCGATCGGCGTCCACGCTCCGAAGATCATTGCCGCCAGCCCGATGAAGCCGCGTCCTGCCGTCATCTCGGGCTCGAAGCTTCCCGTGGACCCGAGCGTGAAGTAGGCGCCACCGATGCCGGCCACGATGCCACCGAGGATCACGTTGCGGTAGCGGGTCCGGAGCACGTCGATTCCCACCGTGTCGGCCGCCCGCGGGTGCTCGCCGACCGCGCGAACGCGAAGGCCCCAGCGTGTGTAGAACAGCGCGTAGTGGATCAGCCCAACCAGAATGATCGCCAGGTACAGGAAGAGGCTCCCGTTGAAGAACATCGGACCGATGATCGGGATGTCCGAGAGGACGGGGATTGCCATGAGCGGGAATCGATCGGGCTGATTGAGCGACTGCTGCGGCGACAGGACGCGGGTGTACAGAAATGACGTAATTCCCACGGCAAAGATGTTGATCACGGTCCCGGCGATGATCTGGTCGACGACGTAGCGGATCGCAAGGATCGCCAGCAGGAGGGCAAGCAGACCCCCCACCACGCCGGCTGCGCCGAGGCCGAGCCAGATGTTGTCGAATGCGCTGCCGACCACGGCACCGACGAACGCGCCGGTCAGCAACATGCCCTCGATCGCGATGTTCACGACGCCCGCCCGTTCGCAGAGCACGCCGGACATCGCGCCGAACACGATCGGTACGGCTCGTTGGACCGTCGTCTGGAGGATCCCGATCAGGCTCATCGACTTGCCTGCGGCAACCCAGACGAGCACGGCGAAGATGAACGTGATCACGACGACGGCGAGAACGATCGCCCAGCGGGATCCGAAGCCGCGGCTGAGCTGCACGGCGCCCAGGAACGCGAGCAGCCCGCTGATCAGGTAGAGCGTCGCGATCGAGGGCACGACGAGGCTCGGCAGGACGACGGCGGGCTTGCCCGGTGGATTGAGCCCGAACGAGCTGCTCGCGCTCCCCGCGATGCCGCTGGTGAGCACGAGGCCGACGATCGCGGCCAGGACGAGGTAGACGATGCCGATGATCACCTGACGGCGCGTCGCCGCACGCGCCACCGGCGCGATCACCGTGCCGGCGCCCGCGGTCGTCACGAGCCCCACCCCTTCGAGAAGATCTCGGTGCCCGTGGTCCGCGACACCCGGATCCGGTAGATGCCGCGGACCAGTGCCGGGGCCGCCACGAACATGATCACGAGCGCCTGGATCACCACGACGAGATCGGTCGGGATCCCGGTCGCCGACTGCATCGGCGTGGCGCCGGCGCGCAAGGCGCCGAACAGCAGCGCGGCGAGGATGATGCCCTTCGGCTTGGAGCTAGCCATCAAGGCGAGCGCGATGCCGTCGAAGCCGTAGCCGGGCGAGATGCCGAACGTGAGGGACTGGGTGACGCCCAGGATGACCACCGTGCCGGCGAGGCCTGCCAGCCCGCCGCTGATCATCATGGCCACGACCGTCGCCGCGCCGATGCTGATCCCGGCGTAGCGCGCCGCGGAGGGATTGAGCCCGACTGCGCGGAACTCGAATCCTTTCGTCGACCGGAACAGCAGCCACGACACCGCCACGGCCACACCGAGCGCGAGGATGAAGCCCCAGTCCACACGCAGCCCTTCCACGATGGACGGCAGCTCGGCCGACGGCTGAATGACCTTGGAGATCGAGTCGCTGCGGCCCGGGCGCTGGAACAGCGGCGTCTTCAGGAGGAAGTCCACCAGCCTGTAGGCGATGTAGTTCAGCATGATCGTGACGATCACCTCGTGCGCACCGGTGCGCGCTTTGAGGATCCCCGGGATGAAGCCCCACAGCGCTCCGCCGAGGAATCCGGCACCGATCGCCAGCGCGAGGTGGACGATGCCCGGCAGGCCGGTGAGGCTGAAGCCGACCAGGGTCGCGAGGACGGCACCGGCATAGAGCTGGCCCTCCGCCCCGATGTTGAAGAGGCCGCTCTGGAAGCCGAGCGCGACGGCGAGGCCCGTGAAGATCAGTGGCGTCGCAGCGAGCAGGGTTTCGCTGATCGGCCGGAATGCCGTGAGGATGCGGTTCGTGTCTCCCGAGGCGAAGGCATCCAGGTAGCCGGTCGGGCTCCCGATCGCGCCCGTGAACAGCGCCGAGTAGGCCCGCGACACGCTGTCCAGGCCCGCGCGAAGCGCCGCCAGCGGGTCGCTGCCGAGCTGGGCGACGAACTTCTGATCGGAAAGGATGATGACGATGGCGCCGAGCAGGAACGCGGTGACGACGGAGAGCACCGGGACCAGCAGGCCCCGCCCCGCCGCGACGAGGGCGTTCGATGCCGAGCGGCCTTCGGGAGCGGCCGGCGGGGCGGTCGCGGCCGTCGGGGCCGAGGGGTCGGGAACCGGTGTGCTGGCACCACCGGGCGCGGCGGGTCCGGGCAGCGGGCCGGCTTCGCTCACGCGGCGCCTCCGGCGATGGCCTCGGCAGCCTCTTCCTTGGTCGCGGGGACGATCCCTTCCTCCGGGTTCGACCCGCCCATCAGCATGCCGAGCAGCTCGGGCGTCGCCTCATCCGACGGCACGATGTCCACGATCCTGCCCTGGAACATCACCGCGATCCGGTCGCCCAGCGCAAGGACCTCCTCCAGCTCGGTCGACACCACCAGCACGGCCGTGCCCTCGTCTCGCTTCTCGACGATGCGGCGGTGGATGTACTCGATCGAGCCGACATCCAGTCCCCGAGTCGGCTGGGCCGCCACGAGCACCTTGATCGGCCGCGACAGCTCGCGCGCGATGATCACCTTCTGCTGGTTGCCGCCGGAAAGGTTGCCAACGTTCTGGTGGATCGACGGCGTGCGGATGTCGTAGGCCTTCACCTCCGTCTCGGCTTCGCGGTCGATCGCCTGCCGATCGAGCTGGAGGCCTTTCGAGAAGGGCGGCATGAAGTACCGGTTGAGGACCAGGTTGTCGGCGATGGAGAAGCCCACCACCAGCCCCTCCTCGAGGCGGTCCTCAGGGACGTGCCCGACGCCGGCGAGGAACACGCGACGCGGATCCGGAGTCACTTCCTGCCCGGCGATGCGGACGCTCCCGCCCTGATCGGCGATGAGCCCCGTGATCGCCTCCACCAGCTCGGTCTGGCCGTTGCCCTGAACGCCGGCGACCGCGACGATCTCGCCGGCGCGGACCTCGAGGCTGACGCCGTCAACCACCGTGTGGCCGCGTGAGTCCTGGACCGTCAGGCCTTCGATGACCAGCACCGGCTCCTTCGGCGCAGCGGGAGCCCTGTCGACCGAGAGATCGACGGGGCGGCCGACCATCATCGCGGCAAGGCTCTCGCGGGTGGCCTCGTGCGGCGTGGTCGTGCCGACGACCCGTCCGCGCCGCAGCACCGTGATCCGGTCGGCGACCTCGAGGACCTCGTTGAGCTTGTGGGTGATGAAGACGATCGAGGTCCCGCTCGCCTTGAGGGACCGCATGATCGCGAAGAGCTCCTCGTCCTCCTGGGGCGTCAGCACGGCGGTCGGCTCGTCCAGGATGAGCACGTCGGAGCGGCGGTAGAGGGTCTTGATGATCTCGACCCGCTGCCGCACGCCGACCGGCAGGTCCTCCACGACGGCGTCTGGATCCACGCGCAGGCCGTGCTGTCTGGAGATGTCCAGGATGCGCGCCCGCGCGGCGCCCTTGTCCAGGCGGCCGAAGGGTGGCCTGACGGACTCCACGCCGAGCATCACGTTCTCGGTGACGGTGAAGACCGGGATCAGCATGAAGTGCTGATGGACCATGCCGATCCCGGCGCGGATCGCATCGCCGGGGTCATGGAAGGTGACGGGCTTGCCGTCCAGAAGGATCTCACCCTCATCCGGCTTGTAGAGGCCGTACAGGATGTTCATCAGCGTGGACTTGCCCGCGCCGTTCTCACCGAGGAGCGCGTGGATCTCTCCCGGCTCCACGACCAGGTCCACGTCCTGGTTCGCCACGACGCTCGGGAATCGCTTGGTGATGCCCCGGAGCTCGAGCCTCACGCCGGTCGTGTCCCCTCTCTGCGCGGGTGCCGGTCGAGCCGGTCACATCGGCTCCGGGCAAGGATAGGCAGCCGGGGCGCGCGGCGCTCGGCGGTCACGCGCGGATCGCTGACCGTCGCTGCAGTCGTGACCCCGGCGGGCTGGCTGCGGTCGATGGGCGGTGGACGGAGGGCATGAAAAAAGCCGGCGACGCGGACGAACCGCGCCGCCGGCCGGCTACAGGGTCTGGTGGGAGATCAGGGGACGGGAGCGAAGAAGTCCGAAGGCTTCACGGTTCCGTCGATGATCGCCGCCTTGAGGTCCGCGATCTCGGTCTTGGTTTCGGCCGTGATCTGGTCGTTATAGTCGTGGAATGGGCCGAGGTCGACGCCACCGTTGGCGAGGGTGCTGACGAAGACCGGCGCCGCGGGGGTACCCATGACGCCACGCTCGACGGCATCGGCGACCGAGACATCGATCTTCTTGAGGATGCTGGTGAGCATCAGCTGCTTGTACTGCGGGACGGTCTCTGTCCAGTCGACGTCGACGCCGAGGCCGACGGCGTCCGCGTTCCGCTCCTCGATGGCGGCGAAGGAGCCGATGGCAATCGACCCGCCGACTCCCAGGATCACGTCGGCGTTCTCATCGAGGAAGCCGATCGTGAGCTGCTTCGCGTCATCCGTGCTGTCGAAGTTGCCCGTGAACGAGCCCTTCTTCGTGACGGGATCCCACCCGAGGACCTTGACGGACTTGCTCTTCTGGTTGTTGTAGTAGTTCGCGCCGGCGACGAAACCGCTCATGAAGTCGGTCACGGGGCCGCCGATGTCGATCCCGCCGTAGGTACCCATCACGCCGGTCTTGGACCAGGAAGCGGATGCGTAGCCGGCGAGCATGGCCGCCTCGGCCGTGTTGTAGACGAGGCCCTCGACGTTCGGGAGCGCAGGATCGTAGGCGAAGTCGACGATCGCGAACCGGGTGTCCGGGTTCGCCGTCGCCGCGGCCTTGGTCGCATCGCCGAGCAGGAAGCCGACGGTCACGATCATGTCGCAACCTTCGCTCAGGAACTGGTTGATGTTCTTCTCGTAGTCGGTCGCGGCGGTCGACTCGAGGAACTTGACCTCGACGCCGAGCTTCGCCGAGACATCCTCCATGCCCTTCCAGGCATTCTGGTTGAAGCTCTTGTCGTCGATGCCGCCGGTGTCGCTGACCATGCACGCCTTGTAGGCGGCCGCGCTGGCCGACGGGGACACGGCGGGGGTCGACGGAACGGGCGTGGCCGCGACAGGGGTCGCCGTCGCGGCAACTGGCGTCGCTGTGGGCGCGACCGCGCTTGCGGTCGCCGGGGGCGGTGTCGCCGGCTTCGGAGACGGGGTTGCGCCGCCTCCACAGGCAGCGAAGGTGAGCGCCACGATGAGCGCCATCGCTCCGCGAATTCGAAGCATGTGCACGATCCTCCTCAATGACTGTGCGTCCGACGGCAGGCCACCGGGGCCTCGTGCTTGTGCGTGGCCACCGCTCCTCAGGGTGTCCCCCGCTCATCGGTCTCGCGGGCGCAGGATACGCGACCGGCTGGTGAGTGGCAATGCCGCCACCTCGGACGGAGCGTGGCACCATGGCGACATGGACGACCGCGCGATCGCTCGCGACATGCTCGACATGGAAGACGGCACCGGGCCGGCGACGATCCTGGACGTGGATGGATCGCTGGACCTGCTGCGCCGCTCCAAGCGGCTGGCGATCGTCGGAGCGTCGCCCGATCCGGGGCGTCCGTCCCACACGGTGATGCGGTATCTCCAGCACCACGGGTACGAGTGCGTGCCGATCAACCCGAATGCGCGCGACGTGCTCGGGACGCGTTGCTACCGCACCCTGGAGGACGCGGTCCGCGACACGGGCCCGTTCGACATCGTGGACGTGTTCCGGCGGCCGGAGCACGCAGCGGACGTGGCCAGGAGCGCGGTCGAGACGGGAGCGCGGGCACTCTGGCTCCAGCTCGGCGTCGTGAGCTGGGAGGCCGCCGAGATCGCCTCAGCCGGCGGCCTCGACGTGGTCATGGACCGCTGCACGGCGATGGACCACCGGCGCCTCCGGGAGCGGGCCGGGTAACAAGTCCGGGAAGTGGCGCCGACGGGGTGCCGGGGAGCGGCGTTGGCGGGGCGCGTGGGGGCGGGCGCGTGGCGCCGGCGGGGCGCGTGGCGCCGGCGGGGAGCGTGGCGCCGGCGGGGCGCGCGGCGCCGGCGGTCGGCCGAGCTGGCTCTCGGCGGCATCAGCCCTACGGCCGCTGCGTCTGGGCCCCGAGGTCGTCCCGCCAGCGGTCGTTCCCTTCATCCATTCATCCCTGGACTACGCGAGCGGATCGGCGACCACGCGCGCCTGGTGCGCGGCTCGCGGCGACTCGGAAATAGCCGTTTCTGGGTACTTCCGATGCGCGCGTTCGTTGAATCCATCCCGTGGATCCGTCGGAGAGTCCCCGGGCGCCTAACTGAAGGAATGGCCCCCGCGCCTCGCAGCCGGCCGTGGCTGGAAACCGGCCGTGGCTGGGAGCCGGCGGTGGCTGGGAGCCGTCCGACCGTCCGGGTTCCGGTGGAGCTGCTGGTCGTGTCGATGGTGTCGTCAGCAGAGCACGATCCGTTGCCGCCTCGGCGGGCGGGGACACGCTTGACGATCGCCCGAGCCGCGCGGAACGCCGAATGTCGACTGGATCGACAGTTGCGCAGACAAGCTCCCGACGCGGGGACGCTCTGCCGATGGACAAGGCTTGCCCCGACGCCGAAGCGCACCCGGTGACGATCCCATCGACACTCGAGCCCGCTGACGCGCCGTAGACGGACGGCGATCGAAAGTGGGGGCAAGAGAGAGCCGCAGGGGAAGGGCAGCCGTGCCGCAGCGCAGCCGCGACCCGGAGAACCCGCGCCGGGGAACGGCGGGCCCGCGAGAGCCGCGCCGGCAAGGACGGCGCATAGGAGAGAAGGCGCGCCGCAGGACCTAGCGGACGATGAAGCCTGCCACGATCAGAACGATCCCGACCACGATGGCCGCGGCCCAGAGATAGACGCGCTGGCGCATCTGGTCGCGCATCTCGTCGGCGCCCGTGCGACCGCCGTCCACCGCGGTCCGGCTGCGGCCGCCTCGCCACGAGTCGTAGCGCTGCGCATTCCCCGCCAGGCGGCCGAGCTCGTTGTAGCGGCTCAAAGGAGCCTGGATCCGCAGGATGCCGAGCGCGAGGATCGCGACGCCAGCGACCCACAGCACGATGTTCAGGATCATCCGCCGCCCACCAGCTCCCGCAGGAGCTCGCCGACGCGCGCCGCATTGGCCTGGCCGCGGGTCTCCTTCATCACCTGACCGGTCAGGAACCCCAGTGCCTGCGTCTTGCCGGCTGCCACGTCCGCGACGGCCGCCGGATTCGCCGCCAGGACACGGGAGACGGCCTCACGGAGCGCGCCCTCGTCGCTGATCTGGCGCAGGCCGAGCGCCGCGACGATCTCGTCCACCGGCTCACCGGAGCGCAGGTGGCGCTCGTAGACCTGTTCGGCGTTCGAGCTCGACAGGTCCCCCGCGCTCACGAGCTTGGAGATCCGGGCGAGCTCCGCCCCATCCCGTTTCGCCAAGAGGCCGGGCTCGGACTTCAGCACCCTCAGGGCGAGCTTGCTGAACAGGTTCGCGGTCTTCTTCACGTCCAGGCCCGGGATCGCTGCGATCGCGGTGTCGAAATAGCCTCCGCCGGCGACGACGATGACGCCCGCGTCGTAGGCCGACAGGCCGAGCTCGGACTGGTAGCGCTGCCGCCGAGCGGCCGGCAGCTCCGGCAGGGAGGCTCGGATCTCCTCCAGCCATGCCGGGTCCACGCGGAGCGGCGGCAGGTCGGGATCCGGGAAGTAGCGGTAGTCGTCAGAGGTTTCCTTGACGCGCATCCGGTAGGTGACGCCGCGATCGTCGTCCCAGCCGCGGGTCTCCTGGACCACCGGCTCACCCGTGTCCAGCGCGTGCCGCTGGCGCTGCACCTCGTGGTCGATGGCCCGCTCCACGGAGCGGAACGAGTTCATGTTCTTGACCTCGACGCGCGTCCCGAACTCCTCGCGGCCGACCGGCCGCAGGGAGACGTTGGCCTCGACGCGCATCTGGCCGTTCTCCATCGCGGCCTCCGACGCCCCGATGGTCAGCAGGATCAGGCGCAGCTCCTCGGCGTAGCGGCGCGCGACCTCGGCTGTGCGGATCACCGGTTCGGTGACGATCTCCATCAACGGCGTGCCGGAGCGGTTGAAGTCGACGAGGCTCACCTGCCGCCCGGAGTCGTCGGCGCGGTGGATCAGTCGGGCGGTGTCCTCCTCCAGGTGGGCGCGGGTGATCGCCACGCTCACGGGTCCCTCCGACGTGTCGAAGGTCAGCGACCCGCCGGCGGTGAGCGGCAGGTCGTACTGGCTGATCTGGTACCCCTTCGGGAGGTCCGGGTAGAAGTAGTTCTTGCGGTCCCAGCGCGTGACGTCGGGGATGGCCCCGCCGATCGCCAGGCCGGTTGCCAGCACGTGCCGGACCGCTATGCGGTTGATCACCGGCAGCGTCCCGGGCATGCCGAGGCAGATCTGGCAGGTGTGCGAGTTCGGGGGCGCCTCCTGGAAGTTCGTCGAGCAGCCGCAGAACATCTTGGATGCCGTGCGCAGCTGCACGTGAATCTCGATGCCGATGATCGTCTCGTAGGCGGTCTCGGCCCGCACGCGTGCAGATGGTGTCGACGTCTCTGGGGGCATGCCCAAAGTGTGGCACGCGCCGAGGGAGGGCCGCTCACAAACCGAGCCGGCGCCTCTGGCGGCCGGAGGCCAAAGCAGACCTGCCATGCCCATGGTGTACCCGCCATGCTGCCCCCATGGTGCGAAGCTCAGAGGTCGCCCGCGACCTACCCTCCTTCGACGTTCGGCCACTCCTGCCGGCTGAGCGGCAAGAGCTCGTCACGTGGCTATCGGGCTTGCCTCCCGACGGCTGGGCCGCGCCGACCGTCAACGTAGGGTGGTCTGTCCACGACACTGCCCTCCACCTGCTCGGCAACGACGTGGGGCGGCTTGATCCACGTTCGGCGGCCGATTCGACCGACGAAGGGACGAGCTTTCTGGCCCTCGCCGCGCGGATCGAGCGGTCCAACGAACAGTGGGTGGACGCGACCCGGCGTATCCCCACTGCGCTGTTGGTCGAGCTCCTTTCGTTCATCCAACCGCGCGTCGATGCGGCCTTCGCCGCCGTGGACCTGGAAAGCCCCGGCGTCCCCGTCGCGTGGACCGGTAACGGTCCGACGCCGTACTGGCTTGACATCGCGCGTGAGTACGCCGAGCGCTGGGTCCACCATGCCCAGATGCGTCTCGCCGTCGGTCAGCGGCCGCTCGTGGACCGTCGATGGCTGTTTCCCGTCGTTGACGCGTTCATGCGGTGCCTGCCACGCGCCTACGAGCCGGTGGAGGCGCCGGCCGGATCAACCATCACGGTGGAGGTCAGCGGCGACGCTGGGGGTGCGTGGCACGTCGTGCGCGGACGAAAGCGCTGGCACCTGCGGCTCAGCGCAACCGCGCCCGATGCCACCGTCGGAATCGCGGCCGACGCCGCCTGGCGGCTGCTCAGCCGCTCCGGAGACATGGAAGCCGTTCTGTCTTCGATCGTGATCGACGGCGACCGCGAACTCGGCCGGGCCGCTGCCCGCGCGGTTGCGATCATGACGACCCGGCTGTGAGCGAGCCCGCGGTCACGCGGCCGGCGCCGCGATACGCGCCGCCGCTGAGACGCGGCGATCGGGTGGCGGTGCTGTCCCCGTCGTCTGGGTTGCCGGGACTGTTTCCGGTCCCGCACGAGCTCGGCCTGCAGCGCCTTCGCGACGACTTCGGGCTCGTCGCGGTGGAATATCCAACGACCCGGCAGATGCATTCCACGCCCGCGGCGCGCGCACGGGACATCCAGGCGGCATTCCAAGACCCGTCGATCGCCGGGATCATCAGCACCATTGGCGGAGACGATCAGATCCGTGTGCTCGCGCACCTGGACCGGGAGCTGATCCGGACGCACCCCAAGCGGTTCTTCGGGTACAGCGACAACACCAACCTGCTGGTCTACCTCTGGAACGCCGGGATTGTCGGCTACCACGGAGGGTCGGTCATGGTGCATCTCGGCCGTCCGCTGTCGCAGCATCCTGCGTCCCGTGCATCCCTCGCGGCAGCTCTCTTCGAAGCTGGCGACTACGTGCTCAGCGAACCGGCGGAATCCGGGGATGTGGACCTGCCGTGGTCGGATCCGGCGACGTTCGCGCAGCCGCGCCCCAGCGAGCCGGCGAGCCCCTGGAGGTGGCACAACGCCGATCGGGTCGTCGAGGGCATCACCTGGGGTGGCAACCTCGAGACCCTGGCCTGGCTCGCCATGGCCGGACTAGAGATCCAGACTGCCGATGCGTACGCGGGCTGCATCTTGATCATCGAGACGTCGGAGGAGATGCCGGCGGCCACCGAGGTCTACCGGGTTCTTCGCAGCCTGGGCGAACGAGGCCTGCTTCGGCAGTTCTCAGCAGTGCTTGTCGGACGAGCCAAGGCGTGGAGCTTTGAGCAACCGCTCGAAGGCGTCGTGAAAGAGGCTTTTCGGCGGTCCCAGCGCGAGGCCGTGATCCGTGCCATCGACGAGTACGGCGCCGCGCCCCTGCTGGTATTCGACGTTGACTTCGGCCACACGGATCCGCAGATCATCCTGCCATTCGGGGGTCGGGTTCGTGTCGACGGCCCCGCTCGTCGGATCACCGTCACCTATTGAGCGGCGCCCGAACCTACTTCTTGGTGCCCTTGGCCGAGCCCGTCAGCTGGGTCCCGTCGGCGCTCGTGATGAGGCAGTCGATCGTGCGGTCGCCGGACTCCCAGCTCTTGCTGGTCGGCCGGAGCTTGTTGGAGTTGTAGATCGACTCGTCATAGCTGAGTCCGACGAAGATGGCGAAGTCCTGGCGACAGCGGGTGTCCGCGGCGGCACCGATGGCGTCGTCCCCCGGATAAGCCGACGGTGCGTTGGGATAGTCGAACACGCTGTAGACCTCCGCGTCGTGCGGGGACGCGCAGTCGACGGTCGTGACGTCAGAAACCTCGGACGCCCCGCCGCCGTTGAAGCAGTCCCCGACCTTGAGCGAGAAGACGTTGCCCTGGCAGGCCAGCCCGCCGAGCGCGACCGCTGCGGCGAGGAGCAGCGCCGTCAGGCCGCGCGGAGCCGTCAAGCCACCGAGGCCATGAACCGATCGATGCGGACCAGGGCTTCCTCGAGGTGCTCGTAGCTCGTCGCGAGGGTCGCGCGGACGTGGCCCTGCCCCGACGCGCCGAACGCGGTGCCTGGGATGACCGCGACCTTCTGCTCGAACAGCAGTCGCTCGCTGAACTGGTCGCTGGTCAGCCCGCTCGCGGTGATGTCCGGGAACGCGTAGAACGCGCCCTTCGGCTCGACCGTCGGCAGGCCCAGCCGGTTCAGCCCCTCGACGAACATCTTTCGCCGGCGGTCGTACTCCGCGACCATCCGCACCACGTCCGGCTCGGCGGCCGTGAGCGCCACGAGCGCGGCGTCCTGCGCCGTGGTCGGCGCGGACATGATCTCGTACTGGTGCACCTTGAGCATGCCCTCGAGCAGATCGCGCGGTGCGCAGGCGTAGCCGACCCGCCAGCCGGTCATGGCGTACGCCTTCGAGAAGCCGCCCAGCAGGATCGTCCGCTCGCGCATGCCCTCGATCGTGCTGACCGGCTCGTGCCGGTGGCCGCCGTAGACCAGCCGGTCGTAGATCTCGTCGCTGATGACGAGGAGGTCGTGACGCCGGGCGACGTCGGCAATGCCGCGGAGCGTCTCGGGCGAGAGCACGGCTCCGGTCGGATTGCAGGGATAGCCGAGGAACACGGCCTTGGTCCGCGGCGTGATCGCGGCCTCCAGCTTGCCGACCTCCAGCTGCCACCCGTCGGAGGCGTGCGTTGCGACGTTGACCGCGACCCCGCCGTTGAAGGCGATGCCCGGCACGTACGAGACGTACGACGGCTCGTGGAGGATCACCTCGTCGCCCGGGTCGATGATGGCCGCGAGAGCGATTGCGACGGCCTCGGACGCCCCCACGGTGACGACGATCTCCGTGTCGGGGTCGTACTGGACGCCGTAGAGGCGCTCCAGGTTCTTGGCGATGGCCCGCCGGAGCTCCAGCGTCCCGTAGTTGCTGGTGTAGTGCGTGCGCCCGGACCGAAGCGACCGCACGCCCTCCTCGACGATCTGGGGCGGGGTCGTGAAGTCCGGCTCGCCGACCCCGAGGCTGATGACGTCCGGCATGGTCGCGATCACGTCGAAGAACCGGCGGATGCCCGAGGGAGGGACCGAGCGAACGCGGGCGGAGAGCCGCTGGCGCGGCGCGGACGGGACGGCGCGAGGCGACGCGGGGTCCGATCGGACGGACGCCGTGGTGGACTCGTGGGCGCCCTCGAGCTCCGGGGCGTGCGCGTCGGGCTGCGGGTCCAAGGACGCGTCGGACACGGCGCGGTCGATCGGGACGGCCACAGGCTCGGTCGTCATGCTTCCCCTCACGGCTTGAGCTGGACCCGAGTATATGCGGCGCGGCAGTCCACCTCGCCCGAGGGGTCGTCAGTTGACGATGAACCAGCCGACCTTCAGCGCGCTCGGGGCGGGCTTGTTGAGGCGGATGGTGAAGGAGTTCGCGGCGTCGTTGAGCGACACGCCACGCACGTAGGTGCCTTGGACGTTGCCCTGGATCGTGGCGAGGACCAGGGACGCCGCGGTGATCGAATGGCTCGTGATCGTCTTCGAGGACTGGCCCTGACCAAATCCCGCCTTGCCGCTCCGTGAGAACACCGCCTGACCAACGACATGCAGCGCGTAACCGCCCGTGCCCGTCGCTTCGCCGTGCACTGCGACACCGTTCCTGGTGGTCGCTTTGAGGGCGTAGCCCTCGCCGGCGCCTGTCGACGCATCGGCTGAGATCCCAATCTGCGACGAGTGGCCCTGCGTGGCCGCTCTGAGAGCCGTGGTCCTCAGCCCGGTGACAGCGCAGGACACTGCGACGCCGTCGTCCACCGTCGACTGCCCGTACAACGCGTTGTTGAAGCCTCCGATCGTCACCGTCGTCGCGCCAGCGTCTCGCGAGATGGTCGTCAGTGACGTCGTCGGGTTGGCTTCATTGCGGTAGACGGGAGTGCCCTGCGCGAGTGCCGTGTGCGGTCGGATGGCCGCATCGACGCCGACGGCGACCGCTGCCGCGGCGCCGCCGACCAGCAACGACCTCCGACTTCGAAGCCCCCGTCCGTGATCCACTCCGCCTTCGGACATCTGGTTCTCCCTCCGCTGGCCTGGATGGCGGAGCCTAGCGCGCACGGCGGGCGGTGGCCAGTGTCTGGCTCAGGCCGCGGCGGCCTCACGGGAGCGTTTCAGGCTCGGGGTGGATGCGTCGTCGAGCCGCGTCAGGTCGCTGGGCTCGCTCCGTCGCCACGCCGCGCCGGCCGTGATGGCCTCGTACGCACGGCCCAGCTGGAACAGGCGAGCCTCGTCCCAGGCACGGCCGATGAACTGGAGGCCGACCGGCAGGCCCTCCGACAGCCCGCACGGGACGGAGATCCCCGGCAGGCCGGCCACGTTCACGGGCAGGGTGCAGGCGTCCGACAGGTACATCGCCACCGGGTCGTCGAGCCGCGCGCCGAATGGGAAGGCGACCGTCGGCGATGTCGGCGCAACGATCGCATCCACGGTCTCGAAGGCCCGGTCGAAGTCCGTCTTGATCAGCGTCCGGACCTTCTGCGCTTTGAGGTAGTACGCGTCGTAGTAGCCCGCCGACAGCGCGTAGGTGCCGAGCATGATGCGGCGCTTCACCTCCGCGCCGAAGCCACGCCCGCGCGTGGCCAGGTAGTTCGCGAGCACGTCCCCCTCTCGCACGGAGAAGCCAAAGCGGATCCCGTCGTAGCGAGCCAGGTTCGCCGACGCCTCGGCGGGCGCGATGATGTAGTAGGTCGCCAGGCCGTAGTCGGTATGCGGCAGGTCCACGTCCACGATCACGGCGCCGGCTGCCTCGAGCGCGGCCACGGCCTCCCGGACGCGTGCCTCCACGCCGGGCTCCATGCCCGTCACGAAGTATTGCTTGGGGAGCCCGATGCGCAGGCCGCGCAGGGTCGCCGCGGCCTCATCGTCGCCGTCGGGGAGTGCGGCCGCGTAGTCGGGCACCACGAGCGGGGCGGACGTGGAGTCGCGCGGGTCGTGGCCGGCGATGGCGCCGAGCAGCAGCGCCGCGTCCCGCGTGTCGCGTCCGAATGGGCCGATCTGATCGAGGCTGCTCGCGAACGCCACGATTCCATAGCGGCTGACGCGGCCGTAGGTCGGCTTGATGCCGACGATCCCGGTCAGGGCGGCCGGCTGCCGGATGGAACCGCCGGTGTCCGTCCCGATGCCCACCGGCACGTGGAACGCGGCCACGGCTGCGGCCGTGCCGCCGCTGGAGCCGCCGGGGACCCGGTCGAGCGACCACGGGTTGGCCGTCGGGCCCCAGGCCGAGTGCTCGGTCGACGAGCCCATGGCGAACTCGTCCATGTTCGTCTTGCCGGGGACCACCGCCCCGGCCGCGTCGAGCCGCTCCGCGATGTGCGCGTCGTACGGGCCGACGAAGCCGTCCAGGATCCGGCTCCCCGCCGTCGACGGCCGGCCGGCGGTCACCACCAGGTCCTTGAGCGCGACCGGAACGCCGAGCAGCGGCGGCAGCTCCGCCAGTGCCTCCGGACCCGCACTGCGGGCTTCCTGGAGCCGTCGGTCCGCGCGGCGTGCGGCGTCCAGGGCTCCCTCCTCGTCGATCGACACCCAGGCATTGAGCGCGCGGTCCTGGGTTCGGATCAGCGCCAGGTGCGCATCGAGCAGCTCGGCCGCGCTGAAGTCCCCGGCTCGCAGGCCGGCGGCCATCTCGCGTGCATGCAGCCGGGTGAGGGAGCGATCGCTCGGGCTGAGCCTGAAGCCGCCATCGGAGGTCACGTCGGGTCGCCGCCGATGATCGCGGGCACCACGAAGTACGGGCCCTGCCGCTCGGGTGCGCCCGCGAGCGCCACCTCCTGCGGCAGGCTGGGCAGCACCACGTCCTCGCGCATGACGCCCTCGACCTCGATGGTCTGCGCGGTCGGCGGGATGTGGTCGGTCGGCAGCGCGGCCAGGACCGCGTACTGGTCCAGGATGTGGTTGAGCTGGCCCTCCAGGCGCGCCAGCTCCTCCTCGGTCAGCCCGAGGCGGGCGAGGTGCGCCACGTGCGCGACGTCTTCACGGGTCAGTCCGGCCATGGCCGAAGAATACCGGCGCGGGCGCGGCGGCCACGACTCGCGCGGGCCGGGGCGGCGGTCAGCGGTTGACGGCGCGGCGCGTCAGCGCGTGAACGCGAAGTCGAAGATGCTGTCGACGGCGTGGCCCGCGGGTCCGTAGCAGCGCACACCCACGAGCTGCGTGGAACCCGTCGTCGGGAGGCTGCTCACCTGGCACCGGAACTTGGTGTTGTTGTAGAGCGTGACCTGCGCGCTGCCGCCCGCGCCGGCGATGCCGGTCAGTCGCACCGTGTACCGGCCCTTGGCCTGACGCGTCACGCGCGGCCCGTGGCCGGAGCTGGACCAGCGATAGCTGCTGGACGGGAGATACGAGGCCGCCGTCGGCTCGTCGGCATACAGGTACGCCGCCTTTGCTGACGGGTCCGCGAAGCCCGTCATGCCCACGTCGCGCGCGTACAGGAGGTTGAAGTAGGTGTCGATCGGCGCGCCTCCCACGAGGGCGCGGCAGCCGACGACGACCGACTGTGGGTCGCCCGGATCGGTGCCCCACCCGCCCGTGTTGCAGACAGCCTTGTCGCTGCCCATCGACATGACCTGCACGCTCCCGTTGTAGCCGCCAAGGCCGGGGAGGCTGACTCGGTACTCGCCGGTCCCCGTGCGGTTCACCGTGATGGTGCCGCCCGTCGAGTTGTAGCTGTACGACGCGAAGGGCGTGTACGTCGGGCTGGTAGGGTCGCTCGCCCAGAGGTAGGCCATCTCCGCGGTGGCGCAGCAGCTGCGGATGAAGTTGACGACGAACTGCGAATCCTTGCGGGTGCCGCCGTAGTTCCAGCAGTTGACCCGGACGACCTCCTTGGCCCCCTGTTGGAGCCAGTTCTCGACGTTGCAGACGCGCGGTGAGGTGCCCAGCGCGGTCACGAACGGCATCCCGTTGGACGTTCCCACGCCGTTGAACTTCACCGTGTAGGTGCCGGCGCTGGCGCGCGTGATCGTGACCTGCCCCGCGGGGTTGCCCCGGTGGTCGGCCGCGGCCGGGTGGTAGCTCGCGGTCGTCGGGTGTCGCGCGACGGCCCACGCCCAGTTGACAGAGCCGGCCAGAGCGTCCTTCGGTGGCGTCGCGACGAAGAGGACCGCGGCGACGATCGCGATCGCGGCAAGCCCGGCAGTACGGCGCATGGTCATCGGCCCCCTGTGCGTGACGATCCCCTCCTCGCCACTATCGAGAGTCCCGTCGGGCGCGTCAAGCAACGCGGAGCGCGACTCAGCGCACCAGCGAACGCTCGGGCGGCGCGAAGACCACGGCCAGCCGAAGCTCCTCGTCGATGTCGTGGAAGCGGTGCGGCACCTCGGCGGGAACGAAGATCACATCACCGGGTCCGGCGTCGCGCGTCTCGTCGCCGGCCGTGAAGCGGCTGCGACCCGCGAGGACGACGTAGACCTCGTCCTCGGCATGCGGCGACTGCGCGTCGACGGCTCCCGCGGCGAGGACGTAGAGCCCGACCGACATCGATTCCTCGCGCGCGAACTCCAGGTACGTTCGACCACCCGCCACCTGCCGCTCGAGCAAGTCAGCCAGCGGCCACGCCTTCACGACTCGACGGCCCCACCGGCGAGCACGCGCCGGAAGCCATCCTCGTCGAGGACCTCGACGCCGAGCTCCTGCGCCTTGGCCAGCTTCGTGCCCGCCTTCTCGCCCGCGACGAGATAGTCGGTCTTCCGGCTGACCGAGCCCGCGACCTTGCCGCCGGCCGCGCGAATCGCCTCCTCCGCGCCCTGGCGGTCGAAGCCCTCCAGCGTGCCCGTGACGACCAGCGTCTTGCCCGTGAGTGGCCCGTCGTCGGCCGCCGCGGCGCGGGGAGCCGGCCGCACAGGCTCCACGCCCGCGTCGACGAGGTCGTCCAGGATGCCCGCGGTCGCCGGGTCGGAAAACCAGCGCTCGAGGCTGGTGGCCACCGTCGGCCCGACACCGGCAACGGCCTGGAACTCATCCGGCGGGAGCTGCCGAAGCTCGCGCACGACGCGCGCGAACCAGCCATCCGGGCCGCCCATCGGCTCGTCCTCGGCCGGCGGCCACTTCCCGGCGATCCAGCGGGCCATGTCGATGGCGGTCTGCTCCCCGACCTGCGGGATCCCCAGGGCGTTGACGATCCGGGCGAGCGGGCGCGTGCGAGCCCGCTGGATCGACGCGTGGAGGTTCTCCGCGCTCTTGCGGGCAAAACGGTCCAGCGTCATCAGATCGTCGACGGACAGCCGGAAGAAGTCACCGCGCTTCCGGACCATGCCGCGCTCCAGCAGCTGCGACACCACCATCCAGCCGGCGCCTTCGATGTCCATGCCGCCGCGCCCGGCGAAGTGCCCGAACTCCTGGCCAACGCGGGCGGGGCACGCGAGGTTCGGGCAGTAGTGGCGCACCGCGCCCTCGTCCCGCACCACGGGCGTGCCGCAGACCGGGCAGGCGGCGGGCATCTCGAAGAGCCGTTCCTCCCCGGTCCGCCGCTCGGGCAGCGGCCGCACCACCTCCGGGATGACGTCGCCGGCCTTCTGGAGCACCACCCAGTCGCCGATGCGGATGTCCTTGCGCCGCACCTCGTCCAGGTTGTGCAGGGTGGCGCGTTCGACCGTGGAGCCCGCCACCTTCACCGGCGTCATGTGCGCCACGGGCGTCAGCGTCCCGGTCCTGCCCACGTAGGGCACGATGTCCTCGATCCGGGTCTCGACCTGCTCCGGCGGGAACTTGTACGCGGTGGCCCAGCGCGGAGCGCGCGAGACCATGCCGAGCCGGCGCTGCTGGTCGAAGCGATCGACCTTGACCACGACCCCGTCCGTCTCGTAGGGCAGATGATGCCGTGGCTCCCGCCAGCGCTCGAGGAACGCGATCACCCCCTCGATGTCCAGGCCGGCCTCGTGGTTCGGCTCGACCGGGAAGCCAAGAGCCGTCAGGCGGTCGAGCGCCTTCGACTGGCGGTCGATCCCGGGGCTCTCCTCGACGAGCGTGTAGAACCAGGCCGACAGCCGGCGGCTGGCCGTCACGGCGGGATCGATCTGGCGCAGCGAACCCGCGCCGCTGTTGCGGGGATTGGCGTACAGCGCAAGGCCCGCCTCCTCGCGTTCGGCGTTGATGCGCGCGAACTCGGTCTTGGGCATGAACACCTCGCCGCGCACCTCGGGGCCGGCCGGCTCCGGCAGCCGTTCCGGGATGGCCTCGATGGTGCGGAGGTTGGGCGTGACGTCCTCGCCCGTCGTGCCATCGCCCCGCGTCGCGCCCTGGACGAACCGGCCGCGCTCGTAACGCAGGCTGATTGCCAGCCCGTCGATCTTCAGCTCGGCCACGTAGCTGAGGTCGCTCTGTGGGGCATCGGGCGGAAGACCCAGGCCCTTCTTCACGCGCGCGTCGAAGGACCGCAGCTCGTCCGCCGAGAAGGCGTTGGAGAGCGACAGCATCGGCGTCTGATGCGTGACCTCACCGAGCGCGCCGACGGGCGCGGCGCCAACGCGCTGGGTCGGCGAGTCGGGCAGCTGAAGGTCCGGGTACTGGTCCTCGAGGTCCTGGAGCTCGCGGAGCAACCGGTCGTACTCCGCGTCCGCCAGCTCGGGCGCGTCCTCCTGGTAGTAGAGGCGGTTCGCCCGCTCCAGGATCTGGCGCAGCTCGGCGGCGCGCGCCGCGCTCTCGTCCGGTGCCCGCGCCGTCGTCACCGCGGCCTCGTCGGCGGCGTCGGGTCCGTTCGTCACATCGCCGAGGATACGGAATCGGCGCCGGTCCGCTCCTCCGCGCCGCGAGCTTCAGCCGTCGTAGCGGACGAGTCGCGCCTCCGCGAGCGCGCCACGGACCTCTGCGAAGGCACGGTCCGCTTCGTCGACGAACTCCTTGGCCGCGTCGAGGTCGCCTCGACGCGCGACCTCCTCGAGCGCGCGGCACGCCTCGGCGAGCTGGACCGCGCCCATGTTGAGGCTCGTGCCGTTCAGGTCGTGCGCGAGGCGCGCCACGTCCGCGGCCGATCCAGCGGCCACGGCCGCACGTGCGGACGCCAGCTGCCGCGGTGTCGCGGCGAGATAGGCCTCCACCAGCTCGTCGAGGAACTCCGGGTCGTCGCCGACCATCCCGAGCAGATTCGCCAGGGCGTCCTGGTCGAGCACGTCTGCCATCTCGCGCATCAGCTCCTTCGGGTCCCCATGGTGACGACCAGCAGGAGCCGAATTCTACGGTCGGCGATCGGGCGCTTTTTCGCACGGCGTAGACTCGTCCGGCGCGCGTGGCGCTGCCGCGGTGCTCACCACCAGGGGCGGAGGACGGACCATGGCTCCATCACGTCGAGGGCTCGGCGGCCCGCGCGCCACGCGGCGGATCACCACAGCGACCGGGATCGCCGTCGTCGCGTCCCTCGCGATCGCGTCCAGCGGCCTTGCCATGAATTTCGGGCCCGCGGTCGTCCTCTACAGCGGCGGCGGGCACTCCTGGCCAACGGTCGACGACATCGCGGCCAAGGGACCGGTGGTGGCCGTCGCGTGGACACGGCAGCTCTTCGAGCAGCCGACGTTCCTGCGCTGGAGCCGCGACGGCGGGGCCACCTTCGCCCCCAAGGTCACGCTCGACGACCGGACCGGGGCCGCCATCGACACGTGCGCAGGCTCCGTGTGGGCGGTGACGCAAGACGGGATCGATGGAATCGCGCACCTTGACGGCTGGAGGCTGGACGGAGCGGCTCACAGCCACTGGCCCCTCGCGGCCGGATCCCACGGCGGAGACGTGGCCTGTGTCGGCAATCGGGCGCTGGCCACCGCCTGGGAGCGGAACGTGAACGGCGCCGTCCGAGTGAAGCTCCAGGTGCGGACCATCACGAGCGGAAACCTCTCCCCCGCCACGACCTTCGACCTCGGAACCACGAACCGCCCAGACGAGCTGTCGGTCGCCGCGACGAACCACGACATCCAGGTCACCTGGATGAAGGGCCGCAAGCTGCAGCTGAAGCGTTTCGACGTCGGTCCGGGCGCCGATCCCGAGGTCACGCCGCTGCCCACGCAGACGGTCACGACGTTCGTGACGGACCAGGCCGGCAGCCCGCTCGTGGCCGCGGACGCTTCTCGCGTCGTCCTTGCGTACAAGTACCGAGAGGATGCCCGTGTGCGCGTCAGCGAGAACGGCGGCGCCTCCTTCGGCACCTTCCATACGCTCGTCGACAACACGACCGGCGACGTGTTCATCGCTCGGCCGTACAGCCTGGACGCTTTCGGCGGCAGGATCGCGGCGAACGCCGAGAGCGCCGGCGGCGACTCGGCCCTGACGCAGCTCTTCGTGAGCCAGGACGGGGTGGCCTGGTCGAAGGCGTCGCAGTCTCCCGGGTGGCAGGCGGCCGCCCTCTTCGGCACGGCGGCCTCGCCACGCATCGGCGAGGCATGGGACAACTACTTCCACTACCCGAGGCCCGATCACGGGAAGATCCGCTTCCACGAGGGTCCTGCCTGACCCCTGGGCAGCACAGCTCGCCGGCGGTTGGGCATGATGCGCGCGTGAACGACCGGAGGCGGACGCTCCTCTTGGCGCTTGTCGCCGTCCTCGTCGGCCTCGCGATCGCGTGGGCGGACTCGCGTCCCGGCTGGGACGACACCGCGATCACGGCCGCCTCGCTCTGGCTGGCGGGCGCCGCCTTCGCGTTCCTCGGGCGCCACCGGCCGTGGCTGTGGACCGTGCTCGTGGCCGGCTGGATCCCGCTGCTCGAGATCGGCGGCCCCACCGGGCTGTGGTCGCTGCTGGCCCTCGTCTTCGCCTTCGGCGGGGCGGCCCTCGGCACCATCGTTGTCCGCTGGCTGGTCCTCGATGAGCGGATCCGGGATCACCGCTGATGCCCATCGCGGACTTCGATCGCCATCCCCTGCTCTTCGGCCCGTCTCCCGTCCATCGCCTGCCGCGCCTGACGGCGCACCTCGGCGGCGCCGCTGTCTGGGCGAAGCGCGACGACTGCAACTCGGGCATCGCGTTCGGCGGGAACAAGACCCGCAAGCTCGAGTACCTCGTCGCGGAGGCCCTCTCGCAGGGCTGCGACACGCTGGTTTCGATCGGTGGGGTGCAGTCCAACCACACCCGGCAGGTGGCGGCCGTGGCGGCGCACCTCGGGCTGAAATGCGTGCTGGTCCAGGAGAGCTGGGTCGACTGGCCCGACAGCGTCTACGACAAGGTCGGCAACATCCTGCTCAGCCGCCTCGCGGGCGCCGACGTCCGGCTGGTCAAGGAGGGCTTCGGCATCGGCTTCAAGGAGAGCTGGGAGCAGGCCCTGGCCGAGGTCGAGGCCCGGGGCGGCAAGCCGTACGCGATCCCCGCCGGGGCGTCCGATCACCGCCTGGGCGGCCTCGGCTTCGCGAACTGGGCGCTCGAGCTCGCGGCGCAGGAGCGCGAGCTGGGCGTCTTCTTCGACACGATCATCGTCTGCTCGGTCACGGGCTCGACGCAGGCCGGCATGGTGGCCGGCTTCGCGGCGCTGGAGGAAGCCGGCGGGCGGAGGCGGCGCGTGCTGGGCATCGACGCGTCGGCGAAGCCGGCGGAGACGCACGCGCAGATCACCCGGATCGCCGCGGCCACGGCGGACCTGATCGGCCTCGACCGCCGGCTCGGACCGGACGACGTGGAGCTGGACGAGCGCTACCACGCCGGCATCTACGGCATTCCGGACGAACAGACGCTGGACGCCATGCGGCTCGTCGCGCGAAGGGAGGGGATGATCACGGACCCGGTCTACGAGGGGAAGTCGATGGCCGCGCTCATCGACCTCGTCGGCCGCGGCGAGATCGCGCGGGACTCGACCGTCCTCTTCGCCCACCTCGGCGGGCAGCCGGCGCTCAACGGCTACAGCGCGCTCTTCTCCTAGGGACGCATGGCCGCCTGCCCGACTTGCGGGACGGAGAACCCTGACCGCGCGCGGTTCTGCCTGGACTGCGGCACCGCGCTCGGGAGTGCGCCGGAAGAGCGGCGCGAATCACGACGCGTCGTCACGGTGCTGTTCACGGACATCGTCGGTTCGACGGCCCTCGGCGAGGCACTCGATGCCGAGACCCTGCGCGGCGTCATGGCCCGCTATTTCGCCGCGATGGAGGCGGCGATCCTGCGGCACGGAGGAACAGTCGAGAAGTTCATCGGGGACGCGGTCATGGCCGTCTTCGGGCTGCCGCAGCTCCACGAGGACGATGCGCTGCGCGCGGTCCGTGCGGCAGCCGAGATGCGTCGCGCGCTGGCGGAGCTGAACGAACGGTTCGAGGCCGACCACGGCATCGCCATCCGGGCCAGGACCGGCGTCAATACGGGCGAGGTCGTGGCCGGACCCGCCGGCAACCGGCAATTGCTGGTGACTGGTGACGCCGTGAATACGGCCGCCAGGCTGGAGCAAGCGGCGACTGCCGGAGAGATCCTCCTTGGACATACGACGTGGCAGCTGGTGCGCGATGCCGCGGCAGCCGATCCTGTCGATCCCGTGGCCGCCAAGGGCAAGCAGCAACCCGTCCGGGCCTACCGGCTGGTCTCCGTCACGGAGCGCGCAGGGGGACCGGACCGCGCAGGCGAACGGGCCCGCGGCGCTGACGCGGTGGGCCGCGGCGCGAATGTCGCTCCGGCGCGGGACGGTCCGCTCGTGGGTCGAGCCGCCGAGCTGACGCGGGTCGAGGCAGTCTTCTCGCGGGTCGTGCTGGACCGGCAGCCGACGCTCCTGTCCGTGATCGGCCCGCCCGGCGTCGGCAAGAGCCGCCTTGTGGCCGAGTTCGTCGACGGCCTCGCCGGCCGGGCGCGCGTGCTCCGCGGCCGCTGCCTCTCGTATGGAGAAGGACTGACGTACTGGCCGCTTCGGGAGCTGATCCATGCCGCGGCGGGTATCGAGGAGACCGATACGCCCGCAGACGCGCTGCGCAAGGTGCTCGGCGTCACCGGCGCCGAAGGAGACGGTCCGCTCATCGCAGACCGACTCGCGAGCGCGATCGGGCTCACCCGCGGCGCAGTCGCCGGCGAGGAGATCTTCTGGGCGGCTCGTCGGACGCTGGAGCGACTCGCTTCTGACGGGCCGCTGGTCGTGGTGTTCGAGGACATCCACTGGGCGGAAGCCACGTTCCTCGAGTTGCTGGAGCACCTCCGCGAGCAGACCGGCGCCGTGCCGCTCCTGATCCTCTGTCCCGCGAGGCCGGAGCTGCTCGACGCGAATCCGGCCTGGGCCGACGCGAGGCCGAACGGGGACGCGATCCGGCTGGAGGGCCTCTCGCCGGCCGCCTCGGACTCGCTCATCGACGCCGTCCCGGGCGGTCGGGCGGTGCCACAGCGGCTACGTGACCGGCTCCTTTCGATCGCCGAGGGCAATCCACTGTTCGTCGAGGAGATGGTCCGGCTGCTGCTGGACACGGGCGCGGTCCGCCCGGAAGGCGGCGCAGCCACCCTGATGGACGACGCCGAGATCGCGCGAGTGGACATCCCACCCACCATCCAGGCGCTGATGTCGTCGCGGCTCGACCAGCTGCCCGGGCCGGAGCGCCGGACGGCACAGCGCGGATCGATCGTCGGTCGCGTCTTCGAGGCGAGCGCCGTCACGACGCTGACGCCCGAAACCGCGCGTGCGAACGTCGCCGAGCATCTGGACGCGCTGGTGCGCAAGGATCTGGTACGGCTCGAGACGGGCGAGGCGCGCCAGGACGCGCCAGTGGAGGCCACCGGGCTGGCCTTCAAGTTCCGCCACATCCTGATCCGTGACGCCGCATACGACGCACTTCCGAAGTCCGAGCGCGCCGAGCTGCACGAGGCGTTCGCCGACTGGCTGGAGGCCGGCGCCGGTGAGCGCGTCGGCGAGTACACGGAGATCCTCGGCCATCACCTGGAACAGGCCTATCGATATCGCACCGAGCTCAGGGACGCCGGCGAGCCTGCGCAGGCTGTGGGGCGCCGTGCCGCCGCGCGTCTCGCGGAAGCGGGCGAGCGGGCTCGCGACCGAGGCGATGTCGTCGTCGCGTCGCAGCTGTTCGCACGAGCAGGGGGCCTGCCGGCGGCGGGGGTCGCGGCTCGACTGAGCCTCCTCCTCGACTGGTCAGATGCTCTGCTCAGCGCCGGACTGATGGAGGACTCCCTGCGGCGGGTCCAGGAGGCCCTGGCGCTGGCGGTCGAGACTGGCGACCGCGCGGTGGCCGCCCGGGCACGCCTGCTGCGCTCCGAGGTCTGGCTGACCGACGGAACCCTCGTCAGCCCCGGCGAGGGGGTCTCCGCGGAGGTCGACGCCGCCCTCGTGGATGCCGAGGCGTCGGGCGACGCGAGGGCGCTCGCCGACGCGTGGCAGGCGCGCGCCACACTGACCTACCTATCCGGCCGGCTCGAGGAATCGGCGGTAGAGATGTCGAACGCGCTCGAGCACGCGCACGCGACTGGCGACGCGCCCTTCGTGCTGAGGCTGGAGCTCAACCGGCTGACCGAGGCTGTCGTCGGACCCGATCCGGCCAGCGAGGTCGCCGCGCTGGCGAACCAGCTGCTGGCCCGTACGGCGGCATATCCATCGAATCGGGCCGATGCCCTGCGGCTCCTCTCGATCATGGAGGCCATGCTCGGCCGCAACGACGAAGCCCTGCGCCACATGGACGAAAGCATCGCAATCATGTCGGACCTGCGGCAGCCCGGGGGCCGGATCAACTGCAAGCTGGACCGGTCATGGCTGCTCCGGCTGGCCGGCGACTTGCCCGCAGCCGAGATCGAGCTGCGTGGGGCGCTGGTCGAGATCGACCGTCTCGGCGACCTGACCCTCCGCAGCTTCGGTGCGTCGCGGCTTGCCGTGGTCCTCGTGGCGCAGGGCAAGCTGGAGGATGCCGTCCCCTTCATCGAGGAGGCGGACCGCATCCCGAGCGTCACGAACCGCACTCGGATGGTTGGCGCCCGAGCGCGCATCCGTGCCGCGAACGGGGATCCGGGCGCGCGCGAGGACGCGGACCGCGTGCTCGAGATGGTTGCCGACTCGGCGTTCATCAGCGTCAAGACGGACGCGTGGATCGACGCGGCCGAGGTGATGGCTGCTCTCGGTGACCACGACGCGGCGCTGCGCAACCAGCGGGAGGCGCTGCGCCTGGCCGAGCAGAAGGAGAACCTGGCCCTGGCCGCGCAGCTGCGCCGGCGCCTCGCCGAGATGGAAGCCGCTGCGGCTGCGGCCGGCTGAGGCCTCGACTTCGTCCGAGAGAGGCCGGCGGTCGAGAGGTCAGATCACCCGGACCGTTCCCACGCCACCCTCGATGTCGATGTTCACGCGGTTGGGGGCGGTCTCGTAGTCGGGTGAGGCAAAGCCCCCGACCGCGGGCGGGAAGCGCGCAGGATCCACGAAGAGGCTGGCGAGTGCCATCCGCGCATGGATGCGTGCAGCGACTCCCGGCGGCACGTCCACCGTCAGCGACGCTGCCCCGGTCGAGGCCTTCATCAGCGTCGCGCCGGCGGCCCGGGGGAGGCGCACGCGTGTCTCGCTCGCGCCGGTGCGCAGCTCGAGCTGGCGCACGAGGAGCTCGCTCAGGTCCAGGTTGGAGCGGCTGGCGCCGGACTCGACGCGCAGGTCGAGAGGGACCTCGCCCGTCAGGCCAACGTGCCACGAGAAGCCGCGTCCCGACCACCACCGCCCGCTGGACATGTCCGGCTCCAGCTCGACGGCACCGGGTCGGTCGGACCGGTAGACGACGCCTCCGGTGAAGCTTCCCGTGACGAGCACCGCGGGCGCGCCGCGCTCGACCAGCAGCTCGCCGC
>JAXDKU010000012.1:0-2923 GCA_034667005.1 Chloroflexota bacterium
CGGGATGACGCTGCTGTCGACGCTGCAGCTGTGGACGACCCCGCTGTGGTTGATCCTGATGGTGGCGCCGTTCGCGTACCTGCTGATCAGCCATCCCGACTCGGTCTCGTCCTTCTTCGCCTACCAGGGCGAGAACGGGCAGGGCGCGCCCAACCTCGGTGCGGTGATGCTCGCCGCCGGCGTGTGCCTGTCGTTGATCGCGCAGATCGCCGAGCAGATCGACTACCTGCGGTTCATGCCGCCGAAGACCCCCGAGAACGCGCGCCGCTGGTGGACCGCGGTGCTGCTGGCCGGGCCCGGCTGGGTGCTCTTCGGCGCGGTCAAGCAGGTGGTCGGGCTGTTCCTGGCCGTGTACCTGATCGCCAACGTCACCGACGGCGCGGCGATCGCGAACCAGCCGGTGCACCAGTTCCTGGAGATCTACCGCGACCTGCTGCCGCCGTGGTTGGCCATGACGCTCGCCGTCGTGCTGGTCGTGATCAGCCAGATCAAGATCAACGTGACGAACGCGTACTCCGGCTCGCTGGCCTGGACCAACTCGTTCACGCGCGTCACGAAGACCTACCCCGGCCGGCTGGTGTTCCTCGGCGTGAACCTCGCCATCGCGCTCGTGCTGATGGAGGCGAACATGTTCGACTTCCTCAACACGATCCTCGGCTTCTACGCCAACTGCGGCATGTCCTGGGTGGTCGTGGTGGCCACCGACATCGCGGTGAACAAGTACCTGCTCAAGATCTCGCCGCTGCACCCGGAGTTCCGCCGCGGGATGCTCTACGCCGTCAACCCCGTCGGGTTCGGCTCGATGCTCGTGTCGGCCGGGGTGTCGATCGCGGTCTTCTTCGGCGCCTTCGGGGCGGAGCTGCAGCCGTTCTCGCCGCTGGTCGCGATCGTGCTGGCGTTCGTGCTGCCGCCGGTGCTCGCGCTCGCGACGGGCGGTCGCTACTACCTGCGCCGCACCGACGACGGCCTCGATCTGCCCATGGACGACGAGCAGGGCAACCCGTCCGCCACGGTCCTGCACTGCCACGTCTGCGACCAGGACTACGAGCGGCCCGACGTGGCCGCCTGCGCCGCGCACGAGGCCGTCAT
Source organism: Chloroflexota bacterium (assembly GCA_034667005.1). Classification (GTDB taxonomy): domain Bacteria; phylum Chloroflexota; class Limnocylindria; order Limnocylindrales; family CSP1-4; genus JAFMJV01. The sequence goes on from JAXDKU010000012.1 coordinate 1,090, forward strand.
CTGCTCGCTGTGCCTGTCCACCGATCGGACCGGGGAGCACGTCCTGCCCGCCACCTGATCGGCCGCCGATCTCACCCTGCCGATAGTTGTGACCGGGCGCATACTCTTCGTGTCGGACGCCGCTATCGACGAGCGGGAGGTTCGTCGTGGACCGCAGCGCTGCACCACGACCCGGCTGGGCCCGTCTGGCCGCCGCTCTCGTCCCCTTGTGCCTGGTCCCCGACGCCGTCGCCGTCGCGGGCCTGGGGCTATGGGCGCTGTCGGTGTGGCTCGTGGAGCTCGCCGGGGTCCGCGGCACCGCGTCAGGGCCGCTCGCACTGCTGCTGTTCGGGGTGCTCGGCATCGTGTGGATCGTCGTCGGATGCCTCGCCGGCGCCGCCCTGTTCTTCGCCTACGAAGAGGCCGTGCACCACTGGCCGGTCGGACTCGCCGTGCTCGGTGTGGTCGGTCAACCCGCCGCGGTCGCCGCGTGGCAGGTGACCGGGACGGCCGCGTGGCTGCTGGCCCTGGTGGTGCTGCCAGCGGTGCTCTGCCTGCCACGCGGGTTCTCCGGCTTCCCCGGACACGGCGGGACGGTCGCTCACGGCCGGTGATGTGGCCGGTTCCACGACGCTGCGCCGGTCGGAGCAAGTTAGGGTCCGCCCATGAGTTCCGCCCTGGAGCCGGCCGCCGACGTGTCCGGCGCCGCAGCCGACGAACCTGACGTCCACACCACAGCCGGGAAGCTCGCCGACCTATACCAGCGCATCGACGGCGCTGTGCACGCCGGCAGCGAAGCCGCCGTGGAGCGCCAGCACGCCAGGGGTCGCCAGACCGCGCGCGAGCGGATCGACCAGCTGCTGGACCCCGGCTCGTTCGTGGAGCTGGACGCGCTGACCCGGCACCGCTCGACGAACTTCGGCATGGACGCGAAGCGCCCCTTCGGAGATGGCGTCGTGACCGGCACCGGAACCATCGACGGACGCCCGGTGGCCGTGTTCAGCCAGGACGCCACCGTGTTCGGCGGCGCGCTCGGCGAGGTCTACGGCGAGAAGATCGTCAAGGTGATGGACCTGGCCGTGAAGATCGGCTGCCCGGTCGTCGGCATCAACGACGGCGGCGGCGCCCGCATCCAGGAGGGCGTGGTCGCGCTCGGCCTCTACGGCGACATCTTCGTCCGCAACGTGCGCAGCTCCGGCGTGATCCCGCAGATCTCGCTGGTCATGGGCGCGTGCGCGGGCGGCGCGGTGTACTCCCCCGCGATCACCGACTTCACGGTGATGGTCGACAAGACCAGCCACATGTTCATCACCGGCCCGGACATCATCAAGACCGTCACGGGCGAGGACGTCGACTTCGAGGAGCTCGGCGGCGGCCGGGCGCACAACACCAAGTCCGGTGTGGCGCACTACCTGGCCGACGACGAGGACGACGCGTTCGCCTACGTCAAGGAGCTGCTGGGCTACCTGCCGTCGAACAACCTGTCGGAGCCGCCGGTGTACCCGGCGCCCGAACCCACCGCCGGCAGCATCGTCGACGGGCTGACCGACTCCGATCTCGAGCTCGACTCGATCATCCCGGACTCGGCCAACACCCCGTACGACATGCGCGAGGTGATCACGCGGGTGGTCGACGAGGGCGAGTTCCTCGAGGTCCACGAGCTGTTCGCGCCCAACATGGTGGTCGGCTACGCGCGGGTGGACGGCCGCTCGGTCGGGGTCGTGGCCAACCAGCCAACCCAGTTCGCCGGCTGCCTGGACATCGACGCCTCGGAGAAGGCGGCGCGGTTCGTGCGCACCTGCGACGCGTTCAACATCCCGGTGCTCACGTTCGTCGACGTCCCCGGCTTCCTGCC
>JAXDKU010000013.1:0-32588 GCA_034667005.1 Chloroflexota bacterium
GCTCGAACGGTGGCGCCGCGCCCGAGGGGTCGGCGGCGCGACGCGGCTTGGTAGCATCGACGCACGAAGCAGGGCAGGAGGATGGTGACGGTGGGTCAACCCACGCATGGGAGCGGCGAAGCGGAGCAGCCCGAGCATACGGGGCCGGAGATCGAGAACCTGATGGGGGAGGGCCGGAGCTTCCCGCCCGATCCTGCCTTCGTGGCCCAGGCGAACGCCACGGCGGACCTGTATCTGGAGGCCGAAGAGGACTACGAGGCCTTCTGGGCGCGCCTCGCGCGCGAGCGCATCCAGTGGCGCGAGCCGTTCCACACGACGCTCGAGTGGGACCTGCCGTTTGCCAGGTGGTTCACCGGCGGCAAGCTGAACATCACCGAGAACTGCCTCGACCGTCACGTGGCCAACGGCCTCGGCGACAAGGTGGCCTACCACTGGATCGGCGAACCCGGCGACACCAGGACGATCACCTACGCCGACCTGCTGCGGGAGGTCCAGAAGACCGCCAACGCGCTGAAGGAGCTGGGGGTCGAGACCGGCGACCGCGTCGCGATCTATATGCCGATGATCCCGGAGCTCCCGATCGCCATGCTGGCCTGCGCCCGGATCGGCGCCCCGCACACCGTCGTCTTCGGCGGCTTCAGCGCCGAGGCGCTCTCGGGCCGAATCGGGGACGCGCAGGCCAAGGTGCTCATCACGGCCGACGGCGGGTGGCGACGCGGAAAGCCGGCGGACCTCAAGGCCGCGGCAGACGAAGCGGCCGCCAACAGCGCGACGATCGAGAAGGTCCTCGTGGCCCGCCGCCTCGGTGACGCCCAGGTGACGCCGATGACCGAGGGTCGCGACGTCTGGTGGGACGAGATCGTCGAGCGGCAGTCGGCGGACTGCCCGGCGGTGGCCGTGGACTCCGAGCACATGCTCTACCTGCTCTACACGTCGGGCACCACAGCCAAGCCCAAGGGGATCATGCACTCGACCGCGGGGTATCTCCTGGGCGCGGCGTTCACCCACGAGATGGTCTTCGACGTCAAGCCGGACGACGTCTACTGGTGCGCGGCCGACATCGGCTGGGTGACCGGGCACTCGTACATCGTCTACGGGCCGCTGGCCAACGCGACCACGGGCGTCATGTACGAGGGCACGCCCGACACGCCGGCGTGGGACCGCTGGTGGCAGATCGTCGATGACTACAAGGTCACCATCCTCTATTGCGCTCCGACCGCGATCCGCGCCTTCATGAAGCAGGGTGAGACGCATCCCGCCGCCCACGATCTCTCCTCGCTGCGCGTGCTGGGATCGGTGGGCGAGCCGATCAACCCGGAGGCGTGGCTCTGGTATCACGACAACATCGGCGGCGGCCGGTGCCCGGTCGTCGACACGTGGTGGCAGACCGAGACCGGCATGATCATGATCACGCCGCTCCCCGGGGTCACCACCACCAAGCCGGGGAGTGCCACGTTCCCGTTCCCGGGCATCGAGGCCGACGTCGTCGACGCGCGCGGCGAGAGCGTGCCGCTCGGCGGGGGCGGCTACCTGGTCCTGAAGCGGCCGTGGCCGGCCATGCTGCGCGGCATCTATGGCGACCCGGATCGCTATCGCGCGACCTACTGGGGCCGTTTTCCGGGCATGTACTTCGCCGGCGACGGCGCGAAGCGGGACACGGAGGGCTATCTCTGGCTCCTCGGCCGCGTCGACGACGTGATGAACGTCAGCGGGCACCGCATCAGCACGATCGAGGTCGAGTCGGCGCTGGTGGACCACGCGGCGGTGGCCGAGGCCGCCGTCGTCGGCAAGAACGACCCGCTGACGGGGCAGGCGATCTTCGCCTTCGTGACGATCCGGACTGGCGTGGAGCCCGGCGACGGGCTGGCCGCGGAGCTGCGCGAGCATGTGGCGAAGGTCATCGGGCCCATCGCCAAGCCGAAGTTCCTGCTCTTCACCCCGGACCTTCCGAAGACCCGCTCGGGCAAGATCATGCGGCGCCTGCTGAGGGACGTCGCGGAGGGGCGGCCGCTCGGCGACACCACGACCCTCGCGGATGCGGGCGTCGTCGAGCGGATCCGCGAGGGCGCGGGCACGCCCGAGGAGGACTGACGCCGGGACTGACGCCGGGACTGACGCCGGGACTGACGCCGCGACTGACGCCGGGACTGACGCCGCGACTGACGCCGCGACCGCCGCGTACTTGCAACGCGGAATTCGCGCGCGAGGCCTTGACCGGGGAACGCGGATCTCTACGCTAGGCGCGGGACGCACAGACACCCACAGGGAGGGTTGGATGTACGCAAACATGGGTCTCGCGAAGGGGTACGCCGCCATCGTCGGCGTCGTCCTCGTGCTGGTCGGGCTGCTGGGCTTCATCAGCAATCCGATCGTCGGCGACGCGGCCAGCAACCCGATCTTCGTGACGGGGACCATCCACAACCTCGTGCACCTGCTCACCGGGGCGCTCGCGCTCTACATCGCGTTTGGCCTCACCGGGGAGCAGCGGATCGCCGGCATCGCCGGTTTCGGCGTGCTGTATGTCGCGATCTTCGTCCTGACGCTGGTCAACCCGAGCCTGTTCGGGCTGCTGAACTATCCCGTGAACGCCGCCGACCACGTGCTGCACCTGGCGCTCGCCGTGGCGAGCCTCGGCGTGGCCTGGTACGAGCGAAGCGGCGCCGGAGCCCGGGGCATCCCACGCCGGGCGTGAGCGCCAGCTGAAGCGAGGCCCTCGGCACCGAGTCGGGGGCCTTTCCGTTTCCCGCTCGTTCGCTGGGCGCGCCAAGCGAACGATCCGGCGCGCTGCCATTCGCCCGCCGGGACGTACCATCCACGGGTGAGGTCTCTCTACACCGCTCGACGCACGGCCGCTGAAGCGCATGCCGCCCCTGTGAAGGGCGTGGCCGATCGTTTCGGCCGTCCGCTTCGCGACCTGCGCATCTCGGTCACGGATCGCTGCAACTTCCGCTGCACCTACTGCATGCCCCGGGAGGTCTTCGGATCCGACTTCCGCTTCCTGCCCCGCGCCGAGCTTCTGACGTTCGAGGAGATCGCGCGGCTGTCGCGGCTCTTCGTGGATGCGGGCGTCGAGAAGGTCCGGCTGACGGGCGGTGAGCCGTTGCTGCGGCGCGACCTCGACCGGCTCGTTGCGATGCTTGCCGCGCTCCCCGGGCTTCACGACCTTACCCTGACGACCAACGGGTCCCTGCTCGCCCGCCAGGCGGAGGGACTCGCGGCCGCCGGCCTGCGACGGATCACGGTCAGCCTCGACTCCCTGGACGACGCCGTCTTCGCGCGCCTGAACGACGTCGGGTTCCCGGTCTCGCGCGTGGTCGAGGGGATCGACGCCGCCGAGCGAGCCGGCCTCACACCGATCAAGGTGAACATGGTCGTGCGCCGCGGCATCAACGAGGACAGCGTGCTGCCGATGGCCCGCTTCGTCCGCGAGCGCGGCCACATCCTGCGATTCATCGAGTACATGGACGTCGGCCACTCGAACGGGTGGCAGCTCGACGAGGTGGTGCCTGCCGAGGAGCTCCTCGCACGCATCGACGCGGAGATGCCGCTCGCGGCCGTCCCGCCGAGCTATGAGGGCGAGGTGGCGGATCGCTGGCGCTATCGCGACGGCAGCGGCGAGATCGGCGTGATCGCCTCGGTCACGCAGCCCTTCTGTGGGACGTGCACCCGGGCGCGCCTCACCGCGGAGGGCGAGCTGTACACCTGCCTGTTCGGCGTGCGCGGACACGACCTCCGGGCGCTCCTCCGGGGCGGCTCGACGGACGACGAGATCTCGGAGCGCATCCATGGCGTCTGGCGCGTCCGCGCCGACCGCTACTCCGAGCTGCGCTCGGCCGCGACTGTGCCCCTCCCGAAGGTGGAGATGTCCCACATCGGCGGCTGAAAACGCCCCGCCAGCTCGCTGGCGTGCAGCTCAGTGAGGGCCGATTTACGCGCAGAGGGCTGTTGCGCCCACTCACGGAACGCTATGCTGCACCCGAATCCGCGACCGTCGGAGGGACGGTCGAAGTCGGAGCACCTCAGAGCAGGTGCGAGCCCACACTGAGGAGAAGGGTATGTCGCAATCGGGTCAGCCCGGCGCGTCGGAGCCCGGCGGAATGCCGCCTGCCCCGCCGCCCCAGGCGCCGCCGCCGCCCAGCTGGCAGTCGACCCCGCAGCCGCCCAGCCCGCCGCCGATGTCGGGAGGTCCCGGCCCGGGACAGCAGATGCCCGCATGGACCGCGAGCCTGATGGATCGGTCCGCGGTGGCAGGCCCCGCCGGCTTCTACTACGCGGACGTTCCGAACCGGATCATCGCGTACATCATCGACTTCATCATCCTGTTCATCGTCCAGCTCATCGTCGCGATCATCGCGGCGATCGTGGCACCGGCGACGACACTGAGCGGGCTGACGGCGGTGGCCAACCCGACGTTCGCGCTGATCTACGGCATCCTCGCGGCACTCGTGACCGCCGGCTACTTCATCTACACGTGGGTCGCGATGCGCGGCACGATCGGCATGCGCCTCCTGGGCATGCAGATCGGCAACGAGACGGATGGCCGGACGATCACGTATCAGCAGGCGGCGATCCGCTACCTCTTCCTCTACGGGCCGTTCCTGATCGCGGACATTCTCGGCCGGTTCGCCCTCGGCCTCGGGCTGGTGCTCCAGCTCCTCGGCCTCATCTGGTTCATCGTCCTGCTCGTGACGACCGCGCAGAGCCCCACCAAGCAGGGCCTGCACGACCGCTACGCCAAGACGATGGTGGTGAAGGCAGCCCGCACGGTCGCCTGATCCGGGTCTTCCTCGGAAGCGTCGAACGACCCCGGTCCGTTGGCCGGGGTCGTTTGCTGTCCGCCGCGTTGTCCGCGGAAACCGCCCGTTCGCCCGGGATCTGGCTCGTGGAGGCCATGAGCGGCACTTGTCCACCCACTGTCCACATCGAGGTCAGGCGACGTGGAACGAATTCGAGAGGTGAGGCCAATCTCGTGGATAACTGCGTTGACCCGGGCCCAGGCCGGACCCTATTGTTGGTCTTGCCCGGAGGGGCGGTCTGGAACCACAAGCACCGAGATCACATCAAGGTGACTGTGGATCCGACAGTCTCTCCGGGCGCTTTTGTGTGTCCGACATGACGGCGCCCGAACCCGCGAACGGCCCCGCCCCCGCGAACGACCCCGGCCGCGAGGCGGCCATATGGGAAGCGGCCGGCCGCCACCCAGGCACTCGCGGCCTCTCCGCCCGCCTCGATCTCCTGGCTGCCGCGGTGCGCTCGCGCTCCGACCTCGTGCCAGAGCTCGGACTCGTCCTCGGATCGGGCCTTGGCGGCGTCGCCGACGCGGTTGAGGACGCCGTAGCCATCCCGTTCGCCGAGCTTCCCGGCTGGCCGCGTCCGTCGGCCCCGGGCCACGCGGGCCGCCTGCTCCTCGGTCGGATCGAGGGGGTCGCCGTCTGCTGCCTGCAGGGCAGGCTCCACCTCTACGAGGGTCTCTCTGCGCTGGCCGTGATCGAGCCGGTGCTGCTCATGGGCCGACTCGGGGCCTCGACGATCGTGCTGACCAACGCGGCCGGCGGCGTCAACCCCGACTACGGCGCGGGCACGCTCATGGTCATCGCCGACCACCTGAACCTGACCGGGCATAGCCCTCTCACCGGCCCCAACGACGACGCGCTCGGCCCGCGCTTCCCGGACCTGACCGATGTCTGGAACCCGGAGCTTCGTGCGCGGCTCCACGCGGCCGCCGCGGCCGAGGGCGTCCCGCTCGCGGAGGGCGTCTACGCGGGCCTGACCGGACCGACGTACGAGACGCCGGCCGAGGTCCGCATGCTGCGCACGCTGGGCGCCGACGCCGTCGGCATGTCCACGGTCATGGAGGCCGTCGCGGCCCGCTGGGTAGGCCTTCGGGTCTGTGGCGTGTCCCTGGTCACGAATCCCGGCGCGGGGATCTCGAAGGGCCCCCTGACGCACGAGGAGGTGCTGGAAGCCGCGAACGAGGCCGGGCCTCGCCTTGCACGGGTGCTCCGGCGGTTCGTGGCCGACCTGGCCTCTGACGGGCGGGCTCTGCGGGGCTGACGGCGCTCTCGGGACCGCCCCCGAGCGGCGCGCTCAGGTCGGGCGGCTGGACCTCGGATGCGGCGACAGTCGCCGGGCTGGGCTCGCCCCAGTCGGCAAGCGGATGCCCCGGCGACGGGCGCCAGCGCACCCAGGTTATGGCGGCAGCGAGCCCTGTGCCCATGAACGCCGCGACGACGTCGCCGATCGTGTCGTTCTCGGAGAGCTTCATGCCCTTGAACCCGAGGGCCTCGCCGGTGTATTCCATCGCTTCCCAGCCGAGCTCGCCGATGACGCCGAATGCGATCGTGGCCAACGTCGCCTGCTGGCGCGAACGGACGTGCGGCGAAATCACCGCGCCGAACAGCGATGCAAGAGACGCTGCGTTGACACCGTGGACCAGGTCGTCCAGGCGCGCATCGTCATACACGCCGAGCGTATTTCCGGCGGCGTCGATGAGGAGCGGGACGGACACGGCCAGATCCGCCCCGGCCGGATAGGGGCGCTGGGCTCGCTGCACGGCCCAGACGGCGGGCACCAGCGACAGCCCTCCGAAGTAGCCCACCGCCCGGATGCGCATCGCCTTGCCGCGGTAGCGCTTGGCCGTCGGGTGGAGCGCCCCTTCCGCCGCGCACACGGCTGTCACGACCTTGACGACGGCGAGGCCCGCCAGCGCGAGGCCGTGGAGCCACCTCGGTCCCTGGGCGCGTCGATTCGTGCTCATGGTCTGACCCCCCGATCCCCGAGATGTCGCGATCAGATCGTCGGGAGCTCGCGCCCGGCAGCCTTGGCTGCGGCCTTCTTCTCCGCCCAGGCGGCCAGCACGTTGTCCTTGTGCGGGCGGATCGGGCAGTGCTCGTCCCGGTTCCTGTCCTCGTCGCAGTAGCCGAGCGGCACGCACTTGGGCGCGAGGAACGAGCCGAAGAAGGGGCTCACGTTGAAGACCTCGTGGCGGACCAGCTGGAAGAGCCGGCGGATCTCCCACTGGGCCATGGTGCACAGGCGCAGGCCCGACATGTGGATCAGGGCCCGGAGGTTCGCGGTCATGACGAGATTCGTCCGCGTGGCGTTGGGCATCACGAAGCGCGCGTCCTCGCCGGGGATGCCGGCTTCGAGCATCTCCTCGTAGAACGAGAGCGAGCCCTGCATCTCGTCAAGGAAGCGGTCGCGAATGCCCTCCTCGGCGTCGGCGATGGAGCCCGGCACCATGTACGAAGGCTCTTTGTACTTGAGGTAGCGCTGCGACTGCTGGTCGAAGGCCAGCCCCGCGCGGTGACGCACGAGCTGGTGCGACAGCGTCCGGGTCACGCCGCTGATCGCGAACGTGAAGACCACGTGCTCGATCGTGGAGCCGTGGCCGGACTCGATCACGCGGCGGACCAGGTCCTGCTGCTTGTCGCTCGCAACGCTGCCGCTCGTGGCGCGACCGAAGATGTCCTGCGGCTCGAGCTCGCTGTAGCAGGTCCGGCAGGCCGTGTAGACCAGCGGGAGGTAGTACTGCTCGCAGATCTCGCGGGTGGGGAAGAGCAGCGTGGCGCGCATGCCCAGGTCGCGGGTGGCGGGGCTCCGGGGGGTCGTGCTGGGCGCGCGCGGCGCCACGCCCGCTGCTGGAACCTGGGATCGAGAGACGGAGACCTCGGATTGAGCCGCGGCGACCTGCTGCTGAGAGACCGGCACGTGGGGCTGAGAGACCGGCACGTGCGGCTGAGAGACGGGCAGCTGCGGCTGAGATGCGGGTCCCGGGGGGATGCTGCTCACCCGCCGAGTGTACGGTCGATAGGTCCGGCGTGCGCCGGCCGGATCAGCGGATCCCGGTGTCGAACATCAGCGTCACAGCGGCCGTGCCGGCGGCCGTGATCGATACGGCGACGGGCTCGGCCGTGCCCATGAAACCGGGCACCGCCAGCGCCTCGACGACGTAGGTGCCCGACGGCAGCGTGGCGCCGACCATGCCCTGCCCGTCGGTCGTGAGCCGCGCCACCTCGACGCCGAATGGATCGCGGATCGACACCGCGGCGTTCACCACGGGTCGCGGCGCACAGTCCGGGTCGCCCGGCCGCTCCACGGGACACGTCGGTCCCGCCGTCAGCGTCACCTCGAGCTTGCCCTCCCCGCCGGGCGCCGGCGGCGGGCCCCCCAGCCAGGGATCGCCGGACTCGGCTGGCCCCGTGATGGTCCCGTCAGTGGAGACGTCGTACTCCCAGATGTGGCGCGAGATGCAGCCGGCCATGCAATCGCCCCAGCCCATGGTGATGCCGACGTGGAAGCCATCGGCCGTCTGGGCGACCTCGTACCACGCGGAGGCCCCGATGAGATCTGGCGACAGGGGCCCGACGCCGGCGAAGCGGGGATCCGACACGATGACGCGGGCCGCGGCCTCGGCTGCGCTGCGGACCGGAGAGGGCTTGGCCAGCGGGGACGGTGCGAGGGACGGCGCTGGAGCGGGCGTCCCGGCGGTCGCGCCTGCGGTCGGGTCGGCGCTCGCGATGGGTGCCGCGCTGGAACCCGGGGAGGCCGGGAGGCCCGACGGCGACAGAGTGGGCACGTTCGTGGGCGAGCCGGACGAGCAGGCAGCGGCCAGCGCGGAGAGGGACAGGGCCAGGGTCAACCAGGCGGCGGTCCGGCGACCCGCGGACGTCATCGGGGCGTGCATGACTCCGAGACGGCCCCGTTGGCGCGCTGGTTCCGTGAGCGCGGTACGCTCCGTTGCGGCGCGCCGCCCGACCCGTGCATCCGCTGGTCCGGCGCGCTCCGAGAGGAGCTTCGGCATGGTCCTTCGACGTCTGTTCGGCGCTCCCGGGCTGAACGCGGCGCCCGCGGATGCCTCGGAGCTTCGCGGCTCGACGGACGCGGAGACGGCCGCGCTACGCCGGATCGTTGCCCAGCTGGATGCGCTCCCGGCCGAGCAGCGCCGCTATGTCGCGGGCTTTGCCTACGTCCTCAGCCGGGTCGCGAACGCCGACCTGGACATTTCCCCAGGTGAGGTGGCGCTCATGGAGCGGACGGTCATGGACGTCGCCGGCCTCCCCGAGGCCCAGGCGGTCCTGGTCGTGCAGATCGCACGGCACCACGCCGAGCTCTACGGCGGCACGGACGACTACGTTCTCACTCGCGAGTTCGGCCAGTTCGCCACGCCCGAGCAGCGGGAGAGCCTGCTGCGCTGCTGCTTCACCATCGCCGCGGCCGACCGAACGATCAACGCCCAGGAGAGCGCGGAGCTCGACGAGCTTGGCCGGGAGCTGGGCTTCGCCGACCAGGAGGTCCGCCAGCTCCGCGCCGAGTTCAAGGATCAGCTCGGCGCGGTCCAGGAGCTGCGGCGCGTCACGGAGCGGGGCCCTGACCGCGGCCCCGACCGCTAGATGTCCGCGCCGGTCTGAGCGTCCGCCTCGGGCAGGAACAGGATTCGCCAGAGGGCGGCCACGGCAGCAGCTCCCAGGAGCGGGCCGATGACCCAGACGACGGCGTTGTCGAATTGGCCGGTGACCAGGGCCGGAGCGAACCAGCGTGCCGGGTTCATCGCCGCTCCCGTCAGCGCGCCGCCCATCAGGATGTCGGCGGCCACCGCCACGCCGATCGCCAGGCCGCCGAGCCGCGGAGCGCGCGGATCCACGACGGTTCCGAACACGGCCGCGAGCAGCACGGCCGTCAGGATCGCCTCGATGACGATGCCGCGCACGACGTCCACGCTGGGGATGGCCGGGATATCGGAGCCGGCCTGGAGCAGAGCCGGCGTCGTGGACGCGATCGACTGCGTCGAGCCCAGCACGTATGCGAGGGCGACCGCGGCGAGGACACCGCCGAGCAGCTGTGCGATGACGTAGGCGATCGCGCGGCGGCCCTCGAGGCGGCCCGCGATCCAGAGCGCGAACGAGACCGCCGGGTTGAAGTGCCCGCCCGAGACGGCGCCGAGCGCCGAAACGAGCACGATCAGCGCGAGGCCGTGTGCCAGGGCAACGCCGAGCAGTCCGGCTCCGCCGAAGAACGCCGCCGCCGCACCCATGCCGACGAAGAAGAACAGGAACGTGCCCACCGCCTCGGCCACGATCGCGTTCCAGGGCCAGGTTTTCATCGTCTCGTTGTTTCCTCGCATTGCCTGCCAACCCCTCCCATCCCCCGGCAATCGATGGTAGCGGCGGGCACGCGGGTTGGCATAATGCCCATGTCGGGGGCCGCACTGCGGACCCCGCGGCATCCGCTTCCGGCAACGCCGTCGCCGGACGCTCGCCACAGGAGGAATCACAGCTGCTGCGCTTGCCCAGGCGCTCCCTGGCGACCGCTCCCACGGCGGTCGTGGTGGCGAGTCCGTCGCAGACTCTCCGCCTTTCTGACGGGCGGACGCTCGGCTTCGACGAGGTTGGCAGCAGCTACGGCACCCCCGTGCTGTTCTTTCACGGGTTCGGCAGCTCGCGGGTGCTGCGCCACCCGGAGGACTCGATCGCCTCCGACCTGGGCATCCGCCTCCTGGCACCTGACCGTCCCGGCATCGGCCTCTCGACGCGGCAGCCACGCCGGCGCCTGATGGACTGGCCGGCCGATGTCAAGGAGCTGGTCGACGCCCTCGGCATCGACCGCTTCGCGGTCCTGGCCTGGTCCGGCGGCGGCCCGTATGCGCTTGCCTGCGCGTGGGCCATGCCCGACCGTGTCAGCGCCATCGGCCTCGTCAGCTCGGCGGCGCCGCTGGCCGGCGTCCGCGACGCGACCTACCTGTACCGCATGCACCGCGTGGCGTCGCGCGCCGCCGGCTACGCGCCGTGGATGATCCGGCTGGCCATGTGGCGCTGGGCCCGCGGCCAGCGCTCTGACCCGCAACGGCACCTGGACGAGGCCATCGAGAGCATGATCGAGGCCGATCAGCAGATCCTGGCCGATCCGCGCCTCCGGGCCGTGATGATCGCGAACGCGACCGAGCTCCACCGGCAGGGCGGCAAGGGTTTGTATGACGAGGCCCTGATCATGGCCCGCCGCTGGGGCTTCCCGCTGGAGAGTGTCAGCGTGCCCGTTCGCGTCTGGCATGGGGAGGCCGACGTGACCGTCCCGGCCGAGATGGGCCGCTACCTTGCCCGCGTCCTGCCGGATTGCCAGGCCACCTTCTATCCGGGCGAGGGCCATCACCTCCTCTACGACCGCTGGCGGGAGATCCTCGCCACGCTGCGCCGTGACGCCACGCGCTCCCGCCCCGACGGCTGAGTCAGGTACCGGCACGGTCGCGACGGTTTCACGGGTTCATGCCCTCGCTGGGGCCCGCGGTCCGGGGATCCTGAGCTCCGCCTCCGCCTCGGCGACCTTGGCCAGCACCGCCTCGCGAAGCCGGTCGAGGCCGTCTCCCACCTCTTTGGTGATCGTGCCGATCGAGGTGAGGCGCACCTTCAGCCGGCGGATGTCCTCGAGCTGGCCGCGGATCTGGCCGAGCACGGCGGCGACCGCGGCCGAATCGACGCCCGCCTCGTGCTCGCGGAGGGTCGCGAGCGCAAGGAGTCGCGCGAGACGCACGGCGGCCTCGACGGTGGCGGGCTCCGGCGACTCCGGGTCAACGACGCAGTAGACGTCTCCCTGGCGCACGTCGAACGGGGAGATTCCCGCAGGGGCGTGCTGCGGCGTGAAGATCACGAGGCCGACGCACGCGCCACGGTTCCGCTTCGCCTCGGCCAGCTCGTCCCGCATCTGTTTGCCAGAGATGGCCCGGTCCTTGCACTCCACGACGACCCGGAGATCCGCGCCGCGCGTCGTCCCGGCGTCCAGCGTCAGGAGCAGGTCTCCCTTCTTGGAGCGCGCCACGTCTCCCGCTTCCGTGCCCGTCCGGTCCAGCACGTCCCCCGAGCCGCGCACCACGGATCCCAGCAGCTCGCAGACCAGCGCCTCGAAGTCCGCGCCCTTGGCCGACGACCGCTGGCGCTCCCCGGCCCGTGCCGCCGAGGCAGCCTCGATTGCCGTGAGCCGGTCGTTGAGCTTGGCGAAGCCGTCACTGATCTCGGTCCGGAACTGGTGCAGGGGAGAGCCCAGCCGCGTCGGGTCCAGTAGCTGCGCGAGCCGCGAGGCGTCTCCGTCGAAGTACGTGCCGAGAAGCAGCCGCATCCGGCCGATGGCCGAATCGCGCTTGGTCTCGTCGAAGAGCTCCTGGACGAAGGAGCGCAGCTGGCCCCGATCGCCGAGGAAGCGCTCCAGCGTGCGCGGCAGCCGGCCGTCCCCGTCCGCGAAGTTCTGGCGCAGCACCCCGTCAAGCGCGGTCGCGGCGCGCTCGTTGGCCGCCTCCGTCCGGCTGAGCAGCGCCTCGAACTCGCGCCGCACGACGTCCACGTTGACGCCGACGCCCGCGTCCTGGAGCGCGAGCAGGCCGATCCGCAGCGCCCGCTCGACGAGGGCGCCGCGCGCCTCTTCCGGACGTTCTCCGACGAACGCGGCCAGGCCGGCGTCGGCGAGCGTCAGGCGCTCAACGGAGAGTTGATCCCCCTCGACGGTCACCGAGGTCGCCGCACGCGGCGGGGGGGAGGGGAGCTGGACCAGTCGCGCTCGTTCCATTCCCCGCACTCTGGGGGCGCGTCGTGCCAGCTAGGTTGTCACGCCCCCGTCGGTGGGGCGGTCGCGGGCTCCGGACAAGCTCGCCGCCAGGCGTCGAGCTCGAGATGCTTGCGGATCGCCATGATGCCGATCGCCACCGCGCGGTCGCAGAAGCTGGCCCGTGGCAGGCTGTACTCGACGTTGAAGACGGCCTTGCCTGCGGACGAGAAGGGCGCGTAGCGGCCGCACTCCTGGTACTGGAAGCACTGCTCGTTGACCGCAAAGTCGTAGTCATCGACGAGCGCCCGGATCAGTGGAAGCGCGTTCTTCAGCCCGACGGCGAGCCCATTCGCGTGGGCTGCCCTCGCCAGCCATCGATCGAAGCGCAGCTGATCGGCACGGCCAAGGTCGAAGCCGGTGTCCTGAAGATAGCCGTCGGTCCAGTCGAACTCCACGCCGTCGAAACCCTTGGCCGCGCAACGCTCGATCCGGTCGCGCAAGATCGGCCTCAGCACATCCAGCCGGCGGATGTCCAGCCAGCGCTCGTCCGGCCACCCGTCGACCGGCTTGCCGATCACGGCGGCCGGGAATCGGTCCGCGTCGGGCCGGTAGGGCTCCCAGGAGCCGGCATCGACATAGCAGACGGCGCGCTTGCCCGCGTCGTGGAGTGCGGCGACGACCTCCCTGCGGGTGCTGAACGCGTCGATGTCGAACACGTCGGCGTCCACCGTCGTGTCGATGCGGCCGCTCAGCTGGTACTGCCAGCTGTCGGTCGGGTCCGGAGCCCAGCGCGCGGGCTCCGCAGCCTGCACCCGGCCGACGCCGAGCAGCGCGATCAGTACGCCGAGCGCGAGCGCCGCGAGAACGGCGCGGCGGTGATGGCTCTCCACCCCCGCACCGTGCCTCGGCTGCGGCGGCGAATCAAGCCGGACCTTCGGACCCGCCGGTACCGCCCGGCGCGTGTGCGGTAGCCTCACGCGATGCGGATCGTCCTCGGTCATGGCGCGTCGGGCTCGGCCGCGAGCATGCGTCCCCACGTGGACGGCCTGCGCGCCCGCGGCTTCGAGGCGGCCGCGATCGACCTGCCGAAGCGGCGCGCCGAGGATGCGGTGCCGGCCTATCTCGGCGCCTCCGGCGAAGGGCCAGACGTGGCCATCGGCGGTCACTCGTACGGCGGGCGCGTGGCGAGCCTGCTGGCCGCCGGCATCGACGGGCACGAGCACGACTTCGGGGCGCTGATCCTGCTGAGCTACCCGGTGCACCGGCCGGGGCACCCGGAATGGGAGCCCCGCACGCGGCACTGGGAGCAGATCCGCTGCCCGGTGCTCTTCCTCAGCGGGGAGTCCGATCCGTTCGCCCGGATCGAGCTGCTGCGGGAGGCCGTGGCCGCGCGTCTCCCGTCGGCTCGGCTGGTCACCTATCCGCGGCTGGGTCACGGGCTGCTGCCCGTCCTGGACGACGCCCTCGATCAGGTCGCCGCGTTCCTCCGCGACCTCGCCGTCAGTGGACCCAGCGGTAGAGGGTGAGCTCCTCGGCTCCGCCGCCCGTATCCGTGCCGAGGATCCTGAAGGTGGCCCGGCCACCCTTCGGCGCCGCCTCGAGCGAGAACGTCACCGTCGACTTTCGGTCGCTCAGCTGCGTCATGGCAACCGTGTAGGGCGCCAGCCCGCGCTGCGTCACCTCGAGCTGGAGGGGTCCGCCCAGCGGCTCGGTGTTGAGGACGGCGACCTTGATCTGCTGGCCGCGGGCGGGCGTGCTGTCGCTGAACGCGACGCGGAATGGACCGACGAAGACGGCGCGCCCGTAGGTGACCGTGCCGGCATCCGTGACGGCCGACACGAGTCCTCGATACGTTCCGTCCGGGACGGACTGGCTCAGGTCGTCGGTCCCGTCCCAGACGAAGAGCTGCTGCGCCCCGTCCAGCGCCGGGTCCCTGGGTTCGTTCTGGGGACCTGTCTTGACCACGTTCCCGCTTGCGTCGACCACCTTCCAGCTGACGGCCGCAGGGACGCCGAGGTCCGCGGAGAACCGAACGCTGGAGCCGAGCGCGTCGGCGTCGGCCACCTCGATCGCCTCGTCGGAGGCAGTCGGCGAGCTGAGCGGGGTGAGCACGCGGACCGGCACCTCCCGTGGCGTCCCGGCGTTGCCCGCATGGTCGCGAGGCGTCATGGTCACGGCGTACAGCCCATCGGGCGCACGAGCGCCTTCGGGGACCAGGCCGTCCCATTCGGTGGTGCCAGGGCCGCTGTCGGCGGTTTCTTCCCAGGAGATCACCTCGGCGCCGAGCGAGTCGGTCACGACCGTCCGGAGCGTTGCGGACTCCGACAGTGTCCGCCGGATTGACAGCGTCTCCTCGATCGCGTCGCCGTTCGGGCTGAAGGACGGGATCGCGTCGGGCGCGGAGGCGGCGTCGCTCACGCTTCCGGCCGCCGCAGCCACGTCGGTCAGCTCGGGCGCCGTGATGTCGTCGTGCGTCTCGCCGCGCCAGTCGGCCGCGGTCATGCCCAGATCGCCGGAGATGGCCCGCAGGTGGCCGTAGACGTTGTGCGGGTCCAGGTGCAGGAGCGCGCCGGGCGTTCGCCTGGACTGGACGGTGTAGTCCCACTTGCCGATGAAGGCGTTGGGCGAGCCCGTGTTGTTGGCCTTGTCCTCGAAGATGCGGTTGATCGACTTGTTGGTCCGGGCCAGCTGCTCCGGCAGGTTGATCTTCTGGGGCCAGCCCCAGGCGATGACCACGCGCGATCCGGCGGCAAGGAAGCCCGAGGCGAAGTTGTCGACGCGCTCAATGGCGACCTGCCGGTCCTGCGCGCGCGAGGGCAGCTCGGGGGCGTCGATGCCGGATTCGGCATTGCCCGAGGCGTAGCAGAGCCGCCACAGGACGGTGATTCCGTTCTTGGCGATCTGGATGTTTCGGCGGACCTGGTCGGCGCCGTGGTACTCGGCCGGGCCGGTCGTGCCGCAGTGGACCTCGCACGGGTTCAGGCCGAAGCCATCCTGGCGATCCTCGTGGCGCGGGCCGCCGTTGCGGTTGGGGTAGCCGCTGCCATGTCCCAGGTACACGAGCAGGTTCGCGTTCTGCGCCTTCTGCTTGACGGCCGCCCACGTGGCGCGCGGCGTGTAGATCTTGACGACACGCATGCCTTCGGCCTCGGCCTGGCCCGCGAGCTCGTTCGCCTGGCGGATGTACTCGCCGGTGCTGCTCGCGGCGGGCCCGACGACGATCACGACCTTCTGGCCGGCGGCGGGCTTGCCCGCGGCCTGTGCGGAAGGGGGATGCGCGGCACTGCCGGCGGTGAACCAGAGCAGCCCGAGGATCAGCGCGGCGACCAGCGAGCGGGAGATGCGAAACAGGAGCGGGCGAGACCGGCGAGCGGGCCTGAGGGCGCTCTCTACGGGGAGCTGCTCCGCGACGTGTGGCACACCGTCAAAGGCCGCGCCGGATACGTGGATCGAGCTGGTTCGGCGGGACGCCCGTTGGGCGCCTGCGCGTGCGGGCAATACCTTGCCTCCCTTCTGCCGGAACGGCGTGCTGGGGCACGCCGACGGTGGGCTGGGCCGCTTGGCAGGAGCGGAACGAGGCGGGGCGGCGCAGCGGAATGGCGGCGGGGATCGAGGTCACGACTCGTCCGACCACCGTGAGGAAACCCCGGCCGGAAGCGCACCTGTGGCGCGCGGTCGTCACCGCGACCAGGAACCGTGACGGCATGGCCGGCACGCGTGAGGCAGGTCCTGGGGGACCTACTTGACTCCTGCTCGGGGCGGCGGTCTTCGGTTTTGGGCCTCTGTCGCCCGGACTGGGGCGTCCGGTTCGGCGCAGGATACCGGGTCGGAGGCCCGCTGTCACCCCTTTTGTCATGCCGCTGATAGGGCATCGAGGCGTCGTGGGGCGCGCCTGCGCCCGTCAGGACGGGTTCAGTCCGCGAGCGTTCGGAGCCGCTCCGCCGCCGCGTTCAGGGTTTCGTGGCGCTTCGGGAAGGCGAAGCGGATCTTGCTTCGCCCGAGCTCGCGTCGCGAGTAGAACGAGCTTCCCGGCACGGCCGCGACGCCGGGAGACGCCACCATCCGGCGCGCGAAGGTGAGATCGTCGTCGTCGGTCAGGTCTCGGATGTCGGTCATCACGTAGTACGCGCCGTCCGGGACGGACGTGCGGAAGCCGGCGGCCTGGAGCGCGTCGACGAGCAGCTCGCGGCGCTGTCCGTAGCTCGTGGCGAGGCCGGCATAGTAGGCGTCGGGCATTTGCATGGCCACCGTCCCCGCCTCCTGGAGGGGTGCGGCGGCGCCGACGGTCAGGAAGTCGTGGACCTTGCGGATCGCGGTGCTCAGCTCCGGGGAGGCGATGACCCACCCGACACGCCAACCGGTCACCGAATAGGTCTTGGACATGGCGTTCACCGTCACGGTGCGCTCGGCCATGCCGGGCAGGGTGGCCATCGGGACGTGCTCGCCGGCATACAGGATGTGCTCGTAGATCTCGTCGGTGAAGACGACCACGTCGTGCTCGATGCACAGCTCGGCGATCTCTTCGAGCTCCGTCTGCGTGAAGACCTTGCCCGTCGGGTTGTGCGGCGTGTTCAGCACGAGGCCGCGGGTCCGCGGGCCGAACGCCTTTCGAAGCTCCGCGGGGTCGAAGCGCCAGTCCGGCTCGTGCAGCGTCACGTAGCGCGGAATCGCGCCACTGAGGATCGCGTCGGGCCCGTAGTTCTCGTAGAAGGGCTCGAAGACGACGATCTCGTCGCCCGGGTCGAGGATCGCGAGCATGGAGGCGATCATCCCCTCGGTCGCGCCGCACGTCACCGTGATCTGGGTCTGCGGATCGACCTCCCAGCCGGGGTAGAAGTGCTCTGTCTTGGCCGCGATCTGGTCGCGGAACGACGGCGCGCCCCACGTGATCGCGTACTGGTTCACGTCGGCGCGGATGGCCGCGACGGCGGCCTCCTTGATCTCCGACGGGGCCTCGAAATCGGGAAAGCCCTGCGCCAGGTTGATGGCGCCGTGCTTGATGGCCAGCCGCGTCATCTCGCGGATGACGGACTCGGTGAAGGTGCTGGCTTTCTGGGAGGCTCGCGGCATGCGCTCAAGCGTAGCGTCAAGGGCGGCCGGGAGGCTCTACGCTACCGGCATGGTGCCGCTCGACGTGACCCGGCAGGCGCCCAAGGCCCTGCTCCATGACCACCTGGACGGCGGGCTGCGGCCCGCGACGGTGATCGAGCTTGCGCGTGAGGGCGGCTACGAGGGCCTTCCGACCACGGACCCGGACGCGCTCGGCCAGTGGTTTCGGCAGGGCGCCGACCGCAAGAGCCTCGAGCTCTATCTCGACGGGTTCACGCACACCGTTGGCGTGATGCAGGCTCCCGACGCGATCGAGCGCGTGGCCGCCGAGTGCGCCGAGGACCTGGCAGCCGACGGCGTGGTCTATGCCGAGGTGCGCTACGCCCCCGAGCTCTCCACGCAGGGCGGGCTCGCGCTGGACGAGGTCATGGCCGCGTGGATGGCAGGCTTCCGCCGCGGCTCGGACGCGGCCGCGGCCGCCGGGCGCCCGATCGTCATCCGCGCCATCGTCACGGCCATGCGCCAATACGCGCGGTCGGTGGAGATCGCCGAGCTGTCGGTGCGCTACCGGGACGAGGGCGTGGTCGGCTTCGACATCGCCGGCCCGGAGGCGGGCTTTCCCCCGAGCCGTCACCTGGATGCCTTCCAGCTGATTCACCGCGCGAACTTCCACGTGACGATCCACGCCGGCGAGGCGTTCGGGCTGCCATCGATCTGGGAGGCGCTCCAGTGGTGCGGCGCGGAGCGACTCGGGCACGGGGTCCGCATCGTCGACGACATCGAGGTGGCGCCCGACGGGCACGTGACGCTGGGGCGGCTGGCCAGCTACGTGCGGGACCGGCGCGTGCCGCTCGAGATGTGCCCGACCTCCAATGTCCACACGGGCGCCGTCACGTCCATCGGCGAGCATCCCATCGACCTGCTGCGGCGGCTCCGCTTCCGGGTCACCGTCAACACGGACAACCGCCTCATGAGCGGGGTCACGATGTCGTCCGAGTTCGCGGCGCTGACCGAGACGTTCGGCTTCGGGCTGGACGAGATGCAGTGGCTGACGCTCAACGCGATGAAGAGCTCGTTCGCGCCCTTCGACCAGCGGTTGCGGCTCATCAACGGGGTGATCAAGCCGGGATATGCCCGGCTCATGGCGGACGCTGTCGCGGGCGCCCCGACACTCGTCTGATACGGCGCGGCGGCCCCGGTGACGGGTCGCCGCCCCGCTGCGCGCTAGGCTGGTGGCGCACATGCCGCGCAGCCGCACGCCGGATTCCAGCCACGACGCCAGCGCCTCGTCCAGCGCCGAGTCCCTGAGCGCCCCTGAAGGGGATGTAGTGCCCGCCGGTTCCGAGGACGCGGCCGAAGAGGGCTTCGAGCACGCCGCCGACGAGGAAGCACGGGAGGGCCCGTCGGCCCTTGCCGTGCTCGCCGACCGTGCGGAATCGGCCGCCGAAAGCGTCGCCCAGGCCGTGTCGCAGCCGATCGCCAGCCTGGTCCGCGGGGCCGAGCAGCTGGCCGCCGGCGCGGCACGCAGGTTCGACGACCGGCCCGGAGCGCGCGCGCGGCGGCTGGACCGCGATGCGCGCCACCCGCTGCCCGTTCTGTGGCACGAGCACCCGGAGGCGCTCAACGCCCCGCGGCGTGACCTCGGACTGCTCACGGTCCCGATCGACCAGGTCCGCGGCACGGCCGTCGAAGGCGCCCAGCGGGGCGGCGACTTCCGGCCGATCAAGGACCTGCGCGGGGCCAACTGGCAGGACCGCTGGCGCCGCGTCAAGTCGGCGATGAACACCATGGTCGCGCTGCCGCCGGTGGACCTGCTGAAGACGGGGGACGAGTATTGGGTCGTGGACGGCCACAACCGGGTGGCTGCGGCCAAGTACCTCGGGCAGGACGCGCTCGACGCGAGCGTCGTCGAGCTGCCGCTCCCCGGCGCTCCGAGGTCCGAGCTGGCGCCGGACGGCGTTGGCCGCTACCTCGCAGACTCGATGCGAGAGGTCCGCGCGGCCGGGGAGGGGAGGCTCAGCCGCACGGCGGGGCCAGCCAGCGATCTCGCGTCGACCGAGGTCCTGCGCCGCGCCTACCAGGAAGAGGGTGCCGAGTGACGCGGCGCCTCCGCCTGCCCTGGCCGGGCCCTTCCGCACGCGACCGCAGCGACGGTAGCGGCGGCGCCGCCGAGCGCCCCGTCCGTCTCCTGGCCGTCTCCGATATGACGGACGAGGCGCTGGAACGTGAGGTCAACCGAGCGGCGCTGGGGCCGATCGACGCGATCATCGGCGCGGGCGACCTGGAACCGGACTACCTGGGCATGCTGGCCGACGCATTCCGGGCGCCGCTGCTGTACGTGCTCGGCAACCACGATCGCGGCCTCGGCTGGCGCGCCTACGAGAAACACCTGCCGCAGCCGATGCCCGACGCGCGGGTCGAGACCCTCAAGGGCATCGACATCGTTGGCCTTTCCTGGCCGGGCCGCCGATCCGGCCGCCCGGAGCGCGACGAAGGAGCCGCCTGGCGCCAGGTGCTGCGGCTGGGCCTGCTGGGCGGCCGCTCACCCCGGCCGACGATCCTCGTCAGCCACGTGCCCCCGGAGGGCGCCGGCGACGATCCCGCAGATCCATACCACCGCGGCTTCGGCGCCTACCGCTGGCTCGCACGGCGGCTCAAGCCGGAGCTGTGGATCCACGGCCATACGACCGTCGCGACGCAGGCGAGCCCGATGGCGCAACTGGGCCCGACCCAGCTGCTCAACGTGACCGGCGGCGTCCTGATCGAGCTCGATCCGCCTGGGACCGTGGCAGATGGGGCCCCGGCGTAGGTCGCCCGCGCACGAGCTCAGGCAGCGAGCTCCAGGCTCGACTCCTCGTCCTCCGCCAGCAGCACGCTCGTGCCGCAGGAGTCGCAGTGGAACTCCGCCGCGAGGCTGGCCAGCTCGACCGGCCCGTCCTCCTGGCACCAGGGGCAGTTCAGCACGACCATCGACATGTCCTCCGTTCCGGCCGACCGTGCGGCCTGTGATGGAGCGGAGCTTCGGGGTCGCCCGTGCCAGCTAGGTTGTCACGGGCCGCCGGCGATCACTCGGATCTGGCCCGGACAGGAAAAGACCCGGAGGAGCCCCCGGTCCGGTCCACCTGGACTGCTGGCGAACCAGCCGTCCCGGCGTCCGTTTCCGTGGCCCCTTCGGGCTGCGCCGAAGATAGTGGCGTCCCGCGCGCCCCGGCAAGTCGGCTTTTCCACGAGTTTGGGAGGCGTGGCCCAGTTATCCACGGCGCATCCCCGATCGCGATGTCGGCGATCATGCGCCGGGGCGCCACGGCTGCCGCGGAGACTGTTCCATGATCGACCCGACCGATCCGTTCGCCAGATCCGGCGAGCTGCGCCCCGGCGAATCGCGCCCCGGCCAGCGTCCGGAGTGGCGCCCGCTGCCCGCGCTCCCGCACGGCTGGGTCGCGTCGCCCCCGGTTGTCACGCCGCCGCCCCCGAACCCTGCGCCGCGCCTGGCGGCCCTGCTGGTCTCTCTCCTCCTCGTCTTCGTGGTGGGCTTTGCCGCGGGCGATGCCATCCACGTCGAGCCGATCGCCGTCTTCCCCGGAACCACCGAGCCGACCGCGCAGCCGCCCGGTGGCTCGCCGGTCGCCGGCGCAACCGTGCCGCCGGACGCGCCATCCGATATCGGCGTCTTCTGGGAGGCGCTCAAGGTCGTCAAGGACAACTTCGTCGACCCGAGCAAGCTCACCGACCAGAACCTCACGTGGGGTGCGATCCGCGGCATGGTGGACGCGCTCGGCGACACCGGGCACAGCACCTTTCTGACGCCGGAGCAGGTGACGGCGCAGCAGGACTCGCTGAACGGGCGCGTCAGCGGGGTCGGCATCGTGGTCGACAGCCGGACTCCGCCGCCCGTGATCGTGTCGGTGATCCCCGGGTCGCCCGCGGCGGCAGCCGGCCTGCGCGCCGGCGACGTCATCCTCGCGGTCGACGGGACCGCCACGGACACGCTCCAGTCGAACGACGTCGTGCAGCGCATCCGCGGCGCGCCGGGCACGACGGTGGTGCTGACGGTCCGCCATCCGGGAGACACGGCCACGACCGACGTGTCCGTGGTGCGGGCGGACATCGCCGTGCCGGTCTCCACCTGGGCCATGGTCCCCGGCACGACCGTGGCCGACATCCACGTCATCCAGTTCTCGACGGGAGCTGCCGACACCGCGAAGCAGCAGCTCCAGGCCGCTCTCGCCGCCGGGGCTACGAAGGTGGTGCTCGACCTGCGGGGCAACCCGGGCGGCTACGTCCCGGAGGCCATCAATCTCGCGAGCCAGTTCATCGCGGACGGCATCGTCTACGAGGAACGCGACCGCTCCGGCAACGTGAAGCCCGTGCGATCCGTCCCCGGGGGCGTCGCCACCGAAGCGCCCCTGGTGGTGCTGGTCGACAGCGGCAGCGCGAGTGCCTCGGAGATCGTCGCGGGTGCCATCCAGGGCAACCAGCGTGGCGAGCTGGTGGGGGAGAAAACGTTCGGTACCGGCACGGTGCTGAACACCTTCGAGCTCTCCGACCACTCGGCCATCCTGCTGGGCGTCCTCGAGTGGCTGACGCCAACCGGGGAGACGATCTTCGGCAAGGGCATCACGCCCGACGTCGTCGTGACGCTCCCTGCGGACGGAACGCTGGTCGAGCCCTCACAGCTGGAGACGATGTCCCCCGCGGACTTCACGGCCTCGAAGGACACCCAGCTCCAGAAGGCGGTGGAGCTGCTCGGGCCGTAGCCCGCGCAGCTCGCGCCAGGCGAGGTCAGCCGCCGAAGCTGATCGTCACCGCCCGCTCGTCGGCTCCGCGCACGATCGACAACTCGATCTGCGTCGCGTCGCCCACTCCGGCGAGCGCGTCGAAGAGGTCGTCCGCGTTGGGCGTCGCGCGGCCCTCCGCCGAGACGATGAGGTCGCCGACGTCGATGCCGGCCCTGGCCGCCGGGCTGTCCGCCTCCACCTCGCGCACGAGGAGGCCGTCGCGCTCCGGCAGGCCGACAGCCCGCCGCATCCGGCGTGCGGACCACGAGGGTGCGATGCCGATTCCGAGGCGGGGCCGCGCCGGCTCCTGGCCGCGGGACAGAGCCTCAACCCGGCCGCGCAGCGCGCCATCGGTCGGGATGGCGAGGTAGAAGCCGCTTCCGACTCGATTGGTGTTGAGCCCGACCAGGCGGCCCTCGCGATCCAGCAGGGCGCTGCCCGAGGACCCCGACGCCATCGGCGCCGTGTGCTCGACGGAGCCGCTGATGCGGCGGCCGCGCGGTCCCCGGAATGCCCGAGAGACGCTCGAGACCAGGCCCCACGTCACGCGGACGTCCTGTGAGGTGGCAGCGGCCGCGAAGACGGGCAGCCCGACCTGTGCCGTGCCATCCGGGGCCCATTCGAGGGCCTGCGCGCCGGAGGTGTCGGCCGCGATGACGCAGAGGTCGCCGTCCGCGTCCACCGCCGCGACACGTCCCGAGACGCTGCGGCCGTCCGCGAAGGTGAGCCCGACCTCGTCACCATGAACGTTGTGGGCGTTGGTGAGGACCGTGCCGTCGGCGATCACCACGCCGCTCGCGCCGCGCCATCCACCGTCGATCCGGACCACGCTCGTGCGGGCCCGCTCCGCGACCGCCTGAACCGCCGCCTGAAGCTCCTCGAGTGCCGTCATTGCGTTCGATCCCCATCATGTGCCGCCCCGGGCCCGTGCCAGTGACTTGTGAATTGCAAGTTACACCTGTCCACGCAACCGCGCAACCCGCGCGGACCCGGTGCGCAGCTAGCATGGATCCCGTGACCGAGCCCATGCCGGCGTCCGCCCTGAGCCTCGCGCTCGATCGAGTGGGGGATCGCTGGTCGCTGCTGCTCGTCGAGTCGCTGCTGGAAGGCCCGCGTCGCTTCAACGAGCTCCTGGAGCAGGTCCCGGGGATCGCGCCGAACATCCTCACGGACCGGCTGAGGCGGCTCGAACGGGCGCGGATCCTGCTCGGTGAGCCGTACTCGCAGCGACCGGTTCGGCTTGCGTACCGGCTGACGGCTGAGGGCGCGGAGCTGGCGGGTGTGCTGCGGCTGCTGGCGGCGTGGGGCGCGGCCGGCGGTGAGGCAAGTGAGGCGTTGCGCCATGCGGCCTGCGGGACGGCGCTGGAGGCTCGCTGGTACTGCCCGACGTGCGCGCGGTCGGTGGAGGACGCCGAAGCCTCGAGCCTGCGCTTCGTCTAGCTCCGCGACCGCGTCGGTCGGGCGTCCGCACCGGACCGCACCGGACCCCACGCACCGGACTCCACCGTTCCGCACAGAAGTACCCCAGTCCTAACGCCGAATGCCAACGGGACCATCGACGGGCTGACCTGTGGCGCCTCTCCAGCGGAGGCTGACGCGGTCGATTGGAGCCCGCGTCGTTCGCACCCGCGTTCGTCGCGAATCACCGTTCCGGACCGGGGCGGATGGCAGGGAGGAGCAACCCATGGCCGAGCGAATGCGGAAGCTGCTGACAGATACGCGACTGCTGATCGTCGGAGCGTTGCTGCTGTGCCTCGTCGGACTCGCGGGACCGGCGACGGCGGCACAGCACAACCCCGACCAGAAGCAGCTGAACCGGTTCCTGTGGGGGCTGGCCGGCCAGGAATCGGGCTGGAACTACTACGCCCGGAACCCGAGCTCGGGCGCGTTCGGCCGCTATCAGATCATGCCGGAGAACTGGACCAGCTGGGCACACCGCTATGTCGGGCGCGGCTGGATCGACCAGAGCCCGCTCAACCAGGAGCGGGTCGTGAGGGACAAGATCAACGCGCTGCACCGCTGGCTGGGCGGCTGGAAGCGCGTGGCCTACTGGTGGTTCACCGGGGACACCGATCCGGTCGTGGCGCACTGGTCGTCGACCGCGAAGCGCTACGTGGCCAACGTGATGTCGCTGATGGTGCGGGCGCCCAAGAACCCCATCGACATGCCGGTCGAGCCGGCCAACCGCAACCACCCGATCGATGCCGGCGACTGGCGCCTGCTCACTCGCAACGTCAGCGTCCGCAGCTCGTTCGCCAGCGGCCACCACTACCGGGGCCACCTGAAGGCGGGACCGGTCCTCGAGGTCAGGGGCGCGCAGTACGGCCCGTCCGGACGGCTCCTCTGGTTGAAGGTCATCCTGCCGAGCGGCCGCGTCGGCTGGATCAGCGCCCGGGCGACGGTGCCCGCCAAGCCGCAGAAGTCGCAGCAGCCGCCCGAGCTCAAGCCCGACAAGACGTAGGCGGCAAGCGCGGCAGGTTTCCGTCGGCCGGGTCGGAGGGCCCGGCCTTCGGCCCTGGTCGACACGCGGCGTGCGACGCTCCAGCTACGATCCGCCGATGGCCGACTGGACACCGCCCACGCCCGGATGGAAACCGCCTCCTCCGGACTGGACACCGCCGCCGCCGATGGTCGTGGAGCCCGTCACGCTCCACGGCCGCCTCGTCCGGCTCGAGCCGCTCCGTGACGAGCACATCCCGGGCCTGATGGCCGCAGGTGCCGCGCAGGAGCTGTGGCGCTGGACCGTGGAGTGGATCGACACGCCAGAGAAGATGCGGGCCTACCTCGCCCTCGCCGAGCGCGCTCGCGACGACGGCAGCCAGGTTCCGTTCGTGACCATCGACCAATCGACCGGCGAGGTCATCGGCAGCACGCGCTTCCTCAACATCGACCGGCCGAACCTCCGGCTGGAGATCGGCTACACGTGGGTGGTTCCGGGGCGGCAGCGCGGAGGCGCGAACCTGGAGGCGAAGCTCCTCCAGCTCACCCACGCGTTCGAGACGCTGGGCTGCCTCAGGGTGGAGTTCAAGACGGACTCGCTCAACGACAAGTCACGCAATGCGCTCCTTGGCATCGGCGCGACATTCGAGGGGATCTTCCGCAACCACATGATCAGCCAGGGTGGCCGGATGCGGCACTCGGCCTACTACAGCCTCACCGACGACGAGTGGCCGGCCACGAAGCGCTTGCTGGAGGAACGCCTGTCGCGTCACCTGCCGGGCTGACCGGGCCGGGCAAGGCTCCGGTCCGCATCGCAGAGCGCGAGAGGGCTAGCTGACCTCGATGATCCGGTAGGTGATCTGCCGGCCGGGGAGCTGCGCCGTCACCTCGTCGCCTGCCCTGTGGCCCATCAGCGCGCGCCCGACGGGCGACGCGTTCGAGATCCGGCCGCTGACCGGATCGGCCTCCGTCGAGCCGACGATGTGGAAGTCCTGCTCCTCGCCGTCGATGCCCACGCGGACGGTCGACCCGAGCATGACCTCGCCCGTGCGATCGTTGCCGATCACGACGGCGCTGCGGATCATCTGCTCCAGCGTCCGGATGCGCCCCTCCAGGAACGACTGCTCGTTCCGGGCGGCCTCGTAATCCGCGTTCTCACGGAGGTCACCGAGCTCGCGCGCGCCCTTGACCCGCAGGATCACCTGGGGTCGCTGGACGGTGCGCAGATCCTCGAGCTCGGCCTCCAGGGCCGCGAGGCCGTCCGCAGTCACGTGCGTCGGCGGGTCCGCCGGGGCGAACGTCTTGGCACCCGCCGAGCGCCCGGTCATGGGTGCCGCAGCCTTCGTCGCCCGCGGGCGCGCCGTTGGACGCGCCCCCGTGGCTCCGGTCGCCGTCCGCGTCGCGCGCGCCCCCGCGCCCGTCGAGCGTCCGGCCGCGGTGCCGGTGGCCGTGCGCGACGCGGCGGAGCCGCGGCCGGCCGCAGAGCCACTGCCCGCGCGACCCGCCGTTCCGGCCCGTCCGGCGCCGGCACCCTTCGCGCCCGCGTCCGCCTCAGCATCGTCGGCGAACGCCCCGGTGATCCCCGTCTCGCGGCGATCCCCCATGGTCGTCTCCAGCGTGGCCCACGGCAGGAGTGGCGTGCCCTCCGGCTGGGCGCCGCGGTCAACGACCGGCACGCTCTGCGCGAAGAGGTTCAGCAGCGCGTCCTCGTATTCCTCGGGTGCTTCCGTCTCCGCCCACCAGATGCGCAGGCGGTCCAGGCCCTGGAGCGTCTTCAGCCAGTACCCGCCGGGATGGGGCCGGCGCTCACCGAGCTGCGTGGCGTACATCGCGCCGACGCGGCCGCCGAGGCTCTTCTGCGTCCGTCCCACGTACAGGACGCGCTGGCGTGGCAGCCAGAAGCTGCCGAGCCGCGCGACGAGCGCTGCGGGCGTCGGAGGCTCGCCGTCGAGGCGGAGGCCGGGCACGCGCTCGATCCAGCCGCGGACCGCGGCATGGTCGATGGGTGCGGCATCGAAACCCGTGGGGAGCTCGACCAGGAAGACGCCGGGTTGCCGGCTTCGGACCTGCTGGCCCCAGGTCGCGGGACCGTCGGCCATCAGGCCGGAGGCGCGCAGTAGCTCGAGAGCGCTCGGATCGTTGGGCATGCCCAAAGACTGACACACGAGCGGCATCGAGGTGGTGCAGCCGTTAGACTCCCCCGCGCAACCCACGCTGTTCCGGGGCCCGACGTGGCATCCCGTGCAGAGGACACCCTTGGCCCAGCTCATCAGCACCCAAAAACCCGCGCCGCCCCGAGACCTTCTGACCCGCGACGAGGCCGAGGCCCGCGCAGCTCTGGTCGCCGGCGTGTCCTACGAGATCGAGATCGATCTCCCCGAGGACGGCCCCCACTACGGGGGCGTGACGACGATCGCCTTTTCGCTCGCCTCGACGGATGAGCCGATCTTCCTGGATTACAAGGGCGCCCGGATCACGTCCCTGACGGTCAATGGGCAGGCGGTCGAGCCCGAGCTCCGGGACAACCGGCTGTGGCTCGAGCCCTCGGTCCTCCGCCCCCGCAATGTGGTCCGCGTGGAGTACCGCAACCGGTACGACGACACCGGCGACGGCTTCCACCGGTTCGTCGACCCGGAGGACGGCCAGGCCTACGTCTATTCGAACTTCCAGCCGTTCGCCGCGCACCGGCTCTTTCCCTGCTTCGACCAGCCGGATCTCAAGGCCACGTACGAGCTGTCCGTCGTCGCGCCGGCGAGCTGGGAGATCGTGTCCGCCGCGGTGGCCGAAGTCGCGGAACCGGCCGGCGACGGGCGGCGGCGGCATCGTTTCGCGGTCAGCGAGCGCTTCAGCACGTACCTGTTCCCGCTCGTCGGCGGGCCCTACGAGGTGGTGCGGAGCGAGCACAACGGCATCCCGCTGGGCCTCTACGCCCGCCGCTCGCTGGCGCGCCAGCTGGCCGCCGACGCGGACGAGCTGTTCGAGCTGACGCGGCAGGGCTTCGACTACTACGGCGAGCTCTTCGCGCACCCGTTCCCGTTCTCGAAGTACGACCAGCTCTTCATGCCCGAGTTCAACGTCGGCGCGATGGAGAACGTCGGTGCCGTGACCATCCACGACAGCTACGTCTTCCGCGATCCGCCGACCGATACGCAGCGGCTGGAACGCGCGGAGGTGATGCTCCACGAGCTCGCGCACATGTGGTTCGGGAACCTCGTGACGATGCGCTGGTGGGACGACCTCTGGCTGAACGAGAGCTTCGCGACGTACATCTCGTTCCTGGCGCTCACGGAGGCGACGCGCTTCACCAACGCGTGGCGGACGTTCAACGGCAGCGTGAAGCTGATGGCGTACCGCCAGGACCAGCTGCCCACGACGCATCCGATCTCGGCGGACGCGACCGATACCGAGACCGCGCTGCTCAACTTCGACGACATCACGTACGGGAAGGGTGCGTCGGTCCTCAAGCAGCTCGTGGCGAGGATCGGCCGTGACGGCTTCCGTGACGGCATGCGCGCCTATTTCCGGCGGCACGCCTGGGGCACCGCGACGCTGGCCGACTTCCTTGCCGCGCTCGAGGAGGGGAGCGGCACGGACCTGCGCGATTGGGCCACGCTCTGGCTCGAGACCTCCTCGCTGAACACGATCAGCGTCGACGCCGCCCAGGAGTCGGGGCGGCTGACCGGCCTCCGCATCGAGCAGTCCGCATTCGCCAGCTTCCCCACGCTGCGGCCGCACGCCATGCAGCTCGGCCTGGTCGCGGAGGAGGACGGCGGCCTGCGGGTGCGGGCGCTCCCCGCCACGATCGAGGGCTCGACGGCAGTCGTGGAAGGTGGCGCGGGCTTTCCATCGCCGCTCCTGATCTTCCCCAACTACGGCGACGAGGACTACGCCCTCGCGAAGCTGGACCCGGCATCGGTCGAGTTCTGCCTCAAGCGCCTGCACGAGCTGGACGACTCGCTCCTCAAGCAGCTCCTCTGGACCTCGCTGTGGGACATGGTCTGGGACACGCGCCTGCCATCCACGACGTTTCTCGCGGCGGCACGGCGGAACCTCCCGCTCGAGACGGACACGGAGCTCCTGGAAGGGGTCCTCGGTCGCGCGGCGGCCTGCCTCGCCGCGTACGTCCCGGCGCACCGACGAGACGACGAGGCTCGCGCACTGCTGGTCACGGCCCTCGACGCGATCCGCTCGGCCCCGTCACGCGACGTTCGAACGATCTGGATGCGGGCAGCCATCGGCATTGCGTCGACGCCCGAGCACCTGGAGCCGCTCTTCGACCTCGTGGACGGACGCGCACACGTCGACGACCTCACGATCGACCAGGACATGCGCTGGGCGCTCGCGATCAAGGGCGTCGCGTTCGACTCCGAGGAGGCGGAGGAGCGGGTCGCGGGGGAACAGGCCAGGGACCCGTCGGACCGCGGGCAGCGGGCGATGATCCGAGCGGCTGCGGCTCGGCCCAACGCAGAGGCCAAGCGAGAGACCTGGCAGCGGATCCACGGCGAGGGCTACGGCTCGTACCAGCTGACCCGGTCGGCCATGCAGGGCTTCCAGTCCCTCCGCCAGCGCGACCTGCTCGTCGCGTATCGCGAGCCATTCTTCGAGGGCGTGCGCGAGCTCTTCGCCACGCAGGACCATCCATTCGCCAGGTCGTACCTGCTCAACCTCTTCCCGGATCTCTGGGCCGAGCCCGAGGTCGCCGAGCGGGCCCGACAGCTGCTCGACTCGCTCGAGCCTGACGAGCAGGCCCTGGACCGGCTCCTCCGCGAGAAGATCGACGACCTGGAGCGCGCGATCCGCGCGCGCGCCTACGCCGAGCAGGTGGGTTGACACCGAATCCTCGCCGGTAGCATTGTCCAACCTGGCGGCAGGGGTGGGCCCGCCGGTGCGTGCTGTCGGGGCCTAGCCCGAGCGGAGATGGGACGCCGGCAGCTTCGCCGGCGTCAAGGGAGTGCCCCGCGGGAGCGTCAGCGAGCCGCGGCGCGCACCCTTGACGGAGCGCCACGCCGCGGTGCGCGGCTGCGTGCGCCCGACCCCGAGGACCCGGACGACTCCGAGCGCCGGTAGGCGCCCGCGCGGCTGGCAGAGCTCGGCGCGGGCCCGGGCTCGTACCCGTTGATGATCCGCACGGGGAGGTCGCGCTTCAGCAGCCGGTTGATCTGCTTCAGCTGGTCCTCCTCCTCGAAGCTCACGAGCGAGATGGCATGGCCCTCCATGCCGGCACGTCCGGTGCGCCCGATGCGGTGCACGTAGTCCTGCGCGTGCATCGGCAGCTCGAAGTTGACGACGTGCGGGAGCGCCTCGATGTCCAGGCCGCGGGCCGCCACATCGGTGGCCACGAGCACCCGGACCTCGCCGGCCTTGAACGCCTCCAGCGCGCGCTCGCGCTCTGGCTGGGTGCGGTCGCCGTGGATGGCGGTGGCTTCGACGCCGTCGCGGTCCAGCCATGAGGCGAGTCGCGCGGCCATGTGCTTGGTCCGGCAGAAGACCAGGACCTGCTTGAGATCACGCTTGCGCACGAGGTAGGCCAGGAGCTCGCGCTTCCGGTCGGCATCGACGAGGTAGACGATCTGCTCGACCAGCTCCGCCGCGGATACCTTCGGGGCGACGTCCACCTGGGCGGGGTCGTTGAGGATCCCCTCGGCCAGGCGCCGGATGTCCGGCGAGAACGTGGCCGAGAACATCAGGTTCTGCCGGCGGGCCGGCAGCATCGCGATGATCTTGCGGATGTCGTCGATGAAGCCCATGTCCAGCATGCGGTCGGCCTCGTCGAGGACGAGCACCTCGACCTGACTGAGGTTGACCTTCTTGCTTCCGGCGTGGTCCAGCAGGCGGCCGGGCGTGGCGACCAGGATCTCGATGCCGCCGAGGAGCGCGCGCTCCTGCGGAGGCATGGGCACGCCGCCGTACACCACGAGGGAGCGGAGCGGGACGTGCCGTCCGTACGCGGACACGCTGTCGGCGATCTGGACGGCCAGCTCACGCGTCGGGGTGACGATCAGGGCCCGCACGGGATGGCGGGCCGGCGAGAAGCTGGTGTTGGAGTGGGCCTTGAGGCGCTCGAGGATGGGCAGGACGAAGGCCGCGGTCTTGCCGGTGCCGGTCTGGGCACGCGCCATGAGGTCGCGGCCGGCCAGCACGTAGGGGATGGCCTGTTCCTGGACGGGGGTGGGCTCGGTGTAGCCCTCTTCGCGCACTGCGCGCAGGATCTCGGGGCTCAGCCCGAGTGTGTCGAATGGCATGCGTTCTCCGGGGTCCGACAGCCCACCACGAGGGGCTCGGTCCAGGGCCGCCGAAGCGTGTGATGTGGCGCGCGTCCAGCGCGGGCACCGACCGAGAGGTGCCGGAGAATGTCAGTTCTCGATGGAGTGTACGCGGACCCGCACGTTCCCGTCAGGGGCCCGGTGGTCCTGCGGCCGCGATTCCGTTCGGATCGGGCACGAGGCGGAAGGTCGGGCCGGCGCCGAGGCGCTCGGCGGGCGTGCCGTAGGCCAGGATCAGCGACGTGATCGCCGCGTTTCGCTCAGGTCCCTCCAGGAGGGCCGCCCGGTACATGAGGGTTTCCGTGCCGCGCGTCGCCCGGCAATGAGGATCCGCGAGCAGGTTCCGCGCCCATTGCGTCCGATCGTCGGTCGCGGAGATCAGCAGCGTCCCCGCGGGCTCCTCCACGAATCCGACCGCGGTTGAGACACGTTGCCCCGAGACGCGGCCGCGCGTCTCCAGGATGAGGACCTTGCCCCACAGCGCGAGCTCGTCGCCCATCGGGTCCCGCGCCATGCCGGATCAGGCCTCGGTTGACGGATCGGGCTGCGGGACGAGATCCGCCCCGAGGTTCGCTTCGAGCGCCGCAACCTCGTCGGCGAGCACGAGCGGACGCCGGTGCTGGCGTTCCGACGGAGCCGCGGCATTGATCCGCGCCGCGTCCGCGTTGTAGGCGGCGACCGCGTTCGTGAGGTTGCGAAGGAGCGTGGAGCGCATTGGGAGGGCGCTTCGACGAGCCAGGGCCAGGAGGCGGTCGCGTTCGGCGAGCCGCGCACGTGCGTCCTTGTCTGCCTCGATCCACGGCGGAGCCACGCCCGCGGCGTGCAGCATCTCGTAGGCCAGGGCCATCTCGCCGGCATGCGGATTCGAGCGGTCCGGGAGGGGCTTGCCGTGGAGGGGCAGGTCGTCGAAGTCGCCACGCTCCTGGGCCTCGCGGATCAGGCGCTCGGTGAGGCTCTCCCAGTTCGTGCCGACCTGCCGGCGTCCCTCCGCGTCGCGGCGAGAGGGTGGGCGCGTGCTCACGCTCGAGCGGCCCGACGAAGAGTCACGAAAGGGATCGAACGGGAACCGTCCATGCGCACGACGAATCGTCGCACGTTGGACGGTCAGCGGGTCAGTGGGGCCTGGCGGGTCAGTGGGGTCTGGCGGCCGGCTCGGGAAGGGGAGCGGACAGCCGGCGACGGCTGCCGCAGATGGGACACGACTGCGTCGACCCGGACGGGTCCGCCACCATGAAGGTGGCGCAGCCGTTGGTGTTGCAGAGGAGGTGGCGGGTGGCCGCCGAGCGGCGCAGCCTTCGCTGCGCGACGGACCGTCGGCTGACGCCAACGGCCGTGAAGGAACGGGACAACATCTCTCTTGATTTCGCTTTCCGGCGACCGGACCCGCGGGTGTTGGTGCGGGGTCGCCCTGGGTTTCTGAACGCTCGACGACGGTTTGGGTCGGAGCGGTGATCTGAAGGATCTGGTTCGCGGCGCGGTTCGCGCGAGCTGCTTTCTCAATGCTCGCCGCGGATGGTGCGCCTGGGAACCA
>JAXDKU010000014.1:0-9288 GCA_034667005.1 Chloroflexota bacterium
CGTACGGCGGACACGAAAGTGCCCAGAGGAACCGTCCTCCGGAGACTTTGCCCGAGCAAGCTCTGGCTCCGTCTCCGTCGGGTGGTGGCCCCTCCGGGCAGGTAGAACATACGTGGCGGGCGATACGCCGCGCAATGGGTGTTATCCACGAGATTGCAGACACTCGGGGCATACTCCACATGCCATCCCCAACTGCGGCGCGCAGCGACCGAGCAGCGGGTGCCGCGATCGTGTAGGAGCGCTGTGGCTCGCGACCTTCTCCAGCTCCCTCCGGACCTCCCGGTGCCGGTGGATGACGGAGCGTGCGATCACCTCCGCTGGCGCCGCCTGCCCGACGACGTCGAGTTGATCGCCTCCAACGGGCGACGCGTTCGGCTCGCCGATCTGGCGGGGGTCACCGTTGTGTTCGTGTTTCCGAGCATCGGCCGGCCGGACCGCGACCCGGTCGGCGGCATCGACGCGTGGAACGAGATCCCGGGCGCGCGAGGATGCACGCCGCAGGCATGCTCCTACCGCGACCATTTCAGCGAGCTGACCCGGCTCGGCGCGCGAGTCTTCGGGCTGTCGGCTCAGACCACAGGCGACCTGGAGGAGGCGTCCGACCGCCTCGGCCTCCCCTACGAGCTCCTGAGCGACGTGGCCATGGCCCTCGGCCGGCGGCTCCGCCAGCCCACGTTTCAGTTCGGTGGCGCCACGCTCTATCGGCGCCACACGCTGGTCGTGGTCGACGGTCGCATCGAGCACGTGATGTATCCGGTCTTTCCCCCCGGTTCGGACGCACCGACGGTCATCGCGTGGCTGCGAGCCCGGGCCGGAGCCCCCGCCGCACGCTGATCGGCCACTGCGCGCGTCCCCTGGCGCGGCGGGGCACTCGGCCGGCCATCAGCCCTCGTCCATCACGGCGCGCTCGGCGAGGCCCAGCGGCAGCGAGCCGGAGACCGCCAGCGCGTCGTGGAATTCGCGCAACGTCGATGCCTCCAGGTCTCGCTTCGGGACGTCTCCGAGGCCACGTTTCTCGAGCCAGCGGTCCCGAATCCGCAGGATCTCGAGGCAGCCGGTGAGGTAGGCCGAGGCCTGCGTTGGCCACCAGCAGTAGCGCGCCACCTCGACGCGCGCCGTGGCCTCCGGCAGGGCCGCCTTCGTGCTCATGAACGCGACCGCCTCTTCGTAGCTCATCTCCCCGAGGTGGAGGCTCGTGTCCACGATGATCCGCGCCGCGCGGAAGATCGTGGCCTCCAGGTGGTAGAGCTCGTGGATCGGCTCGCGGAAGAAGCCGCGCTCGCGCATGACGCGCTCGGCGTACAGCGCCCAGCCCTCGGTGAAGTACGGCGTGCCGTAGACGCGCCGCACGCGCCCGGCGTGGAGTCGGCGCATCACCAGGTGCCAGTGGTGGCCCGGATAGGCCTCGTGGACGGAGGTCGTCGGAATGCCGCCGTTCGAGTTGGACTTGAGGCGCTCCTGCTTCTCCTCCTCGGACGCGCCGTCGGGTGCGAAGGGGACGAAGAAGTGGCCCGTGACGGAGTCGGAGAAGGCGGGGGGTGCGATGTAGGAGGCCACTCCGATGAGCGGCCGCTGGAATACCGGCGAGGGCTCGACCAGGCACCGCTCGCCCTCCGGGAGCGTCACGAGCCCGGTCTCGGCAAGGAAGTCCCGCGCACGCGCGGTCCACACCTCGTAGGCATCCCGCATGACCTCCTCGCTCCGAGGACGGTCCTCGTTGGCCTCCTCCAGCACGCTGCGCCAGTCCTCGGTTCCGCGGATGCGCAGGGCCACCTCGCGCATCTCCGCGTCGAGCCGGTCGTACTCGCGGCGGCCGACCTCGCGCAGGCTGTTCACGTCGTGGTCGAGGTTCTCCCGCTCGCGCAGCAGGCGCGAATAGCGCTCGCCGCCGAAGACCCAGGTTCCGGTTGCCTGCCTGGCGACGACCTCCAGGTGCTCGGCCCAGTCGTCAATGGCGTCCGCCGCCCGCGCCCCGGCCGCCGCGATCCGGTCGCGCGCCGGGCCCTCGCTGACCTCCTGGGCAAGAAGGTCGCGCAGGTAGCGCGAGCCGCCCCTCGCGGACCCGATGCCGCGCTCCACGATCATCGGGTGTGCCATGGCCGGGTCGAGATTCTCCTTGCCCTGCGCCAGCGCGCGCGGGATCTCGTCGAGTCGCAGCAGAGCCGAATGCACCAGCTCGTCCTCGGGCTTCAGCCGATGCAGGAACAGCGTGAAGATGCTCGTCAGGCAGATCCCGGAGTAGGTGACCGGGTCGCGCTTCCAGCCCTGCCAGTCCGCCACGATCGTCCGGCCGCGCAGCATCGACATGGCCAGGTCGCGGTCGATGCGCTCGGCCGGGCTGATGTCCACGTCGCGCACCCCGGCGAATCGTTCGAGCCAGGCCGCCGCATCCGTGTCCCGCTGGAGCATCGCGTACTCGGACAGGTCGTCGAGCGCGTCGTCGTACAGCGTCAGGCCGAGCTGGCTGGCCCACACCGGGTTCGTCTCGAACTCGTGCTCGAGGAAGTCGTCCATGAGGGTGGCGAAGCCGGAGCTCTGGGGATCGGACACGGGGTACCTCCTTGGCAGCGCCGAGCCGTCCTGGCCGTTGGTCAGGGCGCCTTCGGGTCGAGGTAGCGGCACCGGGCCGCAACTGGGCAGCGCTCGCAGGCCGGCCGGCGTGCGTGGCACGTGAGCCGGCCGTGGGTGATGAGGTTGACGTGCGCCTCGTGCATCTGCTCCGGCGCGAGCAGCGCCAGGAACATCTCGTGGGCCTGGTCGGGCGTCGCGCTGCGCGGCAGGAGGCCGATGCGCTTGGAGACGCGTTCAACGTGACGGTCGACCGGCATCAAAGGCGTGCCGAACGCGAACAGCAGCACCACGGATGCGGTCTTCTTGCCGATCCCCGGGATTGCCGTCATCCACGCACGTGCCTCGAGTGCGGGCGCACCGTCGAGGAAGTCCAGCGAATAGTCGCCGTGCCGCTCGCGCAGCGACCGGAGCGCCGCCTGGATGCGCGGCGCCTTCTGCGGCGCGAGGCCGCCGGGCCGGATGGTGTCGATCAGCTCGGGGAGCGGCGCATGCTCCACGGAGAGCCAGTCCGGTGGTGCCGCGTTGTCGAGCCCTGAGCCGCCCCAGCCCGGGCGATTGACCTTCGCGGACGTCGCGGCATCGGCCGCTGGAGCAACGTTCCTTGACGGGTAGCGTTTGCGCAATGCCTCGAACGCCTTCTCGGCGTTGATGTCCGCACTGTTCTGGGACAGGATCGTCAGCACCAGCTCGGTGGTCGGATCATGGACGGGGTTGCGGACTGGGTGGCCGTAGCTCTCCGCGAGCCGGTCGAGCACCCAGGGCACCAGGCCGGGCCGCGCGCGCCCCAGGCGCTTCGCCCAGGCGAGGGCGGGATCGGCTGGCTTCCGCGGCCGGCGGCGCACGATCTTGGCCGTGGCGCGCGCCCGGACCGCCCGAACGGTGACGCCCGCCGGCCGTGATTGGGGGGTGACTCCTGGCGCGGCGCCCGGCGCGGCACCTGGCGCAGCACCGCCGGCGGGCGCGGCGGGCTCGGTTGGCAGGCCGGTCGGCGTCACGCCCGCGCCATGGAAACGACGCGTGCCACTCGCTCCGCCGCTCGCTCGACGGGTCCCGGACCCGCCGTCATGGCCTCGTCCACGCTCATCGGCCGTTCCGTCACCGGGACCGCCACCGCCCCAAGAGAGAGCAACGCCTCGGCGCCGGCCTCGGTGACGCCACCGCCGAACGCCAGGCAGGCCTTGCCCGCCTCCGCCGCGCGACGCGCCACGCCGAGCGCGGTCTTGCCGAACGCGGTCTGCTCGTCGATGCGCCCTTCGCCCGTGATCACCACGTCAGCATCCGCGACGCGTGCGGGGAAGTCAGTGATCTCCATCACCACCTCGATCCCGGGCCGGATGCGCAGCTCCGCGAAGGCATCCGCGATCGCGAGGAGCCCCGCCGTGGTCCCGCCGGCCGCGCCGGAGCCGGGCTCATCCCGGACGTTGCGGCCCGTCGCGTGCTGGAGCATCGCTGCGTAGTGGTCCAGGTTGGCGTCCAGGAAACGCACCGCGGCTTCGTCGGCGCCCTTCTGCGGACCGTAGACGGCGGCCGCGCCGTGCTCGCCCGTCAGCGGGTTCGTCACGTCGGACGCGATCGTGAGCGTGACCTCCCGGAGCAGCGACGACAGCCCGGACACGTCCACCTTCGCAAGGCGACCGAGCGGGCCGCCGCCCGGAGCCAGCTCCTTTCCACGCTCGTCGAGGAACTGCGCTCCGAGCGCGCGCAGCAGCCCAGACCCCCCGTCGGTCGTGGCGCTGCCGCCGAGGCCCAGCACGACGTCGCGGCAGCCGAGCCCGATCGCCGTCGCGAGGATCTGCCCCGTGCCGAACGTCGAAGCCATCAGCGCGTCGCGCTCGTCGCGGGCCAGGCGCGAGATTCCCGATGCCGTGGCCAGCTCCACGACGGCGCGATCTCCCTGGCGAAGGAAGCGGCCTTCGATCGGACGCCCGATCGGGTCTTCCGCGTGGGCCGGCAGCGCGTCCCAGCCGCCGGCGGCCTCGATCGCGTCGAGCAGGCCCTCCCCACCGTCGGCGAGCGGCGCGACCTCGATGCGGTCGTTGGGGCGTGCCCGGCTCCAGCCCGTCGCGATGGCCGCCGCGACCGTCACGGAGCTGAGTGAGCCCTTGAACGAGTCCGGGGCGATCAGGATCGTCAGCGGCGCGTCACGCCTGCCGGCATCAGCCACCGCGCAGGCCCCGGCGCTCCGCGTACTCGGGGATGCGGATCATGGGCGGCCGCTCGGCGTCGGCGAGGTCGATGACCTCGAGCGACAGGCGGTTCGGCGTCGAGCGGGGCAGCTTCATGGTCGAGCCGAGGTCCGCGAACAGCCG
The DNA here is from genome assembly GCA_034667005.1 of Chloroflexota bacterium. Taxonomy (GTDB): domain Bacteria; phylum Chloroflexota; class Limnocylindria; order Limnocylindrales; family CSP1-4; genus JAFMJV01. The sequence goes on from JAXDKU010000014.1 coordinate 4,881, forward strand.
CGCCCTGCGGCGCTCCTCCAATCGCTTCATGACGGCCTGGAGGATGGTGAAGCTCATCCGCGAGAGGCCTTCCAGCTCCTGGTTCCGATGGATGCGGATGTCCAGGTCCACCTGGCCGAGGCCCGCGAGTCCGAGGCGCTCCGAGAGGTCCATGAGGTGGCCGATCTCGACGGCATAGCCGGTGAAGAAGGGGATCTGCTCGAGGTGCTCGCGGCGACCCGCGTACTCCCCGGACAGCGGCTGGATGTAGCCGGACAGCTCCGGGAAGAAGAGGTTGATGAGCGGCCGCGCGACGAGCTCGGTGACGCGCCCGCCGCCGCCCTCCTTGAGCTGCCCTCCCTCGACGATCGGCCGCTGGTAGTAGGCCTTCACGTATCCGATCCGCTCTTCGGTCAGCAACGGCCCGAGGGTGCCGTAGATGAAGCGGGGGTGCCAGTCCTGGATGTCCGTATCGGACCAGACGATCAGGTCGCCGGTCGTCTCATAGAGCGACTTCCAGAGCGCCTCGCCCTTGCCGGAGTATGAGCCGTACTTCGGGAGCACCTCCGAGTGGCGCACGACTCGGGCACCCTCGGCCTCCGCGATCTCCCGGGTCGCATCGGTCGAGTCCGAGTCGATCACCAGGAGCTCGTCGACCAGCGGCAACTGCTCCATCAGCGCCCGCCGCGCGGCGCGGACGATCGGGCCGATGGTGGCCGCCTCGTTGAGCGTCGGCAGGACTGCGGAGACCGTGCGCCCCTGCTTCTCCTTGAGCGCCACCAGGCGCTTGAGGTCGGAGAACTCGGAGTGGTGGAAGCTCGATTCGGCGAACCAGCGATCGACTCGAGCGGGCACGCTGCGCCCGGCCTCCGCCGCGAGCTCGGCCGCCTCGAGGGTCTCGGCCATCGCCGCGCGCTGCTCGAACAGCGAACGCGTCGGCTGTTCGCGGGTCTTGACCACGATCACGCTGGTGCGCGCCTGCTGCGCGACGGTCTCCGGCAGCACCCCGAAGAGCGGCGCGTCGGCGCCGTTGCCCGCCATGGCGCTCGCGCCCATGACCACGAGCTGCGAGCTCTCGGCCTCGTGCAGGATCGTCCCGGCGACATTGGCCGCTTCGATGAGCAGCGACTCCGCGCCCTCGCCGGCACGCTGCCGGACGAACGTCGTCAGGGCACGTTCGGCCTGGGAGCGAACCACGTCCGTGAGGCCCTCGGGCACCACGTGGAGCACATCGACGCGCGCGTCGAAGGCCGATCCGAGGGCATTGGCAACGCGCAACGCCAGCTCGGCGTGGGGCCCGCCGCGGACGGGTGCCAGGATCCGGTTGACGTTCGCGACCCCGCGCTGCTTGACGACCGCGATGTCGCACGGCGAGTCGCGCACGACCTCGTCGATCGTGGGGCTGAAGACGTGGTCGCGATCGGTTGCGTCGCGGCCGGCTGCCCGGCCACCGCCCCAGCCGAAGATGATCAGGTCCGCCTCTTCCTCCGCGGCCAGCTCGACGACGCCCTCCGCCGCGCGCCGCCCGATTCGCACCACGGTCCGGACCGACGTCCCGGCGGGAGCGAACTCGTAGACGCGCTGGAGCAGCCGCCGCGACTGGCGCGCCCGGGTGGCGCCCTCGGAGAGCGGCATCCCCTCGGGGATCTCCACGATGCTGAGGCAGATCAACGAACCACCCGGGCTGAGCAGCGCCGCTCCGATGCGGACGAGGTCGGCGGCAGTCCGCGGGTTCGCGAGAGGGATGAGGATTCGCTGCGGAAGCGAGGCCCGGGCACTCACGCGATGCGCTTGGCCCGGGGCGTGGCTGGCAGCGTCGGCGCCCGCCGCCCCTTCGGCGCCGGCCCACGCTTCGGCGCCGGCCGCCGCTTCTGGCCGGCCGTCGAGCGCCAGCGCTCGACGAACTGGGGTTTCGCCAGCTCGAACGCGCGAGCCTGGCGCTCCACGAACGCCTCGGCCTGGTCGGTGGTCAAGTCGCGCGTCTCCACGACCAGGCTGGCGACGCGGCCGAAGTAGACGGGGATCAGCGCGGCCACGAGGCGGTCAACCGGGAGCACCCGGTTCCGTGCTGCCAGGCACACGTCGTAGATGAGCCGTGCCCAGGTCTCGTCCGGAAAGACGTACCCGCTCTCGTCGATCGGCTTCGGACGGTCCGCCCGAACGGCGGCCTCCACGGCCTCCTGGGCGTCCTCGGCGAGCCGCAGCACCTGGGCCGCCACCTCCGGGGAGAATGCCGCCTTCCAGACCTCGCCGACCGTGAGCCGTCCTTGCCCGAACTGCTCCAGCAGCCGTTGGCTGTTCACGTCGAGCGGCGGCGGATCGATGACGCGCTCGAAGCCGTAGATCGGCACGTCGTGGGAACCCTGGACCTGGAGCCAGCTCTCTGCGTGCTTCTCGGTCAGCCGCATGATCGTGCTGACGACCTGACTGAACATCGGCCCGAGGTCCGCGCCGGGGTCCTTCGGATCGTGGACCTTCGCTCCGAGCCGCGTCTGGGCGACCGCGAAGCCGCCGGTGATGGCGCTCGTCGTCATCCAGATGTCGATCCCGAACTTGCTCACGTCCGGCGTCCAGTCGTCCTGGGCGAGGTAATGGCGGATGAGGTCGCCGCTGACGCCGAAGTCGCCACCGATCGGCTGCCGGATGCGGTGCCCGTAGAGCGCCCGCGTCAGGGGGTACGTGACGGTGTTGGTGATCGTGCCGTCGTACTTGTAGCGGCTGTAGAGCGGCGCGACGTAGTCGAAGCCGCCCTTGAGGATCGGTCCCGCGAGCAGCTCGATCCACTCGGGGACGATCGAACGAAGGTCCGAGTCGACCACGACGAGCGCGTCCACCTCCAGCTCGGCCGCGATCCGGAAGATCGTGCGAAGTGCCGCGCCTTTTCCGCCGACGCCGTCGATCTCCGGGTAGGTCAGGCTCATCCGGTGGAGCTTGTTGCGTGGCTGGACCAGGAGGATCCGCTCGATGTACTCGGGCGGCTCGGTCTCGACGACCACGCGGCCTGTGCCGTCGGGCGAGCCCGCGTCCGCGTTGACGACCACGGGCCGCAGGTCGGGGAAGTACTGCACGAGGCCAGCCTGGGCCGCGCGGACGACGTAGCCGATGGTGGCCGCGTTCTTGAAGCTCGGGATGCCGACCATGATGTCGGCCTTGCCGAGCCGCTCGACTTCGTCCCGGATGGCTGAGGGAAGCGCGCGGTCGGGCATCGCCTTCACCTTAGTCGAGAACAGCGGAGCCGTCCGGCAGGGATGATGGGTCCATGACCGCCGTCGCTCCGGATCTCAGGCGCGCGCGGCTCGCCGTCACGCTCGCGTTCGCGGCCAACGGCCTGACATTCGGGACGTGGGCAGCCCGCATCCCGCAGGTGCGCGACGGGCTCGGGTTGAGCGACACCGTGCTCGGATTCGCCCTCCTCTCGATCGCCGTTGGTGCCGTCGCGGCCATGCCCATCGCGGGCGGCCTGATCGCCCGCCACGGCAGCCGGAACCTCACGTTCGTGGGCACGAGCCTCATGGCGCTGGGGCTCGCGCTGGCGGGTCTCGCGCCGTCCCTGCCGGTGCTCGTGCTGGCCCTCGCGTGCCTCGGCGCGGGCAGCGGCTGGCAGGACGTCTCGATGAATGCGCATGGCGTCGAGGTCGAGCGACGATACGGTCGCCCGATCCTGTCCTCGTTCCACGGCCTGTTCAGCCTCGGCGGGATGCTCGGCGCGGCAGTCGGTGGCCTGGCGGCGGGGCAGAACCTTCCCCCAGGGGTCCACTTTGTTCTGATCGCGGCCGTGGTGGCGTTGCTGGGTGCGCTGTCCTACGCCGGGATGCTGGCCGGACAGGTGGACCACGCGGAGGACACCCCGCTGTTCCAGCGGCCGCCTGCTGCGCTCATCGGCCTCGGGCTGCTGTGCTTCGGCAGCATGATGACGGAGGGTTCGGTCGCGGACTGGAGCGCCGTACTCATGGTCGGGCCGCTCGGCGCCGACGCGGCCACGGCCGCCTTCGCCTTCGCGGCATTCTCGCTGGTCATGACCGGCGGTCGGCTGGCGGGCGACCGGATCGTGCAGCGCTTCGGGCCCGCCGCCGTGACCCGGGCGGGCGCCGTCGTCGGCGTGATCGGCTTCGGGCTGGCGCTCGTCGTCGGGACGCCGCTCTCCGGAATCGTGGGCTTTGCCATGGTCGGGGGCGGACTCGCGTCGATGGTCCCGGTGATCCTCCGCGCGGCAGCGCGGTTCCCGGGCGTCTCGCCGGGAACCGGCATCGCCGCGACGACCACCCTCGGCTACCTTGGGTTCGTCGTCGGGCCGCCGCTCATCGGTTTTGCCGCGGGCCAGGTGGGGCTGCGGCTGGCGCTCGGAAGCATGGCCGCGGTCCTCGCCCTGGTCGCGGTCTTCGCGCGCCGGACCGAGCTCGCCGAGGCGCCGAGCTCCAGCGCCACAGGT